>NZ_JBMIQH010000020.1:0-170947 GCF_056155635.1 Paraburkholderia sp. BR10141 | reverse complement strand
TCGCTGTGCATCGGCGGCGGCATGGGCGTGGCGCTCGCGCTCGAGCGCGCTTGATTCCAGCTTGATCCCGCTTTCAAGGCGGGAAGCCGGGTAGCAACCAGGCAGCAAGCGGCTCGTCGCGCGAGAAGCAGCGGCGAGCCGCCAGTAGCAGCAACCACGCGCAATACTAGAAATTGATCAGAAGCCGCGCGGCATTCGCCTGTCTTTTTCCTGGGTGGAAGGATGAAGCCGGGCAACGGTGTATGTGGCGCCTGCACGCGTAGCGCGTAACGCCACGGTTTTAATGACGCTCAACTCTCGCGGATATATAGGATGACTAATCGTATTGCATTGGTGACAGGTGGCATGGGCGGCCTTGGCGAGGCCATCAGCGTGAAACTGCACGACGCGGGTTATCGCGTCGTGGTGACGCACTCGCCCGATAACGCAGGCGCGAAGGACTGGCTGGCGCGCATGAAGGAGACCGACCGCGAATTCCACGCCTACGGCATGGACGTCGCGGACTATGATTCGTGCCAGCGCGGCGCGCAGAAGATCCAGAGCGAGATCGGCCCTGTCGATATTCTCGTGAACAACGCGGGCATCACGCGCGACATGACCTTCCGCAAGCTCGACAAGGTCAATTGGGACGCCGTGCTGCGCACGAATCTCGACTCGATCTTCAATATTTCGAAGCCGCTGTGCGACAGCATGGTCGAGCGCGCCTGGGGCCGCATCATCAACATTTCGTCGGTGAACGGTTCGAAGGGTTCGGTCGGCCAGACCAACTACGCCGCGGCGAAGGCCGGCATGCACGGCTTCACGAAGTCGCTCGCGCTGGAAGTGGCCCGCAAGGGCGTGACCGTGAACACCATTTCGCCGGGCTACCTCGCCACGAAGATGGTGACCGCCATTCCTCAGGACATTCTCGACTCGAAGATTCTGCCGCAGATCCCGATGGGCCGCCTCGGCAACCCCGGTGAAGTCGCGGCGCTCGTGCTGTTCCTGTGTTCGGACGAAGCGGGCTTCGTGACGGGCGCAAATATTCCTATCAACGGCGGACAGCATATGCAATAAAGCTATGCTAAACATGTATCTTGCATGAATGATGTCAGGCGACTTTCGCCTGGGCGATGCGCGATGCATGCGGCAGCGGTAATCCATACCGACCGCCGCATTGCAAGGCACGTGTAAAGCGTGCCCTGCAATGCGGCGGTTTTGCATGGTGCCGCCGGTTTGCGGGGCACGAACGCAGTGAAGCGTGCCGCTATAATTGGCCACCCCACGCGTGACCGGAGACCGGCCTTTGTCGAGCATTGCGAAACTGCTGTCCATCCTCGAACTCTTTTCCGAGGCGCGGCCTTTTCTTTCCGCCGAACAGGTGGCGGCCGAACTGCAATGCTCGGTGCCGACCGCTTACCGCTATCTGCGCGAACTCGTCGATACGGGCATGCTGCTGCGCTTCGTGGGCGGCGAATACGGCCTCGGCCCGCGCATCATCACGCTCGACTACCATTTGCGCATTTCCGATCCGCTGTTGAAAGCGGGGCAGCCGATCATGCGCGAGCTGGCGGAGCAATCGGGCTTCGACGCCGTCATGTCGCGCTGGTACGGCAACGAGCTCGTCGATACGCACCGCGAATCGCACGACGCCGCATTCGACCTGCGCTACGGACGTGGCCGTCCGCGTCCGCTCTTTCTTGGCGCCGCGCCCAAGGCGATCCTTTCGACCTTTCCCAAGGCGAAACTCGCCGCGTTGTTCGAGCAGTACCCCGAAGACATCGCGGCCAGCGGACTCGGCGGCTCGCTCGAAGAATTCCGCGCGAGCCTGCTCAAGATCCGCCGCGCGGGCTTCTATCTCTCGAAGGGCGAACTCGAAGCGGGCATGTCCGCCGTCGCTTCGCCGCTGTTCACCGACGCATCGGGCGAAGCCGTGGCCGCGCTTGCGCTCGTCGTGCCCGAGCAGCGCCTCGCGTTCTTCAACCTCGAGCGCGTGGTCGAGGCCGTGAAGGAAGCCGCCGCGCGCATTTCCACGCGCGTGCGTGCACTGATCGAGTCATAAGACGGCGCGGCGTCACGCTACGCCCATACGCGCCGCCATCTCCCGCTCCCACACCGCGCGCGGCCGGAAGCCCGGCAACGTGCTCGCATGGCGCTCGACCTCGGCGAGCAACGCGTCGTCGGGCAGCGTAAAGTCCACGGCGACACGCATGGGCTGATCCACGTACCACGGCGTGTCGATGAAGATCTCCAGCCGGTTGCCCTCCGGGTCGCGCGCGTAGAACGAGATCGCATTGCCGTGCGTGACCGGAACGATCTCCTCCATCCCTTCCTCCACAAAGCGCCGGTGAAAGTGCTTGAGCGTGGCGAGGCTGTCCGCCTCCAGCGAAATCTGGTTGATCGGATTGAACGCCAACCGCTCGGGCCTGCCGCTCGCCAGCACGATCTGGTGATGCACACGGGGATCGCGGCTGAGAAAGACGAGGCTGACGGTGCCGCGCGGCGAGGGCAGCGTGCCGCGGTCCGTGACCGTGAATTCGAGCACCCGCGTATAGAAGTCTTCGACCTTCGCCATGTCGCTCACGTAAAAACCCATGTGGCTGAGCGTGAGGCCGGTTCGTCTGGTGGTTGGTTCGGTGTTCGGCAGAGTCATGCTGTCTCCAGTGATAGTGATAAACCCTGATGCAAATCACGTTGTACTGTGCGTTTTACGTAGTGTATTCTCAAAATACGATAAACGCACAAGAAATACGCGCCCCCCATTTCCACCGAATACCCTCTTTCTCATTGGAGCATCATGAAACTCGCCAGCTTTTCCACCCATGAAGGTTCGTCGTTCGGCGTCGTGCGCGACGGCGCGGTGTACGACCTCAAGAAGCGCCTGGGCGGCCGCTATGCCGACCTCAAGTCGTTGATCGCCGCCGGTGCATTCGCCGAAGCGGAACGGGCCGCGAACGAAGGCCAGGGCGACTATCCGCTCGCCGAAGTCACGCTCGAGCCCGTCATTGCGAATCCGCAGCAGATCTTCTGTGTGGGCCTGAACTACGCGGAGCACGTGAAGGAGACCAACCGCGAGACCACCGAGCAGCCCGTGATCTTCATGCGGCTGCCGGCTTCGCAGGTGGGCGCCGGCGAGCCCATGCTGCGTCCGCGCGAGTCCACGCAGTTCGACTATGAAGGCGAGATCGCCGTGATCATCGGCGAGGGCGGCCGGCGTATCGCCGAGGCCGACGCGTGGCGTCATATCGCGGGCTACAGCTGCTACAACGACGGCTCGGTGCGCGACTGGCAGCGCCACACGGGCCAATGGGGACCGGGCAAGAACTTCTACCGCACGGGTGCGTTCGGCCCGTGGATGGTCACGAGCGACGAGATCGAGCCGAACGCGCTGATGACGCTGGTTACGCGTCTGAACGGCCAGGAAGTGCAGCGCGCGACCACGCAGATGCTGATTCACGGCATTGCGAAGCAGATCGCGTATCTCTCCACCTTCACGCCGCTCTTCCCCGGCGATGTGATCGTGACCGGCACGCCCGGCGGCGTGGGCGCGAAGCGCAATCCGCCGCTTTTCATGAAGCATGGCGACGTGGTGGAAGTCGAGGTGGATCGCATCGGCACACTCAGGAACCCCGTCGCGGACGAAGCGTAAGCCGCAGGACGCCGCCCGCGCGATGCGGGCGGCGCAGTCATCCACGTAGTTTTCACTCAGTTAGCCACGGATCAGGTGAATGGGATGAAGGATGTCGTAGACAATTCGGTATGCAAATCAAATTCGGAGCCAGACTATGACGTCGCGATTATCGGCTTCGGGCCGACCGGCGCGACGCTCGCTAATCTGCTCACGCTGCGCGGCCTGAAAGTCGTGGTGTTCGAGCGCGACAAGGACGTGTTCCAGCTGCCGCGCGCCGTGCACTTCGACGGCGAATGCATGCGCGTGTTTCAGGCGGCGGGAATCGCGCAGACACTGCTGCCCAATTTGTTCGTCGGCCCCGGCATGAAGTTCCTGAATGCGCGCGGCGAGCTGATGATCGACTGGACCCGGCCCGGCGGCATCGGCCCGCAAGGCTGGTGCGCAAGCTACAAATTCCATCAGCCGGATCTCGAACGGGCGTTGCGTGCGCAACTATCCGCGCGCGGCGGCGCCGACGTGCACCTGCGTCACGAAGTGTTCGCGCTCGACGAATGCGACGACCACGTGCGCATCCGTTTCGAAGATATGGCGCAAGGGCGCCTTGCCCACACCACGGCGCGCTACGTGGTGGGTTGCGACGGCGCGCGCTCGACCGTGCGCCGCTTCATCGGCACTGAGCTGGCCGACCTGAAATCACATGAGCGCTGGGTCGTGGTGGACGTGCTGCTGGAGGGCGAGCGCGCCGATCTCGGCGACTACTCGATCCAGTACTGCGACCCCGCGCGGCCGACCACATACACGCGTGGGCCGCACAACCGCCGCCGCTGGGAAATCATGGTGATGCCGGGCGACGACGAGCGCCGCATCGGCACGCCGCAATGGATCTGGGAGCGGCTCGCGCGTTGGATCACGCCGGCGCACGCGCAACTCGAACGCTCGGCGATCTACACGTTCCATTCGGTGATCGCGCAGGGCTGGCGGCGCGGCAGGCTGCTGATCGCGGGCGACGCCGCGCATCAGACGCCGCCGTTCATGGGGCAGGGCATGGCCGCGGGCATACGCGACGCCTCGAACCTCGCATGGAAGCTCGCCGACGTGATCGACGGCGCGCTGCCCGACGCGCTGCTCGACACCTACGAGAGCGAGCGCGAGCCGCACGTGCGCACGTTCATCGAAACGGCGGTGCAGCTAGGCGGCGTGATCCAGGCCACCGACAGCGACGCCGTTGCCGCGCGCGACCGCGAGATGACGGCGGCGATTCGCGAATTTCGCACGCCCCAGCCGCGTCTGGGTCCGGGCTGGCACGCCGGTGCGGCGGGCGGCGATATCGGGCCGCAACCCGTGTTCGAAGACGGCTCGCGCCTCGACGACGCCGTCGGTTATCGCTTCGCGCTGATCGTCGACGAAGCGCTTGCGCAACACGCGCAGAGCGCGCTGACGAACGCAGCCCAACGTGAGCGCGTGGCGATCGTGCCGGCCACGCGGGAGCCGCTGCGCGCCTGGCTCGCGGACACCGGCGTGCGCGCCGTGCTGCTGCGGCCCGACCGCTACGTCTGCGGCGTCGCGCACGCCGCGAGCGACGTGGAAGCGCTGCTCGCACGTGCAGGCGTTGCGTGCGCGCTGCAGCGACGCGAGGCCGCTTGACCCAAGGCCCGGGCAGTCCGCAATGCAACGCGGCTGCCCGGGCCGATGATTTTGAAGAAGTGGCGCAGGACGAAGATCCGCTAGCAGAAACACAAGCGCCGCCAGGTCCATCAACAAGGAGAGCATATGGAGACGACACCCTCCCTGCCAGCGTCGCACGCCGCGCCGCCTGGCCTGACCCGCGCCCAATGGAAGATGATCCTCATTGCGAGTCTGGGCGGCTCGCTGGAATTCTATGATTTCGTGATTTACGGCTTTTTCGCGCATTCGATCGCCGCGCAATTCTTCCCGGCGAGCGACCCGCTCGTGAGCATGCTGCTCACGTTTTCGGTGCTCGCGATCGGCTATATCATCCGGCCGCTCGGCGGCATCGTGCTCAGCAGCCTGGGCGACCGCATCGGGCGGCGGCCCGTGTTCGTGGGCTCGATCGTCGTCGTGACGCTCGCGACGATCTGCATCGGCCTGTTGCCCAATTACGCGCATTGGGGCGTTGCCGCGCCCGTTGCGCTGATCGGCCTGCGCGTGCTGCAAGGCTTTTGCGTGGGCGGCGAGATGCCCGGCGCGATCACCTACGCGGTGGAAGCGGCGCCGCGCCGCGCGGGCCTCGCGGCCGGCGTGATCGTCTGCGCGATCAATACGGGCGTGATGCTCGCGACGATCGTCAATCTCGTCGTGCAGTCTGCGCTCACCCCCGCCGACGCCGCGAGCTACGGCTGGCGCATTGCGTTCCTCGTGGGCGGCCTGTGCGGGATCGTTTCGTATCTGCTGCGACGCAATCTCGACGAGTCGCCCGAATTCCGGCAAATGCAGGGCGCCGTGGTGAAGCAGCCGTTTCGCGAAACGCTGCGCCACCATCGCGGCGCGGTGGTGGGCGGCGCGCTTTCGATTGCGGTGATGGCGGGCTTCAACGGCGTGCTCTACGGCCACATGCCCGCGTATCTGATCGAAACGTTGAAATACGCGCCGCGTGAGGCCGCGCTCGCCCAGAATGCGTACTTGCTCGTGAGTTCGGTGGGGCTGCTCGCGGCGGCCTGGGCTGGCGACTTCGTGCCGCGCCGGTACTTGCTGCGTGTGTCTTGCGTGCTGCTCGCCGCGCTCGCCTGGCCGTTCTATACGGCGCTCGCGGCGCACAGCGTGAACGTGGTCGTCCTGTTCGTGTTCGCCGCGCTGGTGTTCTCGCTCGCAAGCGGCACGTGGGCCGCGGTTCTCGCCGACCTCTTTCCGGTGCAGGTGCGCTTTAGCGGCATCGCACTCGCCTACAACGTTTCGGTGGTCGTGTTCAGCGGGTTTGCTCCGTTGCTCTGCGCGGCGTTCGTGCGCATGAGCGGGTCGCCGGCCGCGCCAGCGTGGTACGTGATCGGCTCGGCGCTGGTCGCGCTGCTGGCGAACCTCGGGCTGCACGCTTCGTCGCGCTCGCGGGTCGAGCGCCCGGCGGCAGCCGCAGGTTAGGCGTGCGCGTGGCTCAAAGAAAGCCTTCGGGCGTTTCGAACTCGGAATCGTCGACGTCGATTTCGATCGAGCACGCGCCCTCGGTGGCGGGCAGCACCTGCCGTGCGTCGAAGCGTTCGCGCACGCGCTCGCGAATGCGCTGCTGGACCATGCGCCGGCGCGCCGTGTCCATCTCGGCGTAACGGTCGAGTTGCGCGCGCGAGAAGCGAAGCGTGGCGGCGCAGCGCGCGTCGAGCGTGGTGTCGCGGTGCGAGTCCACGACCCAGGAAAGCTGGATAACCATCGTCTCGCCCTCGTCGATGAGGCTGACCGCCGGCCGCTTGGGCGATTCGAAAATACTTGCGACAGCGATCTGGATCTCCTCCAGACGCTGGTCGAAATCGAAGGTGTTCATAGGGGCTCCCGTCTCGATGGCCGTTTTTGCGCGCGCTTTTGCGTGCGCTTTCGCGTGACTTCACAGCGCGCATCGGGCGTTCCAGCCGTGCCTGGGCACGGCCGATGCGCTACGCGGCAAGCGGCAGGCGAAGGCGCGCATCGGATCGAGCGCAGGCGAATGGCACGACGCGTGCGCGCTCGGTCAGGAACTTCCACTCATCGAAGCCTGCAAGGAGAGAGCCATGTCTATGATCGTTGCGAGCCGCTTCACGACCCTGCACGAAGCGGAAGTGGCCGTCGACAAGCTGCATTCGAACGGCTTTGTCGGCGAGGATGTCGCCTCGTTCTTCGTGAACCCGAGCGGCCAGCACGCGCGCTTTCCGGTGGGCGGCGACGAGTTCGTCGACCCGGGCGCGCGCGGCACGTCGCTGGGCGCGGCGACGGGGGCTGCGGGAGGCGCGGTGATCGGGCTCGTGCTCGGCGTGCTGATCTCGTACGTCGTATTCCACTCGCTGGTGGTGCTGGCGGTGGCCGCCGGCGTCGGCGCCTATGTGGGCACGCTCGCGGGCGCGCTATGGCAGACGAGGGGTGGCGGCAAGGCGCGCCAGCCCGACGTCGGCCACGAGCCCGACGGCACGCCGAAGGCCCGCGAGTCCGGCGTGCTGGTGGCCGTGCATGTGAGCTCCGGCACCCAGCACAGGGCGGCGCAGGTACTGAGCGCGGCGGGCGGCGTGGAGATCGAGCGCGCCGACGGACGTTGGCAGCAAGGTCATTGGGCCGACTTCGACCCCACCCGCAGCGTCGAGCCGCTGCGCGAATGAGCGGCGGCGCGTTGCGCCGACAAGGAGGCAATCATGAAGCATCACGAGACGCCGGACGACGACGGTACGAACGTCAAGAGCCCGCAGCACGAAGGCAGCGAGCCGCTCGCGCGGCGTCATCCGCACGAGCCGCGCTCGGTGGGCCGCCAGGGGCATAGCGACGTGGAGAGCGGCCAGGAGGACACGGACCGCCGGGGCGGCGATGCGTACCAGGAGCGCACGCAGAACGACGAGCCCGTGAACCGCAATTCGCGCGAGGGGCGGCGCTGAGCTCGTTCATGCCATACGGCCGCCCCTGAGTGCTGGCGTTTTACTTCGGCGAAACGTCGATGTCGCCGAAGTATTTGTGCGCGAGCGAGGTGACTGTGCCGTCGGACTCGAGCTTTGCAATGGCCGCGTTCAGGCGCTCGCGCAAGGCTGTATCGCCCTTGCGGATGCCGAACGCCACGCCGCTGCCGAGAATCTTGTCGTCGCGTACGGCTTCGCCCACGAACGCGAAACCCTTTCCTTCGGGTTGCGAAAGAAAGCCCTTCTGGCCCGCTGGCGCGAGCACGAGCGTTGCATCGAGACGCCCCGCGCCGAGATCCGCGTAAATCTGGTTCTGGTCCTGATAGGGCACGACGCTCACGCCGGCCGGCTCCCAGTGCACCTTGGCATAGGTTTCCTGAATCGACGATTGCAGCACGCCGACGCGTTTGCCCTTGAGCGACGCGGCAGTCGCGACAAGCCCGCTGTCACTGCGCGCGATCAGGCGGCTCGGCACGCGATAGATCACCGTGGTGAAGTCGATGGCCTCGCGGCGCTTTTCGGTGGCGTTCATCGCCGAGTTGATGGCGTCGAACTTGCGGCCCTGAAGCGCGGGAATCAGGCCGTCGAACGAGGTTTCGACCCATTTGCAGGTCATGCCCGCCTTGGCGCACACGGCATTGCCGATGTCGATGTCAAAGCCTTGCAGCGTGCCGTCCGCGGCTTTGGCTTCGAACGGCGGATACTGCGCCTCGACGCCGAAGCGCAACAGGTTCGTATCGGCGAATGCCGATGCGGGGCCGAGTATGCCGCACATGCATGCCAGCGCGAGGAGCGCGTTGAGTCGCTTCATGGTGATCTCCTTGCCGATCAGGTTCGTTGTGTTTCGAATGGAGTGCGCTAGATCGCGCAAAGGCGGCGTGCGCCTTCGAGCAATGTTTCGTCATCCTTGGCGAAGCTCAGGCGGATGACGCCTTCGTCGGTGCCGTCGGTGTAGAACGCCGAGAGCGGAATCGTCGCCACGCGGGCGTCGCGGATGAGTCGCAGCACGAAGTCGCTGTCGCGCTCGTCGGAGAAAGACCGGAAGCGCGCGAGCATGAAAAAGCTGCCTTCGCTCGGCAGCAGTTCGAAGCGCGAGGCTGCCAGCGCGCGCGCGAGCAGGTCGCGCTTGTGCTGGTAGAAGGCCGCGAGTCCCAGATAGGTCTTCGGCTCGGCAAGCGCCTGCGCGAACGCATACTGCATGGGCGTGTCGGCGGAAAAGACCATGAACTGGTGGACCTTGCGGATCTCGTCCATCAGTTCGGCGGGGGCAAGGCAATAGCCCACGCGCCAGCCCGTGACGTGATAAGACTTGCCGAACGACGAAACGATCACGCTGCGCTCGGCCAGCTCGCGATAGCGAGCCATGCTCCGGTGCGGCGCGCCGTCGAAGACCACGTGCTCGTACACCTCGTCGGAGAGAATCACGATGTCGGTATTGCGCGTGAGCGCCGTGAGCCGCGCGATGTCGTCCTCGCCGAAGATCGTGGCCGTGGGATTGTGCGGCGTGTTCACGATGATCATGCGCGTGCGCGGCGTGATGGCCGCGCTCACTGCGTCCCAGTCCACGCGGAAATGCGGCTGCGCGAGCTTGATCGCCACGGGCAGCGCGCCCTGCAGGCGCACGATGGGCGCATAGCTGTCGAACGCGGGCTCGAAGTAGATGACCTCGTCGCCGGGATGCACGAGCGCACTGATCGTCGAGTACAGGCCTTCGCTCGCGCTCGCGAGCACGGTCACCTCGCTCGACGGCTCGTAGTGTGCGCCATGGAGTGTCTCGAACTTCGCGGCGAGCGCTTCGCGCAAGTCGGCCAGGCCCACCATCGGCGCGTACTGGTTGTGGCCCGCGCGCATGGCGGCGGCCACGTCATCCACGAGTTTCGCGCTCGGGTCGAAATTCGGTGCGCCTTGCGAGAGGTTCAGCGCCTGATGCTCGGCGGCAAGCTGGCCAATTACCGTGAAAATCGTCGTGCCTACATCGGGCAGCTTCGAGCGGGCCTGCGCGGCGCTCTGCATGGTCGGTCTCCCTTCGGGCGGCGCGCGGCCGCATGGTGTGTCAAATGCGAGGTTGCCGGAAGATCGGGCCTTGCGCGGAGCGCCCCATTACGCCGAAAGAGCAGCCCGCATGCAATCGATTAATTCTCATGGCCACCATGCGCCGCCCTCATGGCGCGCTACGGCGTCGAGCGGTCCCGGCCCATCCAGTCGCTGAACAGCTGCACCTTGTTCTGCTGGGCCACACATTCGGGGTACACGAAATAGTAGCGCGAGCCCGTGGGTACGGCGAGGTCGAAGGGCATGACGAGGCGGCGTGTTTCGACATCCTCGCGGACGAGCGTGCGATCGGTGATGGCGACGCCGAACCCCTGCATGGCGGCAGTGGCCGCGAGATCGAGCGATTCGAACGTGGGACCGAGATCGGCATCGACTTTCTTCGCGCCCGCGCGCGCGAGCCACAGGCGCCAGTCAGCGTGGTCGCGCGTGGGGTGCAGCAGGGTCTGGTGCGCGAGGTCGTCGGGCTTGACGAGCGGGCGGCGCGAGAGCACCTCGGGCGTGCAGACGGGCGTGAGGTATTCGTCGAAGAGCGGCACCGCATGCACGTCGGCGCCGGGCGACGAACCGTAGATGATCGCCGCGTCGAACGGCTCGGCCTGAAAGTCGACTTCGTGCCCCCAGGTGGTCGTGATCTGGATCTGCAGGTCGGGGTGCTCGTTCTGGAAGCGCATGATGCGCGGCAGCATCCAGCGCATCACGCAGGTCGGGACCTTGAGCGCAAGCTCGGTGCGCTGGCGCGTGAGGCGCTGCGAGGCTTCTTCGATACGCCCGAAGCCGTCGCGCACGGCCGGCAGCAGTTGCTCGCCTTCGGCGGTGAGCGTGAGACCTTTGGACGAGCGGCGAAAGAGCGGCAGGCCGTAGTACTGCTCGAGCGCGAGGATCTGCCGGCTGACTGCGCCCTGTGTGAGGCAAAGGTGCTCGGCCGCGCGCGTAAAGCTGCCGTAGCGGGCGACCGTTTCGAAAATCTGCAGGGCGTTGAGCGGGGGAAGGCGTCTCATGGCGGTCGTTGGGCGGCCGGGCGAGTGCGCGCAGCCGGCGGGAATCGAGCCGCTATGATACGACGGCCGCCCGCTTCAATCGTCTGCGCCGTCTGCGCTCTGTGCCTGGCTCGCCGCGCGTGCCGTGTCGATCGTGGCACGTGCGCCGAACAAAGCGCGTATGCCGGGCCCGGAGAGGAACATGGCCTCGGCGTTGTGGCCCGCACCCCGCACCTCGAACCACGTATGGCGCAACTGCGGGTGCCGCGCGCGCAGGTAGGCGTAATAGGTTAGGGCTCGCGCGAGCCGGTGAGGCCCCTGCGCGCTGGCCGCGCACGAGCGGTCGAGCGCCGCGTGCGCGGGGTCGCAATCGCGCTCGCCTGCCAGATAAATCACTTCCCGCCCGACGTAGCGGCGCTCGAGCGTCGCGGCATCGTGCGTGGCAGCCGCATAGCGCGGGAGCTTGCACATGCCGTACTTCCAGTCGTCGACGTCGGGACATGCGGTGCGATCCGCAGGGGCGAAGCTGCCATCCGGTTGCGGTCGCAACGAATCAAAATACACCCAGGAAGAGGGATTCGCGATCACGAAGCGCAGCGGCACGCCGCGTTGGGCGCATTGCTCGGGCGCGGCGCTCAGGATGGCATAGCGATGCGCGACCTGGGCGCCGCCCGAGTGAAGCTGCCATAGAACATCTTGCGGCCGGGCGGCGCGTACTCGGTGAGCATCGAGGCGGCGGTGGCGAACTCGCCGCCCACCGACAGCCCTTGCAGGATGCGCGCGAGCAGCACGATGAGCGGCGCGGCGATGCCGATCGATGCATAGTCGGGCATGTACGCCGATTTCGTGCGCGCCTGCGAAGCCCATGGCGTGCAGTTGCGCGTGGTCGACGAGGTGCCGCGCATGGTCACCGCGATCAACCTCGTGGCGCGTGACGCTCGTGCCGGCCTCCATGCGGCGCTACCAGCAGGAGAGCGTGCGTTACTGCCGCGTGGCCGGGGACGAGGCGTTTCGCGCGCCGCTGCATCTCGTGACGAAGCCCGCCGTGCACAATCCGCCGGTGGAGGGTTCCGCGAAACCGTGTTCGCGTTTGCGGAGCGCTCGCGCGAGGACCGCTGAGGCTTTCAAATATTTTCGTTGCACCCCTTTCGGATTGCGCCGACCTGCCGTTAACCCGTATGCCCCGATACGGGCGCCAGGCGCAATCACAGGAGCAAAACGAATAGACAGTGGCAACGAGAATCATCGAAGGAGCGGCAGTGCGTGCCGCCGCCGGGCGCGAGGCGCCCAACGCTGGCCGGCCGGCGGCGCTGCGCCTGCTCATCAAGCTGCGCGAGCACAAGGCGCGGGTCATGCTGCTCGCTGTCGCGGCGGGCTGTGTCGTCGCGTTCGCGTCGTGGCTGGGCGACCAGCTGCGGCCCGCGCTCGAAGCGCGCGAGCGCAACGAACTGAGCGAGGAAGCGGCCGATGAGCTGCGCGCAGCCGTTGCGCCCTGCGTGCCCAGCGCGGGGCACAGCCATACCTCGTGGTGCGGCGCCGTGAGGATTGTGCCGCCACCGCCAGGACCCGTCACGCCGCTTCCGCTCATCGCGGGTGCGCCCGCGGCGTTCTGCACGGCCAACGGCAGCCCGTCCTGCTGATCGCCTTTACGCGCGCCGATGTGACGGCATCACCCCGGCGCGTCGCTCGCCAACGCCTCACACGTCTCGAACAACAACGCGCGCGCCCACTGATGCCCTGGCGAGCGATGCGTGCGCTCGTGCCACGCGAGCGTCTTGGTGAACCCCGGTATCGCCAGCGGCGGCTCGACCACGGCGAGCCCCGGTGCGTTCTTCACAAGCCGTGACGGCACGACCGCGATCAGATCGCTCGTCAGCAAGAGATCGGGCAGCACGAGAAAGCTGTTCACCGACACCGTCACGCGACGTGTGCGACCCACGCGCGCCAGCGCCTCGTCCGTGACGCCGCTCAGGCTTCCACCCTCATACGACACCAGCGCATGATCGAGCGCGCAAAAGCGCTCCAGCGTGAGCCGCCGCTGGGCGGCGGGGTGATCCGCGCGCATCACGCATACGTAACGCTCGTCGAAGAGGCGCCGCGCATGCAGATCGGCGGGCGCGGTCTCCGGTGTGATCAGGGCCAGATCCACGTCGCCGCTTTCCAGTTGCGCCTGCAGACGCTCGTGCTGCACCGGCACGATCACGGCGCGCACGCCGGGCGCCGTTTCCCGCAGCCGCGCGAGATACGGCACGACGACTGCGCGCAGCGCGTAGTCGGTCGAAGCGAGGGTGAGCGTCATCTCGGCCTCGGCTGGCACGAAGGCCTGCGGCTGCAGCATCTGCTCGATTTCGCTCAACACCTGTTTGAGCGGCGCGGCCAGTTGTAGTGCGCGTTCGGTCGGCACGATGCCACGTTGCGAGCGCACGAACAGCGGATCGCCGAAACTCTCACGCAGACGCGTCAGCATCGCGCTCACGGCTGGCTGCGTGAGCGACAGACGCTGCGCGGCGCGCGTGACGTTGCGTTCGTCGAGCAGGGCGTCAAGCGCCCGCAAGAGATTCAGATCGAGCATTCTGATATCAACATGGTTTATGGCCGAAATAATGAGTCGCGATTGGATTTATTTCAGCATAGCCCGCATGATTTCTCGTGTCCACCGCACCGAAACCGACAGCATCGAAAGGTAACGAACATGAACGAGATTTTCTGGCCCGAAGACTACTTGCCCGGCACGACCGATAACTTCTGTTCCAACGAAGTGATCGTGGCGGGCCTCTCCACCGCCGACGTCTGGCCGTTACTCAACAACGCGACCGTGTGGCCGAGCTATTACAGCAATTCCGCGGATGTCGGCTTCCACGACGGCCTGGGGCCCGAGCTGAGCGCGGGCGCGCGTTTTCAATTCAAGACCTTCGGCTTCCCGGTGCAGGCCAAAGTGACCGAGCACGTGCCGCCGGCCGCAGGCCAGCCCTCACGCGTGGCGTGGCACGGCTGGGCCGAGGGCGACGCACAAACGCGTCTGGATGTGATTCACGCCTGGCTGATCGAAGACCTTTCCGGCGGCCGCGTGCGCGTGCTTACGCAGGAATCGCAGAAGGGCAAACCGGCTGTGACGCTGGCGAAAACGCGCCCGAATCCGATGATCAACGGGCACCAGGACTGGCCCGACGGCCTCGTCGACGCCGCGCGCAAGGCGAAGGGAGCACGGCCATGAAGGCCGCCGTGGTGCGTGCGCCGGGCGGGCTCGATCGCATCGAGCTGCGCGATATCGCCGAGCCCGGCGCGCCGGGCGCCGGCGAGATCCGCGCGGAGCTTCACGCTACGTCGCTCAATTTTCACGACCTGCTGGTCGCCAACGGCGCGATCCCTACAGCAGATGGCCGCGTGCTGATGTCCGATGGCGCAGGCGTGGTGTCGGCGGTCGGCGCGGGCGTGACGGAGTTCAAGCGCGGCGACCACGTCGTGTCGTGCTTCTTCCCCCAATGGGCGGACGGGTTGCCGTGGCAGGCCGTGGGCAACTTCGCGCAGACGCCCGGCGACGGCGCGGATGGCTTCGCGACTTTGCACGCCGTGCGGCCCGCGAGCGCCTTCACGCTCGCGCCGCGCGGCTGGACCTACGCCGAGGCGGCCACGATTACGACGGCTGGACTCACCGCATGGCGCGCGCTGGTGGTCGACGGCGGCCTGAAGGCCGGCGACACCGTGCTGACGCTCGGCACCGGCGGCGTGTCGATCGCGGCGTTGCAGATCGCGCGGATGATGGGCGCTTCGGTCATCGTCACGTCATCGTCGGACGAGAAGCTGGCGCGTGCGAAAGCGCTCGGCGCCGACCAGGTGGTCAACTACCGGCAACACGAAAAGTGGGGCGCGCTCGTGCGCGACATGACGGGCGGCAAGGGCGTGGATCACGTGATCGAAGTCGGCGGTCCTGGTACGCTCGCCCAGTCGATCGACGCGGTGCGCGTGGGCGGCCACATCGCGCTGATCGGCGTGTTGACCGGACGCGAAGGCACGGTGCCGACCTCCTTGCTGATGGCGAAGCAGGCGCGCCTGCAGGGCTTGATCGTGGGCAGCCGGCGCCAGCAGCAAGAGCACGTCGCGGCGCTCGACCAGGCTGGCATTCGCCCGGTGCTCGACCGGACGTTCGGGCTGGACGAACTGGCCGATGCGTTTCGTCATCAGCAGGCCGGGGCGCATTTCGGCAAGGTCTGCGCGGCCTGGTGAAGTCAATGCGGCGCCGCTGTGATGCCGGGTTTTCGGTCGCGATGAAAATTGATTTGCATAACGAAGTAAATAAGGAAGCATCCGATGCACAATGTTTCGGTTCTTTACAAGACATCGCGAAGTGTTATAAATAAATAGCACACGGAAGAAACACGAACGAATCGGCCAGCCGATCAGCAACCACGAGAGCCGGGTACGTTCCATGCTCAGGAGCCCCACCATGCCGCTTTCCCGTCGTCGCTTCATGATCCTTGCCGCCTCCGTGGCTTCCACGGCGGCGCTTTCCAGCGAATCCCGCGCCGACGCGCCGGTGCTCTCCGAGAGCGATCCGACCGCCATGGCGCTCGGCTACAAAACCGAGGCGAGCAAAGTCGACAAGACGAAGTTCCCGCGCTTTCAGGCGGGGCAGACCTGCGCGAACTGCCAGCTGTTTCAGGGCAAGCCGGGCGCGCCGAATGGTCCGTGCGCGACCTATGGCGGCAAGATCGTCGACGCCAAAGGCTGGTGCAATGCCTACGTGAAGAAGGCTTGAGTCATGCCCCGAGAGGGGTATGCTACAAGCCATCGAGCAATGCGTTTCGGGAGGCGCCATGAAGGCGGTGTGCCCGCTGCACGGGCCAACGACCATCGTCGGGACGAACGCATACGGGTTTCCGGTATATGCGTGTTGCCGCGACGACATTCCCTTTGTCATGCCGCCGGACGCCTGTACGCGCGAGCCGGTGGGCTCCGGAAATGAGCCGGCGCCGAAACGCCGGCAACCTCCGGCAGACAAGGAACCACGCTGAAGAAGCCGATCGCCGCGCACACGGAACGCGCTTCCCACGCGTTCCGTGTGCGTTGCGTCGATATCAGGTCGCCGGTGCGGTCAGCGACGTGTTGTACGTGGTGCCCGCGATCACCACATTGGTCAGCGTGATGCCGCTCACGTTGCTCGCGAAGACCGGCCCCGGCGCGGCCGTCGCCGATGTCGAAGGCGTGGTCGGTACCGCCCCCGCGCACACCGGGTTGCCGAGGTTGCAGTTCGAGATCGTGACGCCGCTGATCGGACTCACGCTCGGCACCGGCAGTGGACCGTTGTAATCGACCGCTTCGGGGCCCTGCATGACGATCGCCTGGAAGCACGAGTTCGACCCGGCGACGAAGCCCGAGGGCATCGAGTAGGACACCGCGCCCGACACGTTGCTTGCGTTCACGTTCGTGATGTTGATGTTGCTGATCATGGACGGACTCCAGCGCACCGCGTCGCCGGACGGGCTGTAATCGCAGTCGAACGTGATCAGGCCGCCCTGGCCCGTCGACGGGTTCGTTGCGAGACCGGTCGTGCCCGTGCCCGTGATCTTGCTGATCGCAGCCCCCAGCGAGCCGCCGCCGTATTTCCCCGCGAGGTTCACGCCATTGGCGAGCGTCACGCCGTTGATCCAGACGTTGTTGATGAAGCCGCCGCGATTCATGTTGCTCTTGAAGCGCAGCGCGATATTGAGCGGGTTGCTCGCCCAGTTCTCGTTTTGCATCGTCAGGTTGCGGGCGTAGACGTTGCGCACGCCCGCGCTCATTTCGCTGCCGATCGTCAGGCCGCCGTGGCCGCTTTGCATCGTGCAGTTCTGCACGACGATGTTCTGCATCGGGCCGTACCCGGTGTCGAGATACTTGCCGGACTTGATCGCGATGCAGTCGTCGCCGGTGTTGAACTGAACGTTTTGCACCAGCACGTGATTGCACGCGTCCGGATCGAAGCCGTCGTTGTTCGGTCCGACGCTATCGGCAAACACGCCGTCGATGACCACGTTCGTGCAATCGGTGGGATGGTGCTGCCAGAAGGGCGTGTTCTGCGTGTGGTAGTTCTGCAGATAGACGTTGGTGCAGCCGATGAACTCGATCATGCACGGACGCAGATAGTGACCGTTGCCGAATATGCGGTTCTCGACGGGCACACGCAGCTCGGACAGCGCGGGCAGATAGTTCTGGTCCTGGTTCCAGCCCGTGCCCGTGAGGAGGGTCATCAGCGACGTCGTCACGCCGTACGGGTTCGTAAAGGAGACATTCGCCTGCGGGTTCTGGATCTGGCCAGCGGGGAGGCTCGTTAGCGCGACGTTGTTCGGATTCACATAGGCCTGAGAAGGCGTCGATGAACCGGCGCAGCCGTAGGTGTTGCTGCTTCCCTTGTAGGTCCACCAGCACGAGGTCGGCGGCTGGGTGCTCAACTGCATCGGTGTCATCGCCTGACCGTTCAGCACGCAGGTGTTGTCGTCGGCGGTCACGGCGATGTTGGTCTGGCGGAAGGCATAAATCGGCGAGCCGAAATTCAGGCAGTCGTTCGCCTGCCAGCGCGTGTGGTACAGATTGCCGTTGGCCGTCTTGTACGGGCCGTTTTTCGCATAGTCCGCAGGATTCGGGCTGAAATAGATCGTGCAGCCCGATTCCAGGTGGAGGTTCACATGGCTCAGCAACACGATCGGACCGCCGCAGTACCAGTTGCCGGCCGGCACCACCACGCGGCCGCCACCGGCGCGGCTCGCGTCGACAACCGCGGCATTGATCGCCGTGCATGAGTCGTATTGCGTGCCCGTGTAGTCGCACGGCACCATCACGCCCGAGCCGGGGCTCTGCAGATCGCTGGTCGGATGCGCGGTCTGTTCCGTGCCGCCCGTCACCCATGGAATCTTGCCGCCCGGCCACGCGGTCGACGTAATCAGCGCGGTGGGCGGCAGTGTGCGCGCACCGTAGCTCGTCACGTGAAAGTCGGCGCGTGAGAACAGCGACCGATCGACATGGGCAAGTCTCCTGATGATCGCCGTGGCCTGCCCGTCCGGGCCCCAGATCGGGTCGCCGGCGGCGTGGCCGGGCGGTTGCGGAATCTTGCCTCCGAATGCGGCAGGCGTGGGAAACACGGAATCGGCTGCTGCCGCTGCGCGGCTGGCGGCGAGGAGGCTTGCGCCTGCGGACGCGCCGGCGAAGGCCATGAACGCGCGCCGTTTGGGCGAGGCGGGCGCATGGTTGCGGGCTGTTGAGGGCAGGGGATTGTCCTGGTCATATATTGCCATTTGATTCGTTCTCCTATGTTGTCTCGCTGGATTGTTTTGCTGAAGAAAGCGTGGCTCGACTACGGCGGCGATTGGGCGGCGATTGGGCCGCGTGGCGACGCTAATGCGAACGGGAGAGGCACGGTTACAGCGGCGAGATCGAACAGGAGCGGCTGACTCGATCACCATGGATATTGTTGTCAGACGACATGGAAATCGTCAATCAGATTTATCTAGGGGGTGTACCTGGGTCTATGGGATATGCCTTATGCCTGCGGATAGCTTACGGTTTCGTAAATTTGTCAGACGAGCGGGGCGTCGCCGGTGGGAACATTAAACGCTTCTCTGGAACCGCGCCCTCTTTGTATAGGCGTGTATCTACGGGGCGCATGCGTACATGCGCATACAAAACCGCCGTTCAAGGAAACGAGCGAGACACATCGGCGCGTTCCAATACGCCTGCGGAACATCGGGCGATACGCCGGGTCGGGCCGCAAGGTTCATTCATTCGTCGCAAGCGACACGCGCGACGGCAAAGAGAGGATTTTCAGTTATGGGTTCGTTGAGCATCTGGCATTGGATGATCGTCCTGCTGATCGTGGCACTGGTTTTCGGTACGAACAAGCTACGGAACATCGGAGGCGATCTGGGCGTCGCGGTGAAGGGATTCAAGGAAGGCATGGCGCAAGGCGAAACGCCTGAGCGGCAGCATGCATTGCAGCAAAGCGATGCCGTCGATACGGAAGCAAAGGATGTGACCCGCTCGAGCAACGCGCGCTAGTCACGCGCGATGGCGGCCTCGAGCAGACAGCCAAACTCCGATGCGAATTCGACCGAGACGCGTGCATGCACGGCGCCTTGTTTGTCGAAGAATCGCTGAGTCCCGTCGAGTGCGAACACGCCTTCGTGCCAGATGTTGGGGTGGATATAGAGACCCTGGCGTCCGTCGAAGCGGAAGCACACGAACTTCTCCGGCGTAATATCGTCGCCCGGCAATGCCAGCGGAACATAGAACGGGCGACGATCGAGCGGAAAGAACAGTTGCCCGCCGTCGGGGTGATAGTTCGCATGCCATAACAACATGCGTTCCGGTACGGTAGCGCTGTCTTCGCGTGCGTCGTCTGGCTGCGTTGCGTACGCGAGAACATAATTGCCGCCTACCGCTTCGTTGCGCCCGTAGAGAATGTCGCCGCGCCATTCGCTGACGAACGTGCCTTCGGTCGTGCCCGCTTCATCGCCGGTTCCCGGGTCGATCGGTCTAGACCCCAGGGCGGGCCACTGGACGATTTCCACCTGGCAGGCGTGCGGGTCGTCCACCAGCTTGCCATAGCCGTTCAGCGTTGCCGGAGTCGCGTCGACCACGGGCATCGCCACTCGCCGCAGGCCTCGCGAGAGGGCGGGATTGAGGTAGTCGATCTCTATGCTCATTTCGAATCTCCCCAGACTTATAAGAGGGCGGCTAGCCACGACCGCAACGGCACCGAGCTTAGAGTGCGTACCTGTGGCAGTCAAATTAATGCCGGTGCTATATTTTCACATTGAGATTGATGGGGCGAGGTTCAAGGTGGCGATGCGCTATTTCCAGCTCAGGGCGTTCGATGCGGTCGTGCGCGAGGGCGGTTTTTCGAAGGCGGCGAATCTTCTCGGTCTGACGCAGCCGGCCATCACGGCGCAGATCCGCAATCTCGAAGAGGATTGCAAGCAGGCGCTCTTTATCCGCACGAATGAGGGCGTTCAACCCACCGATGCCGCTAAGCCGCTCTTTGAATTGACCCGCCAGATGTTTGCGGCGGAAGAGCAGATCGAGGACATGGTGAGCCGGGCGACGAGGTTCCAGCACGGCAGCCTCAAACTCGCCGCCGACGGGCCACAGGTGGTGCTTCAGGTGGTGGCCGCCTTTCGTGCGCAATACCCCGATATCGAAATTTCGGTGTCGTTCGGAAGTCAGCGCGAGGTCTGGGATGATCTGCTCGCGTATCGGGTCGACGCGGTGGTCATCGGCAATGCCAGGAGCGATGCGCGTGTGGCGTCGATCCCCGTCGCGCGTCAGGGCATGCGGGTGCTCGTACCCGGGCATCATCCGCTCGCCGCGGCCAAAAGCGTGTCGCTCGGCGATCTCGCGGCGTATGCCGTGATTCGCCGGGAGGCGGGTTCCAACACCCAGCGTCTGGTCGACGAAGCCTTGCGAGGCGCAGGGATTTCGCTCCCGACGGCGATGAAACTCGGTAGCCGCGAGGCCGTTCTGGAAGCGGTCCGGAAAGGCCTCGGCATCGGATTCGTGCTCGAACTCGAGATTCCCGAGGGCGCGCATTGCGTCGCCATCCCGGTGGAGGAGCTGCGCGACTGCAATATCGATTCGGTGGCCTGCCTTCACAGCCAACGCAAGCGAGGCATCGTGCAGACCTTCCTGGGCGTGGCGGCGGCATCAGCGGTCGTATAGTGCGACGGCGCGATGCGAGCGCCTTCGGAGCGGGTGTTTGCGTGGAGGTGCAATATGGACGGCGGCCGGCGCGTCCCTGCGCGGCAATGTCAGGAGTAGGTCATGAAATCGAATCTGCGATGCGCCGTGTTTGCGTCTTTTCTGTTGACCGCCGCTGGCGTGGCGCATGCCCAAACGGAAAATGCGCCAACGGACGCGTCGATGGCGCCGGGCACGACCCAGGCGGCGCCCAGCGAGAAGAAGGCGGACCGCGCGCTTGCCCGTGCCGTGCGGCGCGCGTTGTCGAGGGCGCAGGGATTCAACGTGTCCGGTGTTTTCGTTCGCGCGCGCAGCGGCGCTGTGACGCTGAGCGGCACGGTTCGCACCGGCGACCAGATTCGCCAGGCGGAAGAGGTTGCGCGTTCGGTGCAAGGCGTGAATTCGGTGTCGAACAAGCTAACGCTCTTTCACGGCGGCAACGGCTGAGTCCCCCGCGTTGGCATTCGCGCGCTGATTGTGCCGGATGTGCAGATCTGCGCGCGGCCCTTTCAAGCCGGGATTCCTGCGAGCGCGATCACGACAACAAAGACACCAAGCGGCACAAGGTGCGAGAAGTCGCGATGACGCAGAACGGTCAAAACCGCTGCCGCAATGATTAGCGCCCCGAGCGCCAGCCCAATCATGCGAGTTGCCGGTAGCGCAATCAGAACGGCGGATAGCATTTCCAGTGCGCCGGTCAAACGGCCCCACCAGCGCGGGTAACCCCACCGGGCGTAATCGCTTTGCGATGCGGACGTGCCAATCGCGTTGAATAGACCGGCGCCAAAGAAGCCGGCGGCGAGAAGCCAGATCGAAACCGTGTGGATCATTTCAGCGCCCTCCCATCATCATCGAAATTGCGGTGAGGACCATCAGCACGGCCGTCGCGCCATGCATGCCGAAGGCGCTTTTGGTGGAGCCTTTCGCGGCAAGAATGAGCAGCATGTCGCCAATGGGGATGACGGCTTCCACGAGCAGGACGATGCCGATCCCAAGTGGCGTGCCCAACACCATGAACGCGAGGACCGCCAGTCCCGACGCAATGTCGCGCACGCCCTTGAGGCGAAGCCACCAGGCGGTATTGGCGCCGTTTTCGGGAAGCGGCAGACCGAAACTGCGAGTCGCAGACATTGGCCTGACAAGATATTGGGTGCCGATCGCGATAATCGCGAGGGCGAGGAACAGCGCCAGTCCGAACGAAAGCCAATGCATTGCAGTGTCCTGTGCTTCGTGGTGTAGTGACGGAATATAATCTAGCAATGCTAGATTTTCAAGCTTCCGTATCATCACGGGCATGTGGACTATTCGGGGCAGGAGGGTGAAAAGTTGAGTATCGCCGAGCGCAAGGGCAGGCAACGGGCCGAGCGCGAGTCCCGCATTGTCGCGGCAGCGCGCCTGATTGCGGAGCGCGACGGATGGGATGCCGTCACGGTTCGCCGCCTCGCCGAAGAGATCGAATATAGCCAGCCGGTCCTGTACTCGCATTTCGAGAACAGGGATGCGATCGTTTCAGCCGTTGCACTCGAGGGTTTTCAGGAACTCACGGTGGCACTTCGGGAAGCGGCGCATGGAGCGGCGGGGCAAGAAAACGCCCTCGAGCGTGTCGCCATGGCCTATCTTGGCTTTGCCGTGCGGTGTCCCGCGCTCTACGAGGCGATGTTCACGCTCCCGACCGATCTGCGGTTTGCAGATGCTGAGACCCGACCGGAACTGCGGGCCGGTTTCGAAGCGATCGCGTCGGTCGTCGCGCCGTTCAGTGCCGATGTCGAAAACGTGACCGAGACCTTTTGGGCAGCCCTGCATGGGCTCGCCGAACTCGAACGTTCAGGCCGAATCCGGCCCGGTGCGCGGGTCGAACGCATCATGCTGGTCGTCCGGGCAGTCATCGCTTCCCGAAACAGCTCGCTCGACTCCCACTCATAAGCCAGCACCTCGGCGAACCAAATAAAAATGGCGCCGCAGGCATTCAGCCTGCGGCGCCATTGTCCGGCGCTACGGCGCAGATCTGGAACAACAGTCCCGCGCCGTACTCCAGCATCACACTTACATCGTCACCGTATCGGCCACTTCCTTGAAGTCGGCGATCTGGTCGAAGTTCATGTATTGGTAGATCTTGTCGCCATTGGCGTTGAGCACGCCCATATCGGCCATGTACTCTTCCTTGGTCGGGATCTTGCCCAGACGCGAGCAGATCGCCGCGAGTTCCGCCGAGCCGAGGTATACGTTCGTGTTCTTGCCCAGACGGTTCGGGAAGTTGCGCGTCGAGGTCGACATGACCGTTGCACCTTCGCGCACCTGTGCCTGGTTACCCATGCACAGCGAGCAGCCCGGCATTTCGGTACGCGCGCCAGCCGTGCCGAACACGCCGTAGTGGCCTTCTTCGGTCAGCTGCTTCTGGTCCATCTTGGTCGGCGGCGCGACCCACAGCTTGACCGGAATGTCGCGCTTGCCTTCGAGCAGCTTCGACGCGGCACGGAAGTGACCGATGTTGGTCATGCACGAGCCGATGAACACTTCGTCGATCTTGGCGCCGGCAACGTCCGACAGCGTCTTCACGTCGTCCGGATCGTTCGGGCAGGCCACGATCGGCTCATGCACGTCGGCCAGGTCGATTTCGATGACGGCGGCGTACTCGGCGTCCGCATCCGGTTGCAGCAGTTGCGGGTCGGCCAGCCACGCTTCCATCGCCTTGATGCGGCGCTGCAGGCTGCGCGGGTCCTGGTAGCCCTGGGCGATCATCCACTTCAGCAGCGTGATGTTGCTGTTGAGGTATTCGATGATCGGTTCCTTGTTCAGATGCACCGTGCAACCGGCGGCCGAACGTTCAGCGGAAGCATCCGACAGTTCGAACGCTTGCTCGACCTTCAGGTCGGGCAGACCTTCGATTTCGAGAATGCGGCCCGAGAAGATGTTCTTCTTGCCTTGCTTGGCAACCGTCAGCGAGCCTTGCTTGATCGCCCACAGCGGGATGGCGTTCACGAGGTCACGCAGCGTGACGCCCGGCTGCATCTTGCCCTTGAAGCGCACGAGCACCGATTCCGGCATGTCCAGCGGCATCGTGCCGGTGGCGGCCGCGAAGGCGACCAGACCCGAGCCCGCCGGGAAGCTGATGCCGATCGGGAAGCGCGTGTGCGAGTCGCCGCCGGTGCCGACGGTGTCGGGCAGCAGCATGCGGTTCAGCCACGAGTGGATCACACCGTCGCCCGGACGCAGCGCGATACCGCCACGGTTGCTGATGAAGTTCGGCAGCGTCTGGTGCGTTTTCACGTCCACCGGCTTCGGATAAGCGGCGGTGTGGCAGAACGACTGCATGACGAGGTCGGCCGAAAAGCCGAGGCACGCCAGGTCCTTCAGTTCGTCGCGGGTCATCGGACCGGTCGTATCTTGCGAGCCGACCGAGGTCATCTTCGGTTCGCAGTACGTGCCCGGGCGCACGCCCTGGCCTTCCGGCAGACCGCATGCGCGGCCAACCATCTTCTGCGCGAGCGAGAAGCCCTTGCCGGTATCGGCCGGGTTTTGCGGCAGGCGGAACAGCGTCGACGGGGCGAGGCCCAGCGCTTCACGCGCCTTGGCCGTCAGGCCGCGGCCGATGATCAGCGGAATGCGGCCGCCGGCGCGCACTTCGTCGAACAGCACGTCGGACTTGACCTGGAATTCGGCGATGACTGCGCCGTTCTTGAGCGCACGGCCTTCGTACGGGCGCAGTTCGACCACGTCGCCCATTTCCATTTGCGACACGTCGAGTTCGATCGGCAGGGCGCCGGCGTCTTCCATCGTGTTGTAGAAGATCGGGGCGATCTTGCCGCCGAGGCACACGCCGCCGAAGCGCTTGTTGGGGATGAAGGGGATGTCTTCGCCCGTGAACCACAGCACCGAGTTGGTGGCCGACTTGCGCGAGGAGCCCGTGCCGACCACGTCGCCCACGTAGGCGACCAGGTGGCCCTTTTCCTTCAGCGATTCGATGAACTTGACCGGGCCGCGCTTGCCGTCTTCTTCCGGCGTGATGCCGGGACGCGCGTTCTTCAGCATCGCCAGCGCGTGCAGCGGGATGTCCGGGCGGGTGGTCGCGTCCGGGGCCGGCGAGAGGTCGTCGGTGTTGGTTTCGCCCGTCACCTTGAACACGGTGATGGTCAGGCTTTGCGGCACTTCCGGGCGGCTCGTGAACCATTCGGCGTCGGCCCAGCTTTGCAGCACTGCCTTGGCGTTGGCGTTGCCGTTGTCGGCCAGTTCCTTGACGTCATGGAACTGGTCGAACATCAGCAGGGTTTTCTTCAGCGCTTCAGCAGCCACGGTGCCCACTTCGGCGTCGGAGAGCAGCGCGATCAGCGGGGCGATGTTGTAGCCCCCCAGCATCGTGCCGAGCAGTTCGGTCGCGCGAGCGCGCGAGATCAGTGCGCAGGCGGTTTCGCCCTTGGCCACGGCGGCCAGGAACCCGGCCTTCACGCGGGCGGCTTCGTCGACGCCTGCCGGCACGCGGTTGGTGATCAGGTCGAGCAGCGTTTGCTCTTCGCCAGCGGGAGGATTCGTCAGCAGTTCCACCAGTTCGGCGGTCTGCTGAGCCGTGAGCGGCAGGGGGGGAATGCCGAGCGCGGCGCGTGCGGCTACGTGAGCGCGAAAGTTTTCAAGCATTGGGGGACCTACTGGTATTGCGTTTGAAGGCGAAGGCTTTTCGGGCACTCCGAGGCTTTTCCAGGCACTGCTTTGACCGGGATTTTAAGCGCAATACGATATAACGTCAAATGTCTTATGTCTTATATAAGAGTTGCCCGCAAAGCCGATGCCACCGTGAAAAGGCCTGAAATTTTCGCTCAGGGCTTGCGGCCAAACGCTTCCCGAAGCTTTCCCTTGGCTTTCGCGAGCGTGTCGCGCCGCGACTTGGGCAGGTTTCTGCCTGCGCGGTTGATGTAGAAGTTCAGCATCGACATGGCCGACTGAAATGGCGTGCCCTTGCGCCGCCGGCTGTGCAGCGACGACTCCTTGAGCGAGCGGGCGATCGCTTCGGCGCTGCCGGACTTGAATACGCCGGACTCGATGTCCATGGCGTCGCTCGTCTCGTTCACGTGCTTCGACCATTTTTTCGGGGCGCCGCTCGTAGCGCGTTTCGTGTGCGCTTTCGCGGCGCTCGCGTGGGCATGACGCTGCCGCGCGGGGCGCCCGCCCTTGCGTCGCGTAGCAGGATGCTGGCTCGTGCTCATGACTTCTCCCTCTCCATCAGACGACTCACCCGCTGCGCAAATGCAATACCGCCCGCAAGGGAAGTCAGGCCCGGCACGCCCTATGCGGCGCCGCGGGTGTGGACGCGCGCGGCGTGAGGTAAGCGGCAGGTGCGCGTCGAACCGGCAAGGGAGGCAGTCGATCATGAAGTCAACTCCACGCTACCAGGTGAACGTCTGCGGAGGCGATTTCCAGCATGTCCGGGAATGTTTTCGCGAATGGAAAACCGAAACGCTTATCTACCGCAAGGACCAGAAGATGTTCGAGGGACGCAACGAAGTGCGTCCGCTGGAAAAGCGCGACTACGACAACACGGAACAGGCGCGCAAGGCGCTGCAGAACGCCTGCAGTCCGCATGACCGCTATGCGCTGGCTGCCGAAGTGAGCAATGGCGAGCGCGATATGTGGATCGTGATGGCGGCTTATCGGGAATGAAGCCTCTCGGGAATGCAGGATGAGCGCAGGACCGGCGCAATACGGAGCGCGCCAGCGAAAAAGTGAATGGTGGGGCAGACGGGAAGCGGGGTAGAAGAATTACAAGCGTGGCGCGCGGAATTGCAATTTGGCGCGCACAAGGGAGGGATCGGATGAAAAGCACTGCGAAATCGGGTGCCAATCTGGACAGGCCGCGCGCCCGTTTGTGGCTCCATTCGTGGCCGCGTGTTTGGCTGCTCGGCGCGGCCGCACTGGCGCTCGGCTGTACGGCTTGCAAACGTGCAGACGAAGGGGCGCGCCCGCAAACCCAGGATTCTTCGAGTAGCCAGATGTCGGCGCTAGCCGGCGCGCAACCAACGCCGGCGAGCGGTCCGAAATCATGAACAGGATGCCTCGCATCCACACCCTTTAAGGAGCGGATGATGGGTCTTTCAACCCAAAACCCCAGGCCGGACGAGGCCAGCGCAACCGACGACGAACTCGCCGCCGGCAAGCAGCCGACGCAGGAGAAACCCCCACGGGGTGCGCCGGGCAGCTTCGATCAACCGGAACCACGGCCCGAGTTCATGCCGCGCGAGGGCGGGCCGCATCCGGAGCAGACGGCCGAGGTGCCGCTCGGCCATCACGGCCGGGCGGAGCCGCCGGGGTCGTTCGGACACAACAGCGCGCCCGTGAAAAGAAAGGGCGGTTAGAGGTGCAAGCAGAGGTGGGATGCCGGGCGCGGAAAGCCCGCTAAGGCGCCAGCATCCACGCCGTGATGCCGTGCGCGACTTCGCTTTCGATGCCGTTGAAGCCGTGATACGCGTACGCCCCGCACGGGTCGCCCCGCGAAGTTCCGCCGGAGACGAGCATCAGTTTCGTTGCCGGCGATTGCGTGAGCTTCTGCATGAGCGTGTCCGTTTCGGACACCGGACACACCTTGCAGGCGTCGTCCTTGTTGTGCACCACGAGCACGGGAATTTTGAGTGCCGAGAGCTTCATGCCCGTGACCGGGTCGCCGCCCCGATTTTCGCGCAGGATGGTCGAGGTGAGTACGATGCCGTTCGGGCCAGCGCTGGGGTTGCTGTCATTCGCAAGAGCAATCGCGATGGCCGCGACCGACTGCGTGCCGCGGCTCGTGCCGACGAGCCAGACCGGCACGTGTAATTGTTCGCGCAACCATGCGATCACGGCGCGAGCGTCCTCGGCATGTTCCGGCGTGAGGCGAAAACCGTCCAGGTAGGGCGGTGATTGCCGGTCGCTCGGTGCGTCGATGACTGCCACAGCAACGCCGTCGTCCACGAACAGCATGCGGCTGCGCACGAGAAAATTGTTGGCGCCCCAGCCGAAGTTTCCCTGCGGGTCCAGTTGCAGGCCGCCATGCCCGCCCGCGTAAAGTATCGCGGCCGCCTTCGGCGCTGCGGGCGCAATGAAAAGGAAGCGTTGGGTGACGCCGGGCCTCGTGGGTATGTCGACGACCTTGGGCGCGCTTTGCGCGTGGGCCAGCAAGGACGACGCTGCGAGCACGAACGCCAGCGTCAATGCCGACGCCAGCGGCGCGGCGCGCAGCCATTGCGAAGCCATGCGCACGCTCATGGCCGCGTGACCCGGCTCAGCGCCCCGCGAGCATGCGCCCGCCGAGCCCGATCAGCACGACGCCCACCACCGAGTCGAGCGCGGCTTTGCGCCGGACGAGGAAGTGGCGCACCGTGGGATGCGAGGCGAGCAGGGCCATCGAGCAATACCAGGCGCACGAGATGAGGATCGCGATCACGACGACCGCCACTTCGAGCCAGCGCGGCGCGGCAGCGGGCACCATCAACGCGAAAATGCTGCCGTAGAACGCAATGGCCTTGGGATTCGTCATGCTGACGACGTAGCCCTTCTTCGCGGCGGCCCAACCCGAAGCGCCCGCCTGCGCGGCAACCTGCAAGGGCTGTCGTGCGGTGAGGAGCATCTTCGCGCCGAGCCAGATCAGGTAGGCCGCGCCTGCGATGCGCAGCCCGGTGCCGATCCAGGCCACATGGGAGACGATCAGGCTTAGGCCCGCGATGGCGATCCATGCCCATGTGCCGGAGGCGGCGGCGAGACCGAGGCCGGTCGCGAGGCCCGCGCGCCGCGAGGCCACCGCCGTGGAGGTGACGATGACGAAGTTCGGCCCCGGGCTGGCGACGCTCAGCAGCAGGACGCCAGAAAGCGCGAGCAGGACATTGAAATAGTTCACGAAGGCAGGTTCCCCGGCAGGTTCGATGCGCCCTCAATCGGCGCATCGTGGAGGTTGTCATGATACTCCGTGCGCTCACGCGCCCTTCATCAAGCGCCAAAGCGTCGTGCGGCCTATGCCGAGCGCGCGGCTGGCGGCTGCGCGATTGCCGCCGTGCGCGGTGAGTGCGCGCTCGACGTCTTCCCGCGTGACCGGCCTGGCGGCGTCGCGCCGCGCGCCGTTCGAGGCAATCGCCGCGCGCCGCGGCGCATCGTTCGCTTCGTCGTTCTGCGCGAATTCCGGGAATACATCGTATAACGAACTATCCGCGGACGCGTCGCCGGTTTCGTCGGCGAGGAAGATGGCCGCGCGCGCGAGCAGATTCTCGAGCTCGCGCACATTCCCGGGCCACGCATAGCTCGCGAAGTATGGTGCGAACAGCGTGAGCACGCGCTCGATCGCGGCGGCACGCAAGGCGTAGCGATCGGCCATACGTTCGAGCAGATGCCGCGCGAGCGCGGCAATGTCCTCCCGGCGTTCGCGCAAGGGCGGCAACGGAATATGCAGCAGATTGAGTCGGAAATACAGATCGGCGCGGAAGGCGCCTTCCTGCACCAGCGCGCGCAAGTCGCGGTGCGTGGCGGCAATCACGCGCACGTCAACGGGCGTGGCGCGGCTGGCGCCCAGTTTCATCACCTCGCGCTCCTGGAGCACGCGCAGCAGGCGGCTTTGCAGCGCGGGCGGCATCTCGCCAATTTCGTCGAGAAAGATCGTGCCCGTATGCGCGATTTCGACGAGGCCCGGTTTGCCGCCGCGCCGCGCGCCCGTGAACGCGCCTTCCTCGTGGCCGAACAGTTCGCTTTCGATCAGCCCCTCGGGCAGCGCCGCGCAGTTGAAGGCAACGAATGGATTGCCGCGCCGGCGGCTCGCGTTATGGATGCCCTGCGCGACGAGTTCCTTGCCCGTGCCGCTTTCGCCCGTGAGGAGCACGGTGGCGTCGTGCGCGGCGCTCATGGCCGCGAGGCGCCGCACGCGCGCCATGGCGGGCGCAACGCCGACCAGGTCGTCCAGTTCGTAGCGCGCCACGAGGTGCCGCGGCCGCTGGGTCGTGCGCAGCGACCGGTCGATGCGCTGCGCGACGAGCGCATCCTGCGCCGTGACCACCGCGCCCGAGCGCGCACCTTGCTCGACGATCGGCACGCAGCTCACGATCAGCGAGCGGCCGCCGATCTGCTCGATGCGTTCATCGACCGCCGCATCGCCGCCGGCCACTTCGTGCAGTAGCGGGCCCACCGAGCGGACCAGTTGCGCGCTCACATCGCGCGCGCGGTCGAGACCGAGCAGATCGAGCATGGCTGGATTGACCGCTTCGAGCTGACCGGCTTCGTCGAAAGCGGCCACGCCGTCGCGCAGGTGCGCGACGATCGTGTTCAGGCGCACGCGCTTGGACTCCTTCTGGCGGCTCACGCGGGCCAGTTCCACGGAGCGCTCGAATGCCTCGTGCACCGCGCCCAGCGAGTACAGGAACACGCTTTCGAGCCCTGCCGCCTGGGCGAGATCGCAAGCCATGCCGGGGCCGATGATGACGCGGCAGCCCTCGGCGGCGAGCGCCGTGACGGCGTCGTGCACTTCGTCCACCGTGCGATAGGCGCACTGCGTGAGCCGCAGGTTGAGCCACGCGCCGAGGTCGGCGAGTTCGTGCGAGACGCTCTCGTGCAGGATCAGCCCGATCGGCGCGCCGGGCCAGGTGGCGTTCGCGTGCGTGATGCCGGCCAGCACATCGAAGCCGTTCACCTTCACCATGACCACGGGCACGCTCAGGTTGTCGCGCAGGTACGCGCCGTTGGACCCGGCCGCGAGCACCACGTCGACGGTGCCGGCTTCGATATAGGGCTGCAGCGCCGTGACGGCGTCGCCATAGCCTTCGCGCACGTTGAAGAAGCGCGCCTCGCTGGCATAGCGCGGCGCAACGGTTTCGCAGAGATTGCGCAGCCGGCTGATGCTCACGAGCGCGATGCTCGGGCGGCTGGCGGCCTGGGACAGGCTGGAGGGAGGCACGGCGCAATCCTTGGTACGGGAAATGGGTGTTCGGAAACGTTTCATGAAACGTTCCATAGATTGTGGCATGAAACACCGGTCGTACGCTGGGGCCGCCTAAAGTATTGTTTTATATGGTTTGCGCCCAGTTTCCGCTCGTTGGCACACATCGTGCGATTGTCTGAGCCATCTCAAAACCCACTGAACGGAGTCATCGCGATGACCACTTCCACTGCAGCACGCCGCGCCGCGTTCCGCGCCAAGGTCAACGAGCGCCGCGGCCTGCTCGTGCCGGGCGCCTTCAACGCCATGAGCGCCCGCGTGATCGAGGACGCCGGCTTCGAAGCGCTCTACCTCACGGGCGCGGGCGTCACCAACATGTCGTTCGGCCTGCCCGATCTCGGCTTCATCGGCTTGAGCGACATTGCCGAGCACACGGCGCGCGTGCGCGACGCGGTCAACCTGCCGCTCATCGTCGATGCCGACACGGGCTTCGGCAACGCGCTCAATGTGCGCCAGACCGTGCGCACGCTCGAGCGCAGCGGCGCCGACGCGATCCAGTTCGAAGACCAGGTGATGCCGAAGAAGTGCGGCCACTTCGCTAACAAGGAAGTGATCGGCGCGAGCGAGATGGTGGGCAAGATCCGCGCCGCCGTTGATGCGCGCGAAGATGGCAACCTGCTCATCATGGCGCGCACCGACGCGGCCGCCGTGCACGGCATCGAAGACGCGATCGCGCGCGGGCACGCGTTCATCGAGGCGGGCGCGGACATTCTCTTTATCGAAGCCACGGAAAAGCTCGAAGATATCGAGCGCCTGCCCAAACTCATCGACGCGCCGCAACTCATCAACATCGTGATTGGCGGCAAGACGCCGGTGCAGTCGCGCGAGGCGCTGGCGGGCCTTGGCTATGCGCTGGTGCTGTACGCGAACGCGGCGCTGCAGGGCGCCGTGGTCGGCATGCAGCGCGCTCTCGGGCAATTGCGCACGAACGGCCGGCTCGACGAAGACGCGACGATCGTCGCGCCGTTCGCCGAGCGTCAGCGCCTCGTGAACAAGCCGCTCTTCGACCGGCTCGATCGCGAGTACGCACCGAAGGACTGAACGCCACAGCGCACAATTTGCAAAACAAGAGGAGGAGACACGCATGTCGAACGACACGGATTTCGGAGTCCGAATCGAAAACCAGCCGGCAGAAACAGCACCGATCGCGCGGCCGCGCATCCGTTCGATCGTCGGGGGCCTGGCCGGCAACCTGATCGAGTGGTACGACTTTCTGGCGTACAGCATCTTTTCGATTTACTTCGCGAAGTCGTTTTTCCCGAGCGACAAGCCGACCGTGCAGCTCATGAACACGGCGGCCATCGCGGCCGTGGGCTACGTCGCGAGGCCGCTCGGCAGCTGGCTCGTGGGCTTCTACGCCGACCGCCACGGGCGCAAGTCGGCGCTCACGTGGTCGGTCACGGCCATGTGCATCGGCTCGCTGATGATCGCGCTCACGCCCGGCTACGCGAGCATCGGCGTGCTCGCGCCTGTCGTGCTGATCGCGGCGCGCCTGCTCCAGGGCCTGAGCATGGGCGGCGAGTACGGCACCAGTGCGACTTACCTCAGCGAGATCGCGCCCGCCAACCGGCGCGGCTTCTATCTTGGCTTTTTGCAGGTGAGCGTGGTGGCCGGCCAACTCGTTGCGCTCGCACTCATGCTCGTCATGCAGAACCTGCTGATGACGGCCGGGCAGATCGAGCGCTGGGGCTGGCGCGTGCCGTTTCTGCTGGGCGGCGCGCTCGCGCTGTTCGCGCTTTATATGCGCCGCAACGTGACGGAGACCGAAGCGTTCGAGCGTGGCCGGCGTGAAGCCGGTCCGCCGGTGCTGAAGCAGCTGCTCTCGCACTGGCGGCAGATTCTGCTCGCCATCGGCATTACCGTGGGCGGCACGGTGGGCTTCTATACGTTCACGATTTACATGCAGAAGTACCTCGTGAACACCGTGGGCCTTTCGAAGGAGATGTCGACGCTCGTCTCCACCGGCGCGCTGCTGCTGTATATGCCGCTCCAGCCGCTCTTCGGGCTCGCCTCGGACGTGTTCGGCCGCCGCCCGGTGCTGATCTGCTTTGGCCTGTCGACCACGCTGTTTTCCGTGCCGCTTTTCACGGCGCTCAGTCACACGCGGGATCCGCTGGTGGCGTTCCTGCTGTCGTTCGCCGGCCTCGTGATGTTGAGCGGCTTCACCTCGGTGCACATGCTCGCGAAAACGGAGCTGTTCCCGACGCGCATCCGCGCGCTCGCGGTGGGACTGCCGTACGCGCTCACCACGGCGATTCTCGGCGGCACGACGGAGTTTGTCGCGCTGCGCTTCAAGGCGAGCGGCCACGAGCAGTACTTTTACTGGTACGTCACGGCCTGCGCGGCGGTTTCGCTGATCGTGTATCTGCGTATGCCGGAAACGCGCGGGCGCCCGGCGAGTTCCGTGTGATGCGAGTCAATCGGCGCGGCGCCTCACGAAGCGCTGCTCCGTGACCTTCGTGCCCCACTGGTCGCCTTCGGACGCTTGCGCGAGGTGAAAGCCGAACGACTCGTACAGATGCCGCGCGGCGTCGAGGCCCTTGAAGGTCCACAGGTAGGTCTCGGCGTAGTGCGCATCGACGAACTGCATCGCGTTGGTCATCAACTGCCGGCCGATGCCGGTACCGCGCAGTGAGTCGTCGACGATGAACCAGCGCAGGTGAGCGACACCTGCGTTGCCGCTCTCGTTCCCGTCGATGGCAAGCGAAGCGAGGACGCGATCGCGCTCCACCGCGAGCCAGAGCGCCTTGCCAACGGCTGGCAAGGCGCCGGTGAAGTCGGCGAGTTCCGTGGCCACCTTCTTCTCGAAGTACGAGCCGAAGCCCCAGTTCGCCGCGTAGAACCGCGCGTGCAGGCTCGCAATGTCGCCAATGCAGCCGGGCCGGTAGCCTTCCACGATCTGCACGCCCGCCGCCGGCGCTGTTGCGCGGGTCTCGTTGGGGTTGTCGTGCGCGAGCGCGTCGGCGTAGAGCGCGAGCGCACGCACGAGCGTCTGCTGGTCGGCAGGAACGAGCCTGCGCAGCGCATTGGAAACCTGATCCGTGGCGAAGCGGTCGATCTTCGCGCGCAGCTTCTGGCCTGCCGCGCTCAGGGTCAACTCGGTAGAGCGCGCGTCATCGTCGGCGGTCTTGCGTTTGACGAGACCGGCCGCCTCGAGCCGCGCGACCTGGCGGCTCGTGTTCGACTTGTCGAGCCGCAGGATGTCGCCGAGCGCCCGTGCATTGATGCCCGGCTGCGCGCCGATCTCGATGATGGCGTGTACGGCGGATGGGGCGAGATCGCTGTCGGCGAGCGTGGTGCGCATGAAGCCCAGCTCGCGCACGAGCCGCCGCGAGAACTCGCGCAGTTCGAGGATGGTCGTCTCGCGAGGCTGCGCGGGCACGTCGACAAAATCCATGATGGTCTCCGTTATGGTCTGCACGGTCTTCATGCAAATGGTTGCGACTCGCAACCATTTGGACTCAATATAGGCGTGCCCGACGGATAAGGCAAGTTCGCCACGCGGCCGGGAAATCGCCGTTCGACCCTTCCATTGGCTCAGGCGCCAGAGGAACGCCAATTGCGAGAGGTCAAAGCCTCCACCGAACGCCGCGCAGCCATGCTCAAGGAACGCCTCAACCCGTACGGAAACGCGCCGAAAGAACAGGCGCGCAAGCAGGACGACGACGCCGGCCAGCGCGCACTGGTGCTCGGCTCGCTCGGCGTGGTGTTCGGCGACATCGGCACGAGCCCGATCTACGCGCTGCGCGAAGCCGTGCAGACGGCGCATTCCACGGCCCAGCCGGTGGTGATGGGCGTGCTCTCCATGATCCTGTGGGCGGTGCTGATCGTGGTCGTGCTCAAGTACGCCTGCTTCGTCATGCGCGCCGACAACGAGGGCGAGGGCGGCATCGTTGCGCTCACGGCGCTGGTGTGCGCCGGATTCGCGAAGGCGGGGCGGCCCGCGCCGCGTCTGCTCGTGCTCGCGGGTCTCGTCGGTGCGGCGATGTTTTACGGCGACTCGATGATCACGCCTGCCATTTCGGTGCTTTCCGCGGTGGAAGGGCTCAAGGAAATCAATCCCGCATTCGACAGCGCCGTGCTGCCGGTTTCATTGGCGATTCTCGTGGCGCTCTTCCTGTTCCAGGCGCGCGGCACCGCCGTGGTCGGGCGCACCTTCGGGCCCGTCATGGCGCTCTGGTTCCTGAGCCTCGGCGCGGTGGGCGTTTATCACATCGTGCTCTATCCGGCGATTCTCGCCGCGGCGTCGCCGGTCTGGGCCGTGCGGCTCGCGCTCGCGCATCCGGGGCTCGCCTTCGGCGTGCTCGCTGCCGTAATTCTTGCGTTGACGGGCGCCGAGGCGCTCTACGCCGACATTGGCCACTTCGGCACGCGCTCCATTCGCATTGCGTTCTTTTGCGTCGTGCTGCCGGCGATCGTCGCGGGCTATTTCGGCCAGGCCGCGACCGTGCTGTTCGAGCCGGGCGGCGCCAGCCAGCCGTTCTTTCGCTCGATGCCGCATTGGGCGCTCATTCCGGCAGTCGGCATCGCCATGCTTGCCACCATCATCGCTTCGCAAGCGGTGATCTCGGGCGCGTTTTCCATGACGAGCCAGGCCATCGAGTTGGGCTTCCTGCCGCGCATGCGCACGATCGAAACCTCGAGCACGCGGCGCGGCCAGATCTATGTTCCGGCAGTCAACGCGGGATTGCTCGTGGCCGTGGTGTTTCTCGTGCTGTTCTTTCGCAGCTCCGAGCGGCTCACGTCCGCGTATGGCCTCGCCGTGGCGATGACGATGGTGACCACGTCGATGCAAATGCTATCTGTATGTCGCGAAGTATGGGGCTGGCCGCGCGTCGCCACATGGCTGGCATGTGTGCCGCTGCTGATCGTGGACGGCATGCTGCTTGCCGCGAGCTTGCCGAAAATTCCCACCGGTGGCTGGTTCCCGGTTTCCGTGGGCGCATTGCTGTTCATCATGATGAGTACCTGGCACCGTGGCCGCGAACTGGAGACGCGTCATGCGGCACGCGGCGAATCGGTGGACGTCTTTCTGCGTGGTATCTGCACTGCCGATCCGAAGCCGCCGCGCGTGCCGGGCACGGCCGTATACCCGGGCAACGCACCCGGCATGACGCCGGCCGCGCTCGCGAGCAACGTGCGCCACAATCACGTCCCGCATCGCACGGTGATCGTGTTCGCCAATGTTTCGGAGTCCGCACCGCAGGCTGACGATGAAACGCGCATCGAAGCGCGCGACCTCGGCGCGGGTTGCTGGGAGATCGTCGCGCATCATGGCTTCGTCGAGCGGCCCAATCTGCCGCGGCTTTTGGCATCGCTGCAAGGCAGGTTGGGCGATTGGCGTTTCGACCCGCAACAGACCACGTTCTACTTGCCGCGCGACGAGGTGCTGCGCGAGCAAGCCCAGCAGGACGTGAGCCGCTGGCGTGCGCGGCTCTTCGCGTTCATGTCGTACCACTGCACTTCGAGCGCCGAGTATTACGGTCTGGCTCCCGCGCATGTGGTCGAGCTGGGCGTGCAGGTGGCGCTGTGAGCATGACGCCGGCCCGCGCCGTCATGCCGTGCCCGCCGCCGCCGAAAGGGTGGAGATGATCTCGGCGTTGAAGGCAGGTATATCGTCGGGCTTGCGGCTCGTAATGAAGTTGCCGTCGTGGACCATGGTCTCGTCGACCCACTTGCCGCCCGCATTGCGGATATCGTCCTGAAGCGAGGGCCAGCTCGTCATGGTGTGTCCCTTGACGATACCGGCCGAGACCGGCAGCCAACCACCATGGCAGATCACGGCAATCGTTTTATGCGCGTCGTTGGCCGCACGCACGAACGCCTGCGCCTCCGGAATCAGGCGGATGGCGTCAGAGTTCACCACGCCGCCGGGCAATACGACCGCGTCGTAGTCATCCGCCTTCGCGCTGCCGAAGGTGCGGTCCACCTTGATCTTGCTGCCCTTGTCGACGTGACGAAAACCCTGAATTTCACCGCTTTTCTGCGATATCACGTCCACGTGCGCCCCCGCTTCCTTCAATGCGCGGCGCGGCTCGGTAAGTTCGACTTCCTCGAATCCGTCCATGGCAAGGATTGCGACCTTGCAGTTGTCGAGCATATTGGCCATTGCGATTTCCTCCTTGATTGAGACCGTCTGAGACCGTTTGCAACCAATCTCAAATGTAGCAAGGCGGATGCCGCGCGGCGCGTGAAACCTCGAATCAGAGCAAACGGCGCGCAGCCGGGTTCGACTCTGCGGCGGCATGGCGCTTGCGGAACAACAGTCAGGCGTGGTGCGCCGCCGGTTCGCCACGTAGCAGTTCCATCCACAATCCTCAAGGAGAGCGAAATGAATGGATCGATCAAACAATTGCTGGCTGGGGTCATCATCGCAACGTGTTCGGCAGCGGCGCTCGCGCAGGGCGCAGGCGGGGGAGCCGGCGGGGGAGCCGGTGGCGCCGGCGGCGGTAGCAATGGTGTCGGCGCGGGCGGCGGCACGACGGGCGCGGCGGGCATCAATACGGCGCGTCCGCCGGGCAGCACCGCAGGCACCCGTTATAACAATAGCGGCTATGGCGCGCCCGGCACTACAGCGACCGGCGGCGGCCAGGGAACGGGGACTGGCGCGGCGCCTGCGCCTGCCACGGGAACCCCTCAAAGCATGCCGTATAACAACGACAACGGTAACGGCAATGGCGGGATGAGCACGCAGCCTGGCGGAAGCCAATAAGGGCGCGGTAGCTAGTCAAACTGGCTAAAGAAGAAGAATCGGGGTGTAGTGCGAAGGGCGAGCGACGCAGCGTGCGTCGCCCGCCCTTTTTAGGGCTGCATCTTGTCAGGCGAGCGGTCAGTCGATCTGCTTGTTGCCGGTTTCCTCGAACATTGAAACGGCGATGAGCGAAATCAGCACGCAGCCGATCATGTACCACGCGGGCGCCATCTTGTTGCCCGTCACATGGATGAGCCAGCCGGCCACGAGCTGAGCCGTGCCGCCGAACACGGAAACCGCAATCGCGTATGCACTCGACATATAGCCTGCCCGCAGATGTTTCGGAAAGTTTTCCGGCATCAGCGCGTAAGCGGGCGCAGAGCCCATCGTATAGCAGAGCATGAGCACGACGAGCGCGGCGAGCACGACCGGCAGCGACGGAAAGTGCGTCATGAACCAGAACGCCGGATAGAGCAGCAGGATCAACGCGACGCGCCCGATCACCGTGAGCGGCTTGCGGCGGCCCATGCGGTCCGACCACGCGCCGTAGATCGGGCACATCACGAGCGAGATCGTGCTGGACGCCACGCCCGCGAGGATCGACATTTTGGGTGGCAGTCCCAGGTACTGGATGCAGTAGGTCGGCATGTAGTACATCATCACGTAGGTCGAAACCGACATGCCCATGATCGCGAAGATCGTGAGAAACCAGTTGCGCACGTACAGGCCGCGCTTCGGGTCGTCGCGGTCCGCGATCACGCGCTGCGCGGGCGGCTCTTCGCGAATGTGCCGGCGCAGATAGATGCCGACCGGCGCGATGAGCGTGCCGAGCAAGAACGGAATGCGCCATCCCCAGCTATGCATCGTTTCCGCGGAGAGCAGAAAGCCGAGGCTCGCCGCGAGGCCCGAGCCGAGCAGCGCCGCCGCGCCCTGGCTCGCGAGCTGCCAGCTCGCGCGAAACCCGCGGCTTGCCTGGCCGCCCATTTCGAGGAGGGTGGCGGTGGCCGCGCCGAACTCGCCGCCCTGCGCGAAACCCTGGACGAGGCGGGCAACCACGATCAAGAGCGGCGCGGCCAGGCCGATCTGCGCATAGGTCGGTGCAAGACCGATGGACGCGGAACCCACCGCCATCAGCAGGATGGTGAGCGTGAGCGCCGGCTTGCGGCCCGCGCGGTCCGCGTAGCGGCCGAGCACGATGCCGCCGAGCGGGCGCATCACGAAACCCACGGCGAACACCGCGAACGCGAGCAAGAGCGACGTGACCTGGCTGTCGGCCGGAAAGAACTGATGGCCGATCGTGAGCGCGAAATAGCTATAGACCGTGAAGTCGAAGAATTCGAGCAGGTTGCCGATCACCGCCGCGAGAACGATCTTGCGCTGGTAGCCCGGCGAGAGCGGCGCTTCTTCGGCTGTTTCCAGAAGCGGTTCGGTGGCGGCGTTCATGCACGCTCCTTGCTGAGGAAGCGTTCGACGAGGCGCGTCCAGAACGCTGCGCCAATGGTCAGATTGTCGTCGTTGAAGTCGTAGCGCGCGTTGTGCAGCATCGGGCGGCCTTCGCCATTGCCAAGGCGTACGAAACAACCGGGCCGCTGCTGCAGGTAGTACGCGAAGTCCTCGCTGCCGGCGATCGGCGGGAAGGGCGCGATGACGTGCTCCGGCCCGACCAGTTCCTCGGCGACCTGGCGTGCGAATTCGGTTTCGGCTTCGCTGTTGATCAGCACCGGATAACCGCGGATGAATTCGATGTCCACCGTCGCACCGTAGCTTTGCGCCTGCGCTTGCACGAGCGCGCGAATGCGTGCCTCGAGCGTCGCGCGCACCTCGGGCGAGAACGAGCGCACGCTCATTTCGAGCACGGCGTCTTCGGGGATCACGTTCGGCGCGTGGCCCGAACGGAACGCGCCGACGGTCACGACCGCGGCTTCGTTGGGGTCGACGTTGCGCGACACCACCGACTGCAGGGCCATCACGATGCTGCTGCCCACGAGCACCGGGTCGACGGCCAGATGCGGGCGCGCCGCGTGGCCGCCCTTGCCGTGAACGCGCAGCTTGACGGTGTCGCACGCGGCCATGAGCGGGCCGGCGCGAAAGCCGAAGGTGCCGGTGGGCACGCCCGGATGATTGTGCAGCCCGAAGATGGCTTCGCAGGGGAAGCGCTCGAACAGGCCGTCCGCGATCATGCGCTCGGCGCCGCTGTCCGAACCGGCTTCCTCGGCGGGCTGAAAAATCAGGTGGACGGTGCCGTCGAAATTGCGCGTTTTCGCGAGCTGGCGCGCGGCGCCGAGCAGCACGGTAGTGTGGCCGTCGTGGCCGCACGCGTGCATCTTGCCCGCGTGGATGCTCGCATAGTCGAGGCCGGTCAGCTCCTGGACCGGCAGGGCGTCCATGTCGGCGCGCACGCCTACGGTGCGCGTGCTCGTGCCGGCCTTGAGCGCCGCCACGACGCCGTGCCCGCCCACATGGCGCGTGACTTCGTATCCCCAGGACTCGAGCTTGTCGGCGACGAAACACGACGTGTCGGCTTCCTCGTACGACAGCTCGGGGTGCTTGTGGAGGTGATGACGGATTTCGTCGAGTTCCGATCGGGCCTCGGCCAGGTCGGCGACTTCGCAGTAGTGGTGCTCGCTCACGGGGACTCCCCTTATTGGAATGGGTTTTGGGCAAAAGCCAAAGGCCGAGTATTGCATCGACGAAAAACTCGACCCATGACGGAAAAGCACCGAAAATGTTGACTTATAGTCAACGATAGATTGTCGCGGCGCAGCATGGCAAGGCGCGCGGAAGGAGCGATGCAGTGCGGGGAAAGGCAGATTGGGAAGATGCGGCGCGAGGCGTGATCGACGAGATCGGCGAGCGGCCGCTGCGCTATCTGGCCGAAATCGCAGCCGCAGGCGGCGTGCGCATGGCCGCAGAGGCGCTCGGCATCAACGCCTCGGTCATCAGCAGGCAGGTGGCGGCGCTGGAGCGCCGGTTGCGCTTTCCGCTGATCGAGCGGCGCGGGCGCAGTGTGGCCGTGACCGAGATCGGTCAGGTGCTGGTGGACCACTATCGCGACGGGCAGCGCCGTCAGCGCGATCTGGCCGCGCGCCTGGAGGAGTACCGGCACCTGCGGCGCGGCCGCGTGGCGCTGGGTGTGGGCGAGGGCTTCATCGGCAATCTGATCGCGCGGGCGTTGCAGCGTTTTTCGATGACGTACCCGGACATTCTCGTGGAGATTCGCTCGGGGCCGACGCCGGTCGTGCTGTCGCTCGTGCGCGACGACGTCGTCGATATCGGCCTGTGCACACGCACCTCCGACGACCCTGCCATGCGCATTCATCCCTTCGCGTCGCGGCCGCTTTGCGCGCTCGTCGCACCCTCGCACCGCTTTGCGAAGATGCACAAGGTGGCGCCCGCCGAACTCGCCAGCGAGCGCCTGATCTTCATGACCGAGTCGTTCGGTGTGCAGCACTTCGTGCAGTCGCTGTTCGAAGATGCGCGTCTGAACGTGATGCCGGCGTATCGCGTGGATCTGTTCAACACGGCGCAGACGCTCGCGGCCGCTGGTCTTGGCGTGGCGTTCATGTCGTCGATCACGGCGCGCCGCGGCATCGATCTGGGCGAATTGGTGGCCGTGCCGATCGATCATCCGATCGCGGCGGGCTTTTCGAGCCAGATGGTCACGCGCGTGGGTCGCAGGCTCTCACCTGCTGCCGATCACCTGAGGAAGCAGCTTGCGCAGAGTTTTCTGGAGTCGGCGGCGAAGTAGTGGGGCGATACAAGTGATGCATATCGCATCGTCGCATCGTTTATTACGTAGCATTTTCGGATGAATCCCATATCCCGCCTTCCCGCATGGAGTGAGCATCGCTCGAACGGGTAATCGACTGACCCGTTCAGCTAACCGGCCGAGTTTTCGCGCTGGTTTTCGTTTACTTCATGGTTCTCAAGGAAGGTCAAAATGGCGGTTCCCCTGCATCTCTGGCTAAAGGACGAAGGCGGCGCGGTTATTGTTGGATCCAGCGAGGTTTTCGGAAGAGAAGGGAGTATCGAGGTATTGAGCCTGACACATGGCTTGCATATGCCTTCGGACAGCAACACCGGAAAGCTGATGGGTGCGCGCACGCATCGGCCGCTCATTATCGAAAAGGAAATCGATCGTTCCTCTGCGCTTCTCTATCGTGCGGTTGCATGTGGACTTACCTTGCAGACGGGAGAGCTGAAGTTCTATCGCGCAAATGATGCGGGGATAGAAGAGGCCTATTTCACCGTGCTCATGAGGAATGTAAAGGTAGTCGGGATATCGCTTCGCGTGCCAAATATCAAAGAGGCCGTAAACCAACATCGTAATCATTTCGAAGTCGTGGAATTCCGCTATGAGGAAATTACCTGGAATTACACGGAAGGGAATATGATTTTCAAAGATTCGTGGAACTACTTCTAACGGGGCGCGAATATGCCGGTAAGGTGTACATTTGCGCTGAATGGCCAAACGACCTCGACGCTGTACTGTTCCGGCTTTGGCCCGGTCGCAGCATACTCCGGGCAGAAGCAGGGGCGAGACAATCCGAACGACACGGCTATGTCCGATATAGGCCCGCTGCCCGCTGGGACATACTATATTCTTGACCGGCAATCGGGCGGACGATTTGGCTGGTTCCGGGACTGGTATGACGCGCACGGGTTCGGTTCGACCGACCATACGAAGTGGTTCATGCTATGGAACGCGCACGGCGGAGACGCGACGATGATTGATGGCATCAAGCGGGGGCACTTCAGGCTGCATCCTGAAGGACCAATGCGGCTGAGTGAAGGCTGTATTACCGTAATTAGCCCGTCCGAGTTCACGAACCTTCGACGATATATTCGTTCGCATCCGGCAGACTTGCTAGTTCCGGGTTCGGCGTTGCATGCTTACGGTACGGTTGACGTTCGATGAAACGATTGGCAGAAATCGTGTGGTTAATTTTCTGTATAGCGTTAGCCATTGCTGGGGCATACTATCTAACCACTTTCTATCTCACCATGCCGACTGACATGCCGTATTGGGTCGATCTGGCAATCCGGTCTGGTTTTAGAATCCTCCTGAAAGACAATATGCCGGATCCTGATGATATGGGCGTGATCGCGATGCTGATTTACTTCTCGATATCAATGGCTATTTCCGGTATGGTTATCGGAATTGGGGGAAGTCTGATTTGGCGGCGCTTTCTCGCCCCTCGTTTTCGCTAAGGCGCTCAGTCGGAAAGCCCCTCCTTAGCACATCGTTTTGCCCCGCTTCGGCGGGGCTTATCATTTGAGCGTAAAGCCAACCTACTCCTGCACCGGCGGCGTATCCCCAATCCGCAACACCGCATCGCGTTTGGCGAGCAAATGCTGCCGCAGTATCGCCGCGAGCCGCTTGCCGTCGCGCGCATCGAGCGCCGCCAGCATCTCGCCGTGCTCGTGGATCGCGCGGTCCCACTTGGCGGTTTCGAAGTTCGAGCGGAACCGCAGCGCCTGCAAACGGCGATTCACCGCGATATACGTCTGCCGCAGCGCCGAATTGCGCGCCGCTTCGTTGATCTTGTCGTGAATCGCCTGATTTCGGCTGTAGTAACCGGCCAGATCGTTCTGCGCGCGGCAGGCGAGCATCGCGTAGTGCAGCGCCTTGATCTCGGCGATCTCAGCCGCGGTGATCCGCTCGCAAGCCAGTTCGCCTGAAAACGCTTCGAGTCCGCTCATGAGTTCGAAGGTCTCGCGCAGTTCGGCCTCCGACATCTTCGAGACCGAGGCGCCGCGATTCGGCGAAATTTCGATCAGCCCTTCGGACGCGAGCACCTTCAGCGCCTCGCGCAGCGGTGTGCGCGAAATGCCCAGCGTTTCGCACAGCTCGCGCTCGTTGAGCTTGCGCCCGGCCTCGAGCGCGCCTTCCACGATGAACCGCCGCAGATGATCGACGACGGTGTCATGGAGTTGCTGGCGCGGAATGGGCGGCAGTTCCGGGCTGGTCGCAGAGGGGTTCAGGTTCGGGTTTTGCATGCAAAAGGCATTTCCATCGATTTCCAGCGAATTCTAGCCCAAGGACAGGACCCCAAAGAAGCTAGCTGTGCCTGGGGTAAACCACGTCAGAATTGTCTGTCTGCACATGAACTGGCTGGATTATAGTTTTTTGAATGCAAAATTCAAAACAGGAGCGATTGCATGTTGAAGCTCGATTTCCATCCCGCTGGTCGCCATTTCCTGCAGATTCCCGGGCCGAGCCCGGTGCCCGATCGCATCCTGCGCGCGATGAGCTATCCGACCATCGACCATCGCGGCCCCGAGTTCGCCGTGCTCGGGCTCAAGGTGCTGGACGGCATCAAGAAGATCTTCAAGACGCAGCAGCCGGTGGTGATTTACCCGGCCTCCGGCACGGGCGCGTGGGAAGCCGCGCTCACCAACACGCTGAGCCCCGGCGACACGGTGCTGATGTTCGAGACGGGCCATTTCGCGACGTTGTGGAAACAAATGGCCGAACGCCTGGGCCTGAAGCCGGAATTTCTCGGCCTGCCCGGCATCGAGGGCTGGCGGCGCGGCGTGCAGGCCGACATGATCGAAAAGCGTTTGCGCGAGGACGCGCAGCACGCCATCAAGGCGGTGTGCGTGGTGCATAACGAGACCTCGACCGGCGTGACCTCGGACATCGCCGCGGTGCGCCGCGCGATCGATGCCGCAGGCCACCCGGCGCTGCTGCTCGTCGACACGATTTCCGGTCTCGCCAGCGCTGACTATCGCCATGACGAATGGGGCGTGGACGTGACCGTCTCCGGCTCGCAGAAGGGTCTCATGCTGCCGCCGGGCATCAGCTTCAACGCGGTTTCGGCGAAGGCGCTGGCCGCGAGCGAGCACGCGAAGCTGCCGCGCAGCTTCTGGGGCTGGGCTGAGATCATCGAGATGAACAAGAGCGGCTACTGGCCGTACACGCCCAACACGAACCTGCTCTACGGCCTTTCCGAAGCGCTCGACATGCTGCAGGACGAAGGGCTCGACAACGTGTTCGCGCGGCATCAGCGGCTGGGCGAGGCGTGCCGGCGCGCGGTGCGCGCGTGGGGCCTCGAGATCCAGTGCGCCGATCCCGCCGTCTACAGTCCCGTGCTCACGGGCGTGATGATGCCCGAAGGCGTGGATGCGGATGCCGTGCGCAAGATCATCTACGAGCGCTTCGATCTCTCGCTCGGCACGGGCCTCGGCAAGGTCAAAGGGCGCATGTTCCGCATCGGGCATCTGGGCGACTGCAACGATCTCACGCTGCTGGCGGCATTGGCCGGCTGCGAGATGGGCCTGCGCATTGCGGGCGTGCCCCTGAAGGACAGCGGCTTGCCAGCCGCGATGGACTATCTCGCGGCGCAACCCAACGTGGTGTCGCTGAAAGCCGCCTGAAACAAGCACTTTTTCACATGCCGCGCACGGGGCGCGGCATGCGAGGCCGATTCCGGGCGATGCAAGATCGTTCCCATGCCGGACGCCACTTCGAGAAGGGCGATGCGGCCGACAGAACCAGCAACGGAGACTGACGATGAAACGGTATCGATTGACGAGCGCGAGCAGCATCGTGCTGATCATGCTCTGCATCATGTACTTCATCACCTACCTCGACCGTGTGAACGTGAGCACGGCGGCGGCGGGCTTCGGCAAGGAGTTCCAGCTTTCGCATACCGAAGTGGGACTGGTTTTTTCGGCGTTTGCGTATCCGTACCTGCTGTTTCAGATCATCGGCGGCTGGGTGAGCGACCGCTTCGGTGCGCGGCGCACGCTGCTTTTCTGCGGTGCGCTGTGGGGCGTGGCCACGGTTCTCACCGGCATGGCGGGCGGCCTCGCCACGCTGCTCGCCGCGCGCCTGTTGCTCGGCTTCGGCGAGGGCGCGACGTTTCCCGCCTCGACTTCGGCCATGTCGCGCTGGGTCGCGAAAGAGCGGCGCGGCTTCGCGCAGGGCATCACGCACTCCGCCTCGCGCATCGGCAATGCCGTGGCGCCAGCGGTGGTCGTGCTGGTGATGGCGCGCTACGGCTGGCGCGAATCGTTCTTCGTGTGCGGCGCGCTCAGCCTGCTGTGGGTGGTGGTGTGGGCGTTCACGTTCACCGAACATCCGAAGGATCACCCGCGCATTACCGAGGCCGAACTCGCGATCCTGCCGCCGCCCAAGCCGCGCGCGACCGGCCTGCCGTGGATGGCGCTCTTCAGGCGCATGATTCCGGTGACGATCGTCTACTTCTGCTACGGCTGGACGCTGTGGCTTTTCCTTAGCTGGATCCCGCAATACTTCCTGCACAACTATCACCTGCAGTTGGGCAAGTCGGCGATCTTCGCCTCGGTGGTGTTCCTCGCGGGCGTGGTGGGCGACACGCTCGGCGGCCTCGTGACCGACTGGCTCTTTCAGCGCACGGGCAACCTCAAGCGCGCGCGCAGCTGGATGGTCTCGGTGTGCATGCTGATCACGCTGATCGTGCTCGTGCCGCTGATGTTCGTGCACGACCCGGTCATTTCCATGGCGTGCCTCGCGGCGGGCTTCTTCTTCGCCGAAATGACGATCGGGCCGATGTGGGCGATTCCCATGGATATCGCGCCGGAATTCTCGGGCACGGCGAGCGGCATGATGAACACGGGCTCGGCGCTGGCCGCGATCATCTCGCCCGTGGTGGGCGGCTTTCTGATCGACCGCTTCGGCAACTGGGACCTGCCGTTCGTGGGCAGCATGGTGCTGATGGGGTGCGGCGTGATCCTCGCGTTCCGCATGCAGCCGGAGAGCCGCTTCGAGCTGGGCACGAAGGCTGACGAACCCGCAGGTTCTCATCAAGGAGTGTGAACGGCGATGGAAGGCGCACGCACCTCGGGCATGCTGGTCAAGCCGGTTCATCTCGTTCCTTCGAGCGCGGGCCACGGCTCGCCGCTCGCGCGGCGTCTGCGTGAAGCACTGCGCGGCGACGTGTTGTTCGACGCCGCAAGCCGCGGCCGTTACGCAACCGACGCCTCGATCTATCAGATCATGCCCGTCGGCGTGGTCGTGCCACGCGATCAGGACGACTTGCGCGCCGCGCTGGAAGTGGCGCGCCTCGCGCACGCTCCCGTGCTGGCGCGCGGCGCGGGTACGAGCCAGTGCGGGCAGACGGTGGGCGAAGCGCTCGTGATCGACACGTCGAAGTGGCTCAACAACGTCGTCGAGTTCGACGCCGATGCGCGCACGGTGACGGTCGAACCGGGCGTCGTGCTCGATCATCTGAACGCGTGGCTCAAGCCGCACGGGTTGTGGTTTCCCGTGGATGTGTCGACGGCGGCGCAGTGCACGATCGGCGGCATGGCGGGCAACAACTCGTGCGGCTCGCGTTCGATCGAATACGGCAACATGGTGCACAACGTGCTCGGCATCGACGCGATTCTCGCGGATGGCACCGAAGCGCGCTTCCAGTCGCTGAACATGCCGCACGAAGGCGTGCGGCTGGCGGCGCTGCTCGAAGGCGTACAGCGCATCGCTACGCGCGAGCGCGGCGAGATCGCGGAACGCATGCCGAAGGTGCTGCGCCGTGTGGCCGGCTACAACATAGACCTGTTCGATTGCCAGAACCCGCTCGCTTATACCGACGACGGCGTGGCGAATCTCGCGCATCTGCTCGTGGGCTCCGAAGGCACGCTCGCGTTCAGCCGGCAGATCACGCTGAAGCTCGCGCCGCTGCCCGCGCACAAGACGCTGGGCGTAGTGAGCTTTCCCACGTTCTGGCAGGCGATGGACTCGGCGCAGCACATCGTCAAGCTCAAGCCGACTGCGGTCGAGCTGGTCGATCGCACGATGATCGAACTCGCGCTCGGCAATCCGGGCTTCAAGCCGGTGATCGAAAAGGCGCTGGTGGGCAGGCCCGATGCGATCCTGCTGGTCGAGTTCGCGGGCGACGAGCGTGACGCCCAGCTGCGCCGCCTCGAAGAACTGGTCGAGCTGATGGGCGACCACGGCCTCCCGGACTCAGTCGTGAAGATGACCGATGCGAACGAGCAAAAGGCGCTGTGGGAAGTGCGCAAAGCGGGCTTGAACATCATGATGAGCATGAAGGGCGACGGCAAGCCCGTCTCGTTCATCGAGGACTGCGCCGTGCCGCTCGAGCATCTCGCGGAGTACACGAGCCGCCTGACCGACATCTTCCATCGGCACGGCACCGAAGGCACGTGGTACGCGCACGCGAGCGTCGGCACGCTGCACGTGCGGCCGATACTCGACATGCGCCGCGACGGTGCGGCGAAAATGCGCGCGATAGGCGAGCAGGCTGCGGAATTGGTACGCGAGTACAAGGGTGCGTTTTCGGGCGAGCATGGCGATGGTCTGTGCCGCGGCGAATGGATTGCCTGGCAGTACGGACCGAAGATCAACGCCGCATTCTCGGAAATCAAGCAGCTGTTCGACCCCGAGAACCGTTTCAATCCCGACAAGATCGTGCGGCCGCCGAAAATGGACGACGCGACGCTGTTCCGCTTCGCGCCGGGATATCGCGAGCGCCAGATGCGGCCGATGCTCGACTGGTCGGCGTGGGACGTGGGCCGCGATCCGCTAACGGGTGTAGAAACGCCGCCCGGCAGCGGCGACGACCTGACCGGCGGACTCGCGAAGGCCGTGGAGATGTGCAACAACAACGGCCACTGCCGCAAGTTCGACGCGGGCACGATGTGCCCGAGCTACCGCGTGACGAAGGACGAGAAGCACGTGACGCGTGGCCGCGCGAACACGCTTCGGCTCGCGATCTCTGGCCAGTTGGGCGAGGACGGACTCGCAAGCGACGACGTCAAGGACACGCTCGACCTGTGCGTATCGTGCAAAGGCTGCAAGCGCGACTGTCCCACCGGCGTGGACATGGCGAAGCTGAAAATCGAGGCGCGCGCTGCATGGAATACGAAGCACGGTCTGAAGCTGCGCGAGAAGATGATTGCCTATTTACCGCGCTATGCGCGACGCGCGGCGCAAGCCGGCGGCCTTGCGGCGGCGGGCGAGCGTATCCCGGTGGTCTCCGCGTGGGCAAAGCGCATGCTCGGCTTCGCGCCGCAACGCTCGCTGCCGCAGTTGCGGCCTTCGTTCCTTGCGGAGGTCGCGGCCGCAAAGCCCGACGCAGCAGCGGCAACGAAGGAAGTGGTGCTGTTCGTCGACACCTTCAACGACAACTTCGAGCCCGAAAACGCCCGCGCCGCGCAACGTGTGCTCGAAGCGGCCGGCTATTTCGTGCACTTCAACGTGCGCGGCGAAGAGCGCCCGCTCTGCTGTGGCCGCACCTTCCTCGCCGCGGGACTGGTCGACGAGGCAAAGCGCGAGGCGCGGCGCCTGCTCGATACGCTGATGCCGTTCGTGGCCCGCGGCGTGTCGATCGTCGGGCTCGAACCTTCGTGCCTGCTCTCGATGCGCGACGAATTCCTGCAATACGGCTACGGCGACGAAGCGCGGGAGTTGTCGGCCGCGGCGTTCCTGTTCGAGGAATTCCTCGTGCGCGAGAAAGGCGCGGGCCGCTTCGATCTCACGTTGCACGAACTCGATGCGCCACGCGCGTGGGTGCACGGCCACTGCCACCAGAAAGCATTCGACGCCTTCCGCCCCGTGCTCACGGTGCTGGGCTGGATTCCGGGCCTCGATGTGAAGCCGATCGAATCGTCATGCTGCGGGATGGCGGGCAGCTTCGGCTACGAAGCGGAGCACTACGAAGCTTCGCTGGCGATGGCCGAGCTGGCGCTGTTGCCCGCCGTGCGCAAGGCGGATCGCGCTGATCTCGTCGTGGCGGATGGCACGAGTTGCCGCCACCAGATCCACGACGCCGCAAACGCCACGGCGCTACACGTGGCGCGGGTGCTGGAAATGGCGCTGCGCTAGGTCGCCAGCGTCCTCGTGCCCTGGCGCGCGCACACGGCATCCACGGCGTGCAGCATCTTGCCGAAGAACGCATCGGCGAATTGCGAATCGAGCCAGCGCACGATCAGCGCGATCTTGCGCTCGGGCTCGATCCACATGAACGAACTGCCCGCGCCGACGCCAAACCAGCTCGACTCGGGCACGCTCGGGAACATGCGCCGCCCCGTGTTGAGCCACACCAGCGAGCCGTAGAACGGCGCGAGCGGGCAGGGCGTGCGCATACGCGCGATCCATTCGCTCGAGAGTACGCGGCGGCCGGATACGACGCCGTCGTCGAGCAGCATTTGCGCGACCTTCAACTGATCGTTTGCGCTCACCGACATGCCGCCGCCCCAATGCGAGCCGCCCGGCACCGACTGCACGCGTCTGCCGCCCTGGTCGATCCACGCGTCGTCGTAACCGACCCATTGCCAGTTCTCGCTCGCGCCGACGGGCCTCATGATCGTCTCGCGAAAGACTTCGGGTAACGAACGACCGAACAGGCACAGGAGCGCGAACGAAAGCTGGTTGATGCGCACGTCGTTGTATTCCCAATACGTGCCGGGTGCGCGTAACGGGCGCAAGTCGCCTTTTTTCCCGTCGGGCGGCTCGCCGAACGTAACGGCGCGATAGTGATCGGCCTGATCGGTAAGGCCGAAGCACGTGCCTTGCCATTCGCTCGTCTGTTGCAGTAGATGCGTCCACGTGACCTGCGCATTGTGGTCATCATCGAAGCCGATGCCGGGCGCGCGCACGTGGACGGGCTCGTCGGGATCGGGCAGCAGGCCGCGATCGTGCGCCACGCCCGCGAGCAGCGCCAGATACGTCTTGGCGATGCTGAAGGTCAGATCGGGCCGATCGGGCGCGCCCCATTGCGCGAGCGGGCGCCCGTTCACAGCAACCGCGCCGGACACAGGGCCGCGATCGTGAATGGGGCCCAGCAAGCAGTTCCACGGCGGCGGGTCGTTCACGTGCACGCCGAAGTTGCCATCGGCATTGCGGTCCCATGCCGATTCGTGATCGACGGAAAACTGGATGGCGTCCTGAACTTCCTTCGGCAAATCGTGTTGCATACGAGCGTGTTTCCTGTTGGTGTTCTTGTGCGGGCCGCTTCAACGGGCGTCGAGGCGCATGCAGGCCCAGATCAGCGTAGCGAGGCTCAACACGGCCGCGAACATCAGCCAGAGCCCCGGCGCGAGATTGTTGCCGGTCGCCGCAATGAGCGCGGCCACGGCGAGCGGCGTGAAGCCGCCGAACACGGTCGTGCCGACGTTATAGGCGAGCGCCATGCCCGTGGTGCGCGTGCGTGCGGGGAAGAAGCTGGCCATGAGCGCCGGAATCGAAGCGAAATAGGTGACCTTCAGCACCGCGATCCAGACCACGGCCGCCAGCAGCGAGGGCAGCGAAGGATGGGCGGTGACGAACATGAACGCGGGATAGACGGTGAGCAGGAACAGCACGCCCGCCGCGAACATGATGCGCGTGCGGCCCACCTTGTCCGACCAGTGGCCCACGATCGGCGTGAGCACGATGGCGATCAGGCCGGCCACGAGCGTGGCGATGAAGCCCGACGAAGGTGCGAGGCCGAGCTGCCGCGCGGCATAGGTCGGCATGTAGAGCAGCACGTATTGGGCCGAGGTAGTCAGGATCAGCACGCCGATCGATGCGATCACGCGCGCCTTCTGCGTCGCGAACAGTTCGCGCACGGGCGACTCGGCTTTTTCGATACGCTCGAATTCGGGCGTTTCGTCCATGCGTCGGCGGATATAAAGGCCCACGGGACCGATCAGCACACCGAACAGGAACGGAATGCGCCAGCCCCAGCCTTCGAGCTGCGGCTGCGTGAGCATGCCCGTGAGCACCGCGCCGAACAGGGAGACGAGCAGCGTGCTCGCGCCCTGGCTCGAGAACTGCCAGCTCGACATGAAACCGCTGCGCTGCGGCGCGTGCTCGATCAGGAAGGCAGTGGAACTGCCGAACTCGCCGCCCGCCGAAAAGCCTTGCAGAAGACGCGAGGCAAAAATGCCGATGGGCGCGAGGATGCCGATCGTCGCGTAGGTGGGCATCAGCGCGACCATGCCGGTGCCGATCGTCATCATCGTGATGGAGAGCGTGAGCGACGCCTTGCGGCCCTTGCGGTCGCTGTATGAGCCGAGCACGAGCGCGCCGACCGGCCGCGCGAGGTACGAGAGCGCGAATGTGCCGAGCGTGAGCAGCAGCGACATCGTTGCGTTGTGAACGGGGAAGAAGAGCTTGGAGAGCGTCGAGGCGAAGTAGCCGTACGCCAGCAGGTCGTAGAACTCGAGCGCGTTGCCGATCGAAGTCGCGACGATGAGCCGCGAGACGTTCTTGCCTGACGTGCCTTGAGCAGGCTCTGACCAGGGCTCGCTGCCGTGCGCGGGTAGGGATTCGATGCTCATTGCGACGTCCTCATGCAAGCGTGGTGGGATGCGGTGCGGGGTTGGACGCACCGGCCTCTCTTGCGCCGAGGTCCCAGAAGAGGCCAGCCATAATGCGCAGCCCGTCGCGCACGACCGGGCCGAGCAGGTGCTCGTTCGGCGCGTGCTGCGAGCAGCCCGGATACGAATGCGGCACCCACAGCGTGGGCATGCCGAGCACCTCGGCGAATACGTCGTTGGGCAGCGTGCCGCCGAGATTCGGCAGCAGCACGGGGTCGGCTCCCGTGGTCTCGCGCAGCGAGCGCACCGCCCATTGCACCCAGGCGTTGTCGGGATCGACGCGCGTGGCCGGTGCGCCGCGTTCCACTTCGAGTTCGATCATCTCGAAGCCGTGCGCATCGAGGTGCGCGCGCACGATCCGTTCGAGGTCCTGCCAGTTCGTGCCCACGACGAAGCGGATCTGCATGTACGCGATGGCGTGGTGCGGAATCGCGTTCACGGGCTTCTCGGGGTTGCCCGTGCGGAACGCGAGTACTTCCAGATTGTTCCAGCCGAACACGCGCTCGGTGGGCGTGAGGCCCGGCTCGCCGTAATCGCGATCGACCTCGGGCTCGCCCGGATTGCCGCCCACGCGAATTTCGGCGAGCGCGCGGCGCACGGATTCCGGAATCGGCGGCGGGCGCAGGCCATCGACGAGGATCTTGCCGTGCGCATCGACCATGGAAGCGATCGCATTCGCGAGCACGACGCCCGGATTGCGCAACAGGCCGCCCCAGTTGCCCGAATGATGGCCGCCTTCGCGCAGCGTGAGTTCGAGCTTGAAATTGACGAGGCCGCGCGAGCCGAGAAAGATTGTCGGACGGTGCGCGCTCAGGCGCGGTCCGTCGGAGGCGATCAGCACGTCGGCGGCGAGTTCGTCGCGCAACCGCGTGCACAGTTCGTGCAGGCCCGGCGAGCCGACTTCCTCGCCCGTTTCGAACAGCAGCTTGAGGTTGAAGCCGAGTTTGCCGCCGCGTGCGTCGAGCACGGCCTCGAGCGCCGCGAGGTTGATGCTGTGCTGGCCTTTGTTGTCGGCGGTGCCGCGGCCGTACCAGCGCTCGCCGTCGACGGTTACGTCCCATGGCGTGAGGCCCGAGCGCCATTGCGCGTCGTAGCCGCGTACCACGTCGCCGTGGCCGTAGCTGAGCGCGGTGGGCAGCGCATCGTCTTCGTGGCGGTGAGCAATCAGGAACGGGCCCGCGCCGTTGGCGGGATTCTCGACGACCCGGCAGGTGAAACCCCATTGGGTGAGCAGCGGCGTGAGTTCCTCGTCCAGATAGGCGCGCAAACGGCCGCCGCTCTCCGGCTCCTGGCTCTCGGTGCGAAACGCCACGCGGCGGCGCAGGTCGTTCAGGAAGCGGCCTGAATCGTATTGATCGACTGCAGTTTGAATGGCGGTGTCACGGGTCAACGCGCGTCTCCCTCTGTTCGATGGCGTTTGATGACGTCGACCGATCCTGCAACCACCGATATTTCTGCACAATTACAATATTTGTGATCTATCTTTGCCGAAACGGCAAAGCGGACGAGACCGCGCTCATCGACATGGACAACACCGCACTGCGCTATTTTCTGGAAGTGGCCCGCAGCGGCTCGCTGAGCAAGGCGTCCGAGCGGCTCTACGTTGCCGTGTCTGCGCTCAGCCGGCAGATCGCCCGGCTCGAAGAGGAGCTCGGCACGCCGTTATTCGAACGGCGCCCGCGCGGCATGGTGCTGAGCGAGGCGGGGCGCATGCTGGCCGAGCACGCGCGGCGCAGCCTGCTCGAAACGGAGCGCGTGGTCGGCGAGATTCGCGGGCTGAGCGAGGGCGGTCGCGCGACCATCCGCGTTGCGAGTTCCGAAGGCCTCGCGCCGGATTTTCTGCCACAGGTATTTGCTCACTTTCTCCGGAGCCATCCGCAAACGCATTTTCAGCTGGACGTGTCCGCGCCTTCTGTTGCAACGCAGCGCGTGCGCGAGGGCACAGCCGATATCGCGCTGTGCTTCAGCGTCGCGCCCGAGAAGGAGATTGCCGTGCACTGTTCGCAGCGCGCGCCGATCTTCGCGCTCATGCGGCGCGATCATCCGCTGGCGGCGCGCGAGTCGCTGTCGTTGCGCGATCTGATCCCCTGGCCGGTCGCCATGAACAGCCAGGGCGTGACGATCCGCCAGCTCCTCGACATCGCGTGCAGCCTCGAAGGGCTGATCTTCGAGCCGGTGTTCGTCAGCAACTATCATGTGGCGTTGCAACGATTCGTACGCCTCACCGATGCCGTGACGTTCACCGGCTTTCTGACCGTGCGCGGCCGTCTCGAGGTGGAGGGGCTGGCCGCGGTGCCGCTCACGAACCCGGAACTGCATCAGCGCACGCTGCAGATCCAGACGATGGCGGGCCGCACGCTGCCGCAAACCATGCAGGCCTTTCTCGACCTGCTCACGCGCGCGATCGACGACGATGAGCTTGCGGGCGGCTGATTTCGCCTACGCGGTAAGCCTCGCGGCGAGCCGGCGCATGCCGGCGAAAACGGCGTCGGCTACATCTGCGGGGAAATCGGCGGGGATCTGCGCCGCGACGGCTTCGATCACGCGCGGCGTTTGCGCTGCCACCTGCGCGAGCATCGCTTCGACATCCGCCGCGGAGAATCCCACGCGCTGGCCTTGCGCGATCCAGTGGCGCGGATAGATCTCCTCGACGCGATAGTGCCGGTTGCGTCCGCGCACGGCCATCGCAAGGCTCACGCGCTGCGGCGCAATATGATTGCGGCCCCGGCCGACGACCGGATGCGCGCTGAGCACGTCGTAGAGCGGCGTGGCGGCGTACTGGCTGCCGGGCAGCAGCGCAATGCTGTAGTTCTTCGCGTGGCCGTCCGTGGCCGCGAGCAGCCAGAAGATGAGCTGCGTGACGAAGAAGTTGCGGCGATCGGCCGTGGCCTGCACGGAGCCGTCCAGCACCTGCATGATCGCGTCGATGCCGGGGCCGCCGTCGGCTTCGTATTTGGCGAGCCCGGACGTGCCCGTGGCCTGGCACAGATCCTCCTGCGGCAGGCGCACGATCCACCTGGCGTCGCTCGCAAGACGCCGGTCGAAACGCTCCACGATCAGTGCCTTCGCGTCCTCGAATTGCGCCATTTCGCACGGCGCGACGGGCAAACCGTAGCCCGCGATGATTTGCGTGCACAGCCATTCGTTTTCCACCGAGGTGCGCATGTCGGCGCGCATGTTGCCGACGAGGCCGAGCGGCAGCTTCAGGATGTGCGTGGTCGGCGTGCTGCCCTGCGGAAGCAGCCACTGCCCGCCATGCCGCAGCAGTGCGGTCTTTTCCTGCGCCCCGGCGATCGACAGCCGCAGGCTGTCCACGGCTTCGTGCTCGCCCGCATGCGGCGTGGCGGTGGTTTCGCGCAGCAGTTGCGCGATGTCGCCTTCGCTCAGGGCGCGCCCCTTGATGCTCTTCAGGCCGGTGGGCGCAACGCCGGCTGGAAGGATCTGCAGCGCGCCCACGCAATCGCGGCCGAGCGCGGCGAGCAGCTCGAACGGCGAGGTGCCGCCGGTCTGGTAGCGCGCGGCGATGCGTCTGCGGATGCGGTCGCTGTCCGGCAGCAGATTGTCGAAATAGTCCGCGACGATCTGGCCGCGGTAGGGCTGGTTGCCGGGCGTGAACGGCAGCGAGAGCGAAAGGGGGCGGCCTTGCTCGTCGTCGAGCCAGCTGTCGAGGTAGACGAGGCGTTCGTTGCCGCGCACGTTCTCCCAGTAGCCCACCGGGAGGCCGTTCATCCACAGGTCGAGCCGGTTGGGCAGGCGGGGGCGTGTGCTCACCAGTCCTCCCTCGGCTTGCGGCGGCCGGCGGACTGGCGCTGCGGCGCGGCCTCCGCCGGCGTGGCGCGGGTGCGTTTGCGGGCGGCCGGGGGGTTGGCCGCGCTCGGCATCCTGGCTGCAGCCGCAGGTGCTTTGGCCGGGCGGGGCGCGGCTTTCGCCGCGACAGGCGAGGCCTTGGCTTCGGGCGCGCCGAGCTTGATTTCGACGTCGACGAGGCGCAAGACCCGCACGAGCCGCTCGACGCTCGCGGCTTCGGGATTCGCCTCGAACGCGGCATAGCTCTGCTGCGAGATGCCGAGCCGCGCGGCGATGTCTTTCTGGGTGAGGCCGGCCTTCTTGCGGAAGCCGACGAGAATCGGGCGCAGCTGGCTCAGGGTCTTGAGAGGGTAGTCCACGGCAACTCCGGGCGGCGAAATGCCGATGCAGGCGGCCGAGGCAAACGGAAACGCGCGGCCCAGTCGGATACAGTCTATACCCTGTAAAGTAAAAATACAAATCACAGGCTGTAATTTAAAAATACAGTCTACAGATTGTATTCGCTGCCGGGCGAGGGCGGCGGTAGGTGCATGACACGCCAGTAAATGTGCAACTAACTGTCAATCGCCGCACAACCCCGCCCCAGCCGCTTCGCGGCCAGGGCGGTCTGCTTGCAGGCGTCCGGGCCCGTCTTCCCTTTTATCAGGACTCCGATCAGCGTTCGGCGCCATGCATCGGCTCGCCGAGCACGAACGGTCCGCCCTGATACTGCTGCGCAGCGTCGCCGAGCTCGGCGTTCGGCGCGGTCGCCGGGAAGCGCTCGGCGTACGGCGCCGAGCTGTCGCGCGGGCGGTAGCCGAGGAATCCCGCCTTGCCGTTGTCCCACCAGCTCGCCGGATTGTCCGACACGCCATAGACGATCGCATGACCCACGCGGTTGGTGAACAGCGAGCAGCGCACGAGTTCGATGAAGTCGCGATAGCTCAGGAACGTCACGAGCATGCGTGCGTTCTTCGGTTCTTCGAACGACGAACCGATGCGCAGGCAGACCGTCTCCATGCCGAAGCGATCGAAGTAATAGCGCGACAGCGATTCGCCGAAGCATTTCGTCACGCCGTACAGGCTGTCCGGCCGGTGCGCGGCATCGGTATCGAGCACGCTCGTGACGGGATGGAAGCCCGTGACGTGATTGGAGCTGGCGTAGACGATGCGCTTGACGCCGTGCTTGCGCGCGGCTTCATAGAGGTTGTACGTGCCGCGAATGTTGGCTTCGAGTAGATCGTCGAATGGCGCGTCGATGGAGATGCCGCCCAGGTGCACGATCGCATCCACGCCCTCCACGAGTTGCATGACCGCCGCGCGATCCGAGAGGTCGACGCGGCGCGTTTCCTCGTGTGCCGCCGCCTCGCCCGGCTCCGTGATGTCGCTGACGCGAACGATCTCGGCCCAGTTCGCGAGCGCGCCGCGCAACTGACGGCCCAGATTGCCGCCCGCGCCGGTAAGAAGAAGGCGGCCGAACGGTTTGGCTGCAAGTGGGTGTTGCGACATCAGGGCTCCCTGGAGATTATTTTGGTATTGAAAACGCGAGGAAAACGTTTTCCAAATATAGCCATCGGCAGTCGCAGCGTCAATGGAGGAATACCTGCGGCGAATACCGGGGTTCACCCCAGGTCCGTTTCTGCGACAATGCTCGCCGTCGATCCTCCCTGGCGTTGCCGATCTATGAAAAGTGGTTCCCCGACGATTCGCGATGTCGCCGCCATGGCCGGCGTTTCGGTCGCGACGGTATCGAAGTACGTGAACGGCACCCAGCGCTTTTCGCCGGCGGTGGAAGCGAAGGTCAAGGACGCCATCGCGCTGCTCGGCTACCGCTCCAATCCGCTGGCGCGCTCGATGATCACGGGGCGCACGCGCACCATCGGCATCGCCATTCTGGACATCGCGAACCCGCACTTCACGAACGTGGTCAAGGGCGCGAACCGCGTGGCGCTCCAGCACGACTACACGCTGCTCCTCGTGGACGCCGAAGAGAATCTCGCCCGCGAACGCTCGCTCATCGAAGCGCTCGCGCCGCGCGTGGACGGGCTCATCGTCAGCTCGCGGGCTTCCGAGGAAATCGCCCGGTGGACGATGAATCTGGGCAAGCCGGTCGTCATGCTCAGGACCGTGCGCGGGCTCGACATGCCCACCGTGGGTTTCGACAACCGGCTCGCGACGTCCATGCTGGTGCGTCATCTGCTCAATCTCGGGCACCGGCATATCGCCTATCTGGGCTTCGCCGCGGCGACCATCAACGACGAGCGTATTGCCGGCGCCACCGAGGCGCTGGCCGAGGCCGGCCTCACGCTCGATGTCTACGAAACGCACGCGCCGACCGCCCAGGCGGGCGAGCACGCCTGCTCGCGGGTGATGCTCGGCCCGAAACGCCCGCAGGCGGTGATCTGCTACAACGACCTCATTGCGCTCGGCTTCATGAAGGAGGCCAGGTCGCTCGGCTTTCGCGTGCCGCAGGACGTCTCGGTTGCCGGCATCGACAACGTGCCCTATGGCGAATACGTCGAGCCGCGCCTGACCACGATCGACGGGCAGAGCGAGCGCATGGGCGAACTGGCCATGCAAAAGCTCATCGACGTCCTGGCCGGCCGCGCCGATGTCGAGCAGGTCGTGCTCGAACCCCGCCTCGTCGTGCGCGACTCGACCGTCGCCTGTCGCTGATTCCCTGATCGCTGTAGATCCCCCGCGCTGGCCGCCAGACAACGGCCGGCGGCCTTGCCACGCCTGTTTCCGATACGCCAACTGGGCCGCGCCAACCCTCCTTCGCTCCGCGTAACTACCTACTAGCCATTTTGAAGGGAACGCATTAAATTTCGAGAAAACGTTTTCCAGAAATGGCACGGGAAGAACAAAAGGAGATCGGAAAATGGCGGAGCACACGCGCCGGTCGAAGTGCGCTGTAGTCGGGGTGGCGATTGCCGGCGCCCGACCCCACCTTTGCGTCGTCCTTCACGCAGGTATCACCCACCACCGGTTCTGAGACACCCGGTTGGCCAGCGAATCAGCCCAAACACGGCTCGAAAACAACTCTTCCATTCTTGGGGCAAGCAATGAAAAAGACCTTTCGCAACTCACAGGGTGCACGCACCGCGAAGACCGCAATGACCGTTCTGGCGGCGGCGCTGGCGCTCACCGCAGGCGCCGCGCACGCGCGCGTGTTCCGCGTCGCCGACGTGCACAGCGACACCTTCCCGACCAACATGGCGCTCAAGCACATGGGCGAGGAAATTTCGCAGGCCACGGGCGGCAAGGACTCGATCAAGGTGTTCGGCAACAGCGCACTCGGTTCGGAGAACGATACGATCGATCAGGTGCGTATCGGCGCGCTCGACATGGTGCGCGCCAATGGCGCCGCGTTCAACGAGATCGTGCCGGAATCGATGATTCCCTCGCTGCCGTTCCTCTTTCGCGACATCGACCATTTCCGCAAGGTGATGTACGGCGCCGAAGGCCAGAAGATTCTGGACGCGTTCAAGGCCAAGGGCATGATTGCGCTGACGTTCTACGAGAGCGGCGCGCGCTCGATCTACGCGAAGCGTCCGATCAAGTCGCCGGCCGACATGAAGGGCCTGAAGGTGCGCGTGCAGCCGTCCGACCTCATGGTCGACGAAATCAAGGCGATGGGCGGCACGCCCACGCCGATGCCGTTCGCCGAAGTCTATACGGGCCTGAAGACGGGCCTCGTGGATGCAGCGGAAAACAACCTGCCGTCGTACGAGGAAACCAGGCACTACGAAGTGGCACAGGTGTACTCCGAGACCGATCACGCGATGACCCCGGAAGTGCTGGTGTTCTCGAAGAAGGTATGGGACACGCTCACGCCGCAGGAGCAGGAGATCATCAAGAAGGCCGCAGCCGACTCGGTGCCGTACTACGTGAAGCTCTGGACCGCGCGCGAAGACACGGCGGGCAAGACGGTGGAGAAGGGCGGCGCGACCATCATTCCGGCCGCGCAGGTCGATCGCGCGGCCTTCGTTAAGGCCATGCAGCCGGTCTGGACGAAGTATGAAAAGACGGCCGACATGAAGAAGATCGTGGACGAAATCCAGGCGATTCACTAAAGCCTGGGGCTCCGCGTCACAAGCGGCGCGGAGCCGGAAAAACGCCGTTGTTCAGTGTGTGCCGTGCAAGGATGGATCATGACTTTCCTGAAACTCCCCAACGATTTGCTGTTTCGCCTGCTGACGATCGTTGCCTCGGTTGCGCTCGCCGCGCTGACGGTTCTCGTCTTCTACGGCGTGATCATGCGCTACGTGTTCGAGAGCGCACCCGATTTCGTCGAGCCGATCGCGTTGCTGCTGGTAGTCACGATCGCCATGTTCGGCGCCGCGCTCAAGGTGCGCGAGCGCGGGCATATCGGTCTCGATTCGCTCGTCAAGAAGCTTTCCCCGCGGGGGCAACTGATCGCCGAGGCGTTCCAGCATCTCTGCCTGATCGCGCTCGGCGTGGCGATTTTCTTCGGCTGCCTGCAAATGGCGGACACGACCATGGATGACCACATCGCGATTCTCGGCATACCGGAAGCGGTGCGCTATGTCATACCGGTCGTGGCCGGTACCTGCATCGTGCTGTTCTCGCTCGAGCATCTTCTGGCGCTGTTCGTACGCAAGGCAAAGTAGGGCAAACATGGAACTCGCAATTCTTTCGCTCAGTTTTTTGGTGCTCCTCGCCGTTGGGGTGCCGGTTTCTTTCTCCCTCGGTCTCGCCTGCGTCAGCACGTACCTTTACGAAGGACTGCCGGCCGCGACTGCCATGCAGTCGATGATCTCGGGCATGAACGCGTTTTCGTTTCTCGCGGTACCTTTCTTCATTTTCTCCGGCGAGCTGATGCTGCACGGCGGCATTGCCGACCGCATCCTGCGCTTCGCCCAGGCTGCAGTGGGACATTTCCGTGGCGGACTCGGCATGGCCAATGTCGTCGCGTGCACGCTGTTCGGCGGCGTTTCCGGTTCGCCTTCCGCCGATACGTCGGCGATGGGTGGCGTGGTCATTCCGCTCATGAAGCGCGAAGGCTATAGCGCGGCCTATGCCGTCAACGTGACGACGCACTCGTCGCTGGCGGGCGCGTTGATGCCCACCTCGACCAACATGATCATCTATGCGTTCGCGGCGCAAGGCATTACGGGCACGCTGAACGGCCAGCAGATGAGCGGCGTGTCGATTGGCGACCTGCTTTTCTCGGGCCTGCTGCCGGTGTTGTGGGTCATGGGCTTCGTGCTGATTGCGGCTTACTGGCAGGCGCGCCGCTTCGGCTATCCGCGCAGCGCGGACGGCTCGACCAGGCTGCAGGTGTTTCCCGGCTGGCTCGCCGTGGTGCGGGCGTTCCTCGGCGCGCTGCCTGGCCTGTTCGTGATCGCGATCATTCTCTTCTGCGTGGCGCGGGGCATTGCGACCGCCACCGAAGCGGCCGCGATTGCCGTGGTGTATTCGCTCGCGCTCACCGTGGTCGTGTATCGCTCGATGACGAAGGAGAAGCTGTTCTTCGCCCTCTCGCGTGCGGCCAAGACCACGGGCGTGGTGCTGCTGCTGATCGCGGTGTCGAACATGCTGCGCTATCAGATGGCTTATCTGGAGATTCCGGAGGCCATCGAGCGCGTGCTCGAACATGCCACGACCCTTCCCTGGCTGATGCTTCTCTACATCAACATCATCCAGGTGTTTCTGGGCACGTTCATCGACATGGCGGCGCACATCCTCATCACGACGCCGCTCTTCCTGCCGCTCGCCATGCATAGCGGCGTGGGCCCGGTGCAGTTCGGCATCATGATCCTGCTGAACTGCGCGCTGGGCCTCGTGCATCCGCCAATCGGCTCGGTGCAGTTCATCGGCTGCGCCATCGGCGATGTGTCGATCGGGGAGACGACCAAGGTCGCTTGGCCATACTATCTCGCGATTTTTAGCGCGATCAATCTGGTCACCTACTTTCCGTTCTTCTCGACGTGGCTGCCCAGCGTGATCAACGGGCATCCGGTTTTCTAGAACGACCGGCACAAGAAGAACGGAGCGGGCACCATGCGTGCCCGCTTCGCTTTTCTGCGCACGTGCTCTCAGGCCACGCGTATCACGACCTTGCCGAAATGCTTGCCGGCTTCCAGCCACGCGTAAGCTTCGGGCGCTTCCTCGAAAGCGAACACGCGATCCACCACGGGGCGAATCTGCTGCGCGGCGACGAAACGCGTCAAGTCGTCGAGCATCGTGCGGCTGCCGACCATGATGCCGTGCAGACGCTTGATACCGCCGATCACCGATAACAACCCCAATTCGGGGCCCGCGAAACTCGTCACGCCGCCGATGATCGAAACGAGCCCGCCCATCTTCGTGGCCGCCACCGAGCGCGGCAGCGTATCGCGTCCGCCCACTTCCACGACGATATCCGCGCCTTCGCCGCCCGTGAGCCGCAGCACTTCGTCCTGCCATTCGGGATGCGAACGATAGTTGATGGTCTCGCTCGCGCCGAGGGTGCGGGCGCGTTCGAGCTTCTCGTCGCTCGAAGAGGTGATGATGGTCCGCAAGCCCGCCGCGTGGGCGAGTTGCAGCCCCCAGATCGACACGCCACCGGTGCCGAGCAGCACCACGGTTGCACCGGGCCGTGCGCCGCCATCGGCGAAGATCGCGTTCCAGGCGGTGATGCCGGCGCACGAGATCGTTGCGGCCTCCTCGTAGCTCAGGTGCGCGGGAATCGAGACGAGCGAGGTTTCCTCAGCGACGAAGCGTTCGGCGAGCACCCCGTCGAATTGCGCACCGGGCGACTCGCGCACTTTCCACGGTGTGGGTGGGCCATCCACCCAATGCGGGAAGTAGGTGTTGATCACGCGGTCGCCGGGCTTGAAGCGCGTGACGGCCGCACCGACTTCGACCACTTCGCCCGCGCCGTCGGCGACGGGCACGAGCGGCGTGTCGCCAAGGCCGAGGTAATCGCCGCGCGCGAACATCAGGTCGCGATAGTTGAGCGAGGCTGCGTGAATCTTCACGACCACGTCATGCGGACCGGGCGCGCGCGGCGTGAAGTCGGTGCGCGCGAGTGCGCCATGGCCGCTGCCGGCCTTCAGTTTCCATGCGTTCATGACTGCTCCAGTACGAGTGGGAGCACCTATGATAGTGTTGCTTGCGAGGCGACATTGGTGAGATTCCGGAGCTTGGTTGTCGCCGCGGTGGATACAAAAGGAGTGGGGATATGAACGATCGCCTGAACGGCGTGGCCGAATTCGTAGACGTGGTGGACGCGGGCAGCTTCTCCGCCGCGGGCGAGCGCCTTGGCGTGACGCGCTCGGCGGTCGCGAAGATCGTCGCGCGGCTCGAACAGCGCCTGGGCGTGCGCCTGCTGCAGCGGACCACGCGCAGCTTGAGCCTCACCGACGAAGGCCACGCGTACTACGAGCAGTGCCGCCGCGTGCTGGGGGAGCTGAGCGCCGTGGAAGCCGCCTTCGATCACGGACGGCGCGAGCCTGCGGGGCGCTTGCGGATCAGCGCGCCGGTGCTGTTCGGACGCCAGTGCGTGGCGCCCGTGGTGCGGCGGCTCGTGGAGGAGCATCCGCGTCTGAATGTCGAACTCTCGTTTAGCGACCGGGTGGCCGATCTCGTCGAGGACGGCTTCGATCTGGCCGTACGCATCGGGACGCTGCCCGATCACGGCACGCTCGTCGCGCGCCGGCTTGGCGTGCAGCGCATGGGGATCTGCGCGTCGTCTGCGTATCTCGCGCAACACGGCAAGCCCGCGGACGTCGCAGCCCTCGCCACTCACACAGGCATCGCCTATGGCCGAGCGGGACAGAGCCCGGCGTGGCGCGTGCGCGGGCCCGGCGGCGAGATCGAGGAATGCCGGCTCGCGTCGCGGCTGTGCTTCGACGACCTGCTGGCGATCGCCGATGCCGCCGCCGCCGGCGCCGGTCTCGCGTGGCTGCCGTGCTGGCTCATGAGCCCGTATTTGAGCGACGGTCGACTCGAACTCGTCATGGACAGCAAGAGCGTGATGGGCGACGAAGTGCACGTCGTGCGGCAGAAGGCGCGTCACATGCCGTCGAAGGTGCGCGTGGCGGTGGATGCGCTCGTCGCGGATATTTCGCGCATGCTCGGCGCGCAACCGGACTGACCGTGCGCAGCGCGTCTCGCACTGCCGACGCGTCATGGCGTCGTGATGATCAGTGACACTTCATCAAAGCATGAATGGCGTCCTTTGATGCGACCGCGAGGCCAGTGTCCACGCCACGCAAACTCACGCAGGCCCGACAACTGTTACTTCGCCACCGGCATCGAAAATTCCGCACCCTTTTCGGTGCTTTCCGGCCAGCGCTGCATGATCGACTTCTGCTTCGTATAGAAGCGCACGCCTTCTTCGCCATACGCGTGCATGTCGCCAAAGAGGCTGCGCTTCCAGCCGCCAAAGCCGTGCCATGCCATCGGCACCGGAATCGGCACGTTGATGCCCACCATGCCCACTTCGATCTGGCGGCCGAACTCGCGCGCCACGTGGCCGTCGCTCGTGAAGCAGGCGACGCCGTTACCGAACTCGTGATCGTTGATGAGTTCCACGGCCTCGGCGAAATCCTTCACGCGCACGCAGGCGAGCACCGGTCCAAAAATTTCTTCCTTGTAGATGCGCATCTCGGGCGTGACGTTGTCGAACAGCGTACCGCCGGTGAAGAAGCCTGCTTCGTGGCCCGGCACCTCGAGGCCGCGTCCGTCCACCACGAGCTTCGCGCCTTCTTCCACACCGCTCGCGATATAGCCTTCGATGCGCTCGAGCGCCTGCTTCGTGACGATCGGGCCCATTTCCGCGTCGGCTTCCATGCCGTTCTTCACGATGAGGCTGCGTGCGCGCTCGGCGAGGCGCGGCACGATCTTGTCGGCCACATCGCCCACCAGCACGGCCACCGAGATCGCCATGCAGCGCTCGCCGGCCGACCCGTAGCCCGCGCCGATCAGCGCGTCCACGGTCTTGTCGAGGTCCGCGTCGGGCATCACGACCATGTGGTTCTTCGCGCCGCCGAGCGCCTGCACGCGCTTGCCGTGCTTCGCACCGGTCTCGTAGATGTAGTTCGCGATCGGCGTGGAGCCCACGAAGCTCACGGCCTTCACGTCGCGGTGCGCGAGCAGGGCGTCGACCACGTCCTTGTCGCCTTGCACGACGTTGAACACGCCGTCGGGCAGGCCGGCTTCCGTGAGCAGACGCGCCATGAAAAGCGAAGCGGAAGGGTCGCGCTCGCTAGGCTTGAGGATGAACGTGCAGCCGGCTGCGAGCGCCACCGGGAACATCCAGCACGGCACCATGCAAGGGAAGTTGAACGGCGTGATGCCCGCCACCACGCCCAGCGGCTGGCGCACGGTCCAGTTGTCCATGCCCGTGGAAACCTGTTCGGTGTAGTCGCCCTTGAGCAGTTGCGGAATGCCGCAGGCGAATTCGATCACGTCGATACCGCGCGCCACTTCGCCCTGCGCGTCGGAGAAGACCTTGCCGTGCTCGGCCGTGATGATCGCCGCGAGTTCGTCCGCGTGACGGTTCATCAGCTCGAGGAACCGCAGCATGACGCGCGCGCGGCGAATGGGCGGCGTGTCGCGCCACTTCGGGAACGCAGCTTTCGCGCTCGCCACGGCGGCGTCCACGTCGGCGACTTCGCCCAGCACGAGGCGGCGCGCGGCGGCGCCGGTCGCGGGGTTGAAGATCGCTTGCGTGCGGTCGCCCGTGCCGCGCTCGGTCTTGCCGCCGATGAAGTGGACTACGTCTGCGGAATCGGTATAGGCCTGCATGTTATCTCCTCGTTAGGTGAGTGCGTGCCGCCAGTCTACGGAGGGTGCGGGGGCGAGGAAAGACGCTGGCGCTGAATTGATTGTTTTCAGCTGTGAACAATCACTGGCGTAGTCTGTGAAAAGTGCGCGAACGGTATGCTAGTATCGACGCGGGATTCACGAGTTTTGACGCGGACTTTTGATCGATGGATACACAGCGAGTCGAAGCACTCTGGACGCATTTACACTGGCTCAATGTGCTGGCCACCCAGGGCAGCTATACCGCGGCGGCGACGCGCCTGGGCGTGAGCAAGGCGGCCGTGAGCCAGCGCATCTCGGAACTGGAGCGCGTGGCGGGCGTGCCGCTTGTGCAGCGCACCACGCGCAGCGTGCGCTTCACGGAGGCGGGGCTGCGGCTCGTGGAGGACACGCGCGCGCAGTTCGACAGCATCGCCGCGAGCTTCGCGAGCGTGCGCGAGATGGCCGACGTCGCCCGCGGCACGGTGCGCGTCACTGCACCGGTCGCCTTCGCGCGCCAGCAACTGGTGCCGCGTCTCGCGCACTTTTCGCGCACGCATCCCGAAGTGCGCGTGCAACTGGAGCTTTCCGACCGGCTCAGCTCGATTGCGACCGAAGGGTTCGATCTCGCGATTCGCCATAGCGCGCAGGTGCCGGAAACCCACGTGGCCTGGAAGCTCTGCGACACGCGCTCGGTCATCGTCGCCACGCGGCCTTACCTCAAGCAGCGAGGCACGCCGCAAACGCCCGCCGATCTGGCGCAGCACGACTGTCTGTTCTATCCGCGCCCGCTGGGGGCGGGCGTGTGGTCGTTCGAGAAAGCCGGCCGCCGCGCGGAAGGCGCGCGCGAGACGGTGACGGTAAACGGCCCGTTCTCGGCGAACAACAGCGAGGCGTTGCGCGACGCGGCGCTGGAACATCTCGGCATCGCGCTGTTGCCCGATTTCAGCGCGCAGGCCGCGCTGCAGGCCGGCAAGCTCGTCGTGCTGCTGCCCAACTGGCGCCCCGTGGGCGCGTTCGCTTCGCAATTGCACGTCGTGCGGCCGTATGGGGCGCAGGTGCCGCGAGCGGTCAAGCACTTTACGGAGTTTCTGCGGCAGACGTTCAAGGATGGCTTTCCGCTGGAGTGAGGTGGCGCACGCAGCCCTGCCGCCGCCTTCCTGATGCGGTTTTGATAGATTTTTGGTATCCACGGCGCCGGGTGCCGACGTTATGCTTGATCCAACACGGAGGCAGACGCATGGACCAGCACGAAACACCGGTGGCGGATTTGGGGCGGCAATGGTACGTCGAACGCGAATGCTCGCTGGACGCCTTCGTGAACCGACTGCGCGACGACGGCAGCCCGTTGCGTTACGCCTGCGATGTGAGGCAGCGCATTCCCGTCTACGACTGCGTGGCGCTCGAAGGCGCGCTGCACGACGCGGCGCGGCGCGCGCAGTTGCAGGCGGAATGGGCGCATGTGCTGCGCGACGGCGCCGGCGTGCTGGTGCTCGAGCGCGCCTACGCGAATACGCAGCCCGTGGACGATGCCACCGCCGTGTTCGAAGCCATCATCCGGGCCGAGCGGGAGCAGGGCACGAGCGGCGCGGACCATTTCGCGAAGGCGGGCGCAAACGACCGCATCTGGAATGCGCAACAGAAGCTCTGCCTCGAAGCGCCTGCCGTGTTCGTCGACTACTTCGCAAATCTGCCGCTCATGGCCGTGTGCGAGGCGTGGCTCGGACCGTGCTATCAGATGACTTCGCAGGTCAACGTGGTGCGGCCGGGCGGCGCGGCACAGGAAGCGCACCGCGACTATCACCTGGGATTCCAGACGATCGAGCAGGCGCAGCGTTATCCGGCGCACGTGCATCATGTATCCGCTTTCCTCACGCTCCAGGGGGCGGTGGCGCACAGCGACATGCCGGTCGAGAGCGGGCCGACGAAACTCCTGCCGTACTCGCAACGCTATGCCGAGGGCTATCTTGCATGGCGGCGAGCCGATTTCCGCGCGTACTTCGAAACGCATTGCGTACAGTTGCCGCTTACCAGGGGCGACGCTCTGTTCTTCAATCCCGCGCTATTTCATGCGGCGGGCGCGAACCGCACCGCTGACGTACAGCGCATGGCGAATCTGCTGCAGGTTTCGTCGGCGATGGGGCGCGCAATGGAAGCGCTCGACCGTACGAGCATGTGCGAGGCGATTTATCCCGTGCTGCGCGAGTGGCGCAGGAAGGGCCTGGGCGTTGCAGACGAACTTGCGACCGTGGCGGTCATCGCGTCGTGCGCCGAAGGCTATCCGTTTCCCACGAATCTCGACCGGGACCCGCCTTTGGGGGGCCTCGCGCCAGAAAGCCAGCAGGCACTCATGCAGCGCGCGCTGCATGAGGACTGGGAGCCAGGCAGATTCGCCGTGGCGTTGCGCGCGCATGACGCGCGACGCGACCCCGCGTAAGCGCGGCGATGGCGTCGTCGACCACGAGACGGTGAGGTGAGGATATTCAGGATTGCTGCCGGATCAAGTCGACGCTCCCACCTCGGCGAAGCGCGCTTCGTTCAGATCGGCAATCAGCGAGGGACCGGTCGGGCGCCAGCCTAGCCGCGCCTGGGTGAGCGCGCTCGAAGCGGGCACGTCGAGGCCGACGAACATCCCCATCCAGCCGAAATGCGCGGCTGCCTCTTCCGGCGCGATCGAAACGACCGGCAGGCCGAGCCCGCGGCCTAGCGCCTCGGCGATTGCGCGGCTCGTCACGCCTTCTTCGCCAACCGCGTTGTAGCGCGCGCCCGGTTGACCTTTTTCAACGGCGAGCCGATAAAGGCGCACGACGTCGGAGAGGTGGCCCGCCGGCCAGCGGTTCTGGCCGTCGCCCACGTAGGCGCAAACGCCTTTCTCGCGGGCGATCGCGACGAGCGGCGTAATGAGCCCCTGCCGGAACGGGTTGTGGACCTGGGGCAGCCGCACCGCGCCTACATTGAGCCCTTGTTCCAACAGTACCTGCCCAGCCAGCTCGGACGCAATACGCGGGTTGGGATGGCCCGGATTGAAGACGTCCTCGCTGGCCAGTTCGCCTGGCTGGGCGTTGCCGATGCCCGTGCCGGACGTGATCAGTAGCGGACGATCCGAGCCGGCGAGGGCGGTGCCGAGCGCCGCAATGGCGCGCTTGTCCTTTTCGCAGTTTTCGACGAAGCGCGAAAAGTCGTGGTCGAAGGCCGTGTGGATCACGGCGTCCGCTTGCTCCGCGCCGCTGCGCAGGCTTGCCGGTTCCTCCAGCGTGCCGCGATGCACGCGTGCACCCGCCCTGGCGAGCGCCTGTGCGCCGCCTTCGGAACGGGTCATGCCGATCACTTCGTGACCGGCTTCGATGAGTTCCGGCACGAGCGCCGAGCCGATGAAGCCGGTCGCGCCAGTTAGAAAAATACGCATGGTCATCTCTCCTGGGTCATGACTGGCGTACTATCTCCAAATTCTCTATACCGTTAAAGTAGTGAGTTCATCATAGTAAGATGACTAACAGGCTTTCCATTCCGATTCATTCGGCTGGCTCGTCGACGAGTTGTGCAGCATGAGCCCCGAGTTCGACGCACTGTGGCGCGAGAACGAAGTGCCGGCACATGCAGAAGCCGACCACGTGAAGCGCTTGCACCATCCCACGCTGGGTCTGATCGCGCTGGAGCAATCGGCGTTTTCCGTCGATGGCCGGCCCGACCTGCACATGATCGCCTACAACCCGGTCGATGCCGGGCAGGCCGAGCGCATCAAGGCGCTCATCGAGCAGTCGTGACCCTGCCGCACGCATCCTGACCTCCCTCGTCCTCCTCTCTCATCGCCACACTCCGAGCGTGTCCTGGCTGCACCACAGCGGGCGCGAGGCTTGCGGGCAAAGGCCGTCCGCTGCTCGCCGTCGCGAGCGCGTTTCGCTTCGCGGCAGCGAGGCACGGGCGGATTGCCAGCGCCGCATCCAACCAGGAGACGTGTCATGGGAGACGACAATAGCCCGCATCACGGATACGACCGGCGCCGCTTTCTTGCCGGCGTAGCGGCGGTTGCCGGCAGCGTTGCATTATCGGGCTGCGGTGGCGGAGGCGGTGACGACCCGGCCGGCCAGAACGGCGACGCGCCCGCGCCCTCGGTCGGCGACGTTCCCTCGCCGGACGGCGCTGACCGTTATAGCTTGCCGCGTCCGGCGTTGCCGAATCCAGCGAGTTCGGGCATCGACTTCATCGTGCTCGTCACGATGGAAAATCGTTCCTTCGACCACTTCCTCGGCTGGGTGCCGGGCGCCGAAGGCATGCCCGCGAACCGGCAGTTCAAGGACGCGTTCGGCGCGACGCAAACGCCGTTTTCGCTCGCAGCGAATTCCGCCTATGGCTACCAGGCGTGCGCGTACCAGGACCCCAATCACAGCTACGACGGCGCGCGTACGCAACTCGCTTCGGGCGCGATGAACGGCTTTCTCCTCACGCCGGGCACGAGCCTGCATCAGGGCGACTTGCTGCCCATCGGTTACTACACTTCGGCCGATGTGCAGTTCTTCGACGCGGTCGCGAGCAGTTACACGATCGGCGACTTCTACTTCACCGGCATCCTCACCAGCACGTTTCCCAATCGCCTTTATCTGCACAGCGGCGCCACGGATCGCCTCGACGACAGTATCGACAATTCGACGCTCCCCACGATCTGGGACAGGCTCAGCGCCGCGAATATCGGCTGCAACTACTACTATCACGACGTGCCGTTCACGGCGCTTTACGGCAGGCGCCATGTCGGCATTTCGCGTCCGTTTGCGGATTTTGTCGCGCATGCCGGGACGGGTACGCTGCCGCCGTTCTGCATGGTCGATCCGGCATTCGCGGGCGAGCCGCAAGGCACTTCCGCGGACGATCATCCGCACGCGGACATCCGCAACGGCGAGGCGTTTCTCGGGCAGGTGTACGAAGCGCTGCGCACGAGTCCGACCTGGAACCGCACGCTGATGATCGTCGTGTATGACGAGTGGGGCGGCTTTCTCGAGCACGTGGTGCCGCCCACGAGGCCGATCAGCAAGAACGAGCTCGCGCTCGGCAACGACGGCAAGCTGGGTTTTCGCGTGCCGCTCGCGCTGCTGGGGCCGCGCGTTCGCGCGGGCACGGTCACGCGCTATCCGTTCGACCCGAGTTCGATTCACGCGCTGCTGCAATGGCGCTTCGGCTTGCCGCCGCTCGGCGTGCGCAGCAGCGATTCGGCGACGTTCAATCTCGCCTATGCGCTCGATTTCACCGATGCGCCGCGCACCGACGCGCCTGCGTTCACGATTGCCCAAGGCACGTTCGGCGGGGAGTGCTCGGGGATCCCCGGGGTGTCGCCGTCGAATCCGGTGTCGTCGATCGATCAGTCGCAGCTCGCGACCAACCCGAACGTGGACCGCTTCGCGGACCTGCGCGCCAAGGCGGCGTCGTTAGGATTCCAGACGGGAGGTTAGCGCTGCGGGGAGGGCCGCCTGTGTCAGCGATCGCCGTGTCAGCGCACGGCGATCGATGCGGCGATCCGGTCGGCGAGTTCGCCGAGCACGCGACTGAGCGCAGCGGCTTGCGCGGCCGCATCGTGACCCTCGACCTGTGCGCTTAGCGCCGCCTCCTGGCTCATTGTGGTTCGTGCGGGCTGACCCGCGAGCAGCGTCCACGCCACTTGCAGCGTGAGCGTGCCGCCCGCGCTCGCGTTGCAGTCGAGCACCGTGACGACGAGCGTGCGCGTGCCGGCGGGCGCGGGCGCGTCCGGAAAAACGAATGCGCCGGGCGGCAGGCGCGGCAGCAGGTCCTGCGCGAGCGTGCTGCGCATCATCTGCCCGAGCGGCGCCCCCCAGCGGTCGTTGTCGTCGACGGCGAGCCGGTTGGGCGCGACATGCGTCACCACTTCGGGCCGGTCGAGCACGGCGGGAATATGCACGGCGCCCAGCTGCACCGGCGCCATGGCGGCGGTGGCAAGCGGCGCTTGCGCAGGCGTCGCGTTGAGCGTGACGTAACGCGTGGGTGCGCTGTGGCCACATGCGGTGATCCCGACGCCGATGCCCGCGAGCACGGCCGCATCTAGCAGTCGCGCGATCGAAGCCCGGCTCGCTTGGCGGCGCATCATTGGCTCTCCTCCTGTGCCTTGCCGCGCAGCAGCGCTTCGGGATGCCGGTCGAGATAGTCGGCTAGCGCGCGAACCGAGCGCGCGGTATCCGTCAGCTCGCGCAGCGCGGCGGGCAGGTCGTTCTGGCTCGAGGCGTCGGCGCCCAGCGTGCGATTGGCTGCCGCGACGGTGCGATCGGCTTCGTTCGCCGTCTCGCGCAGCTGCGCGACGAGCGGGCCGATCTTGGGCGACACCTGCGCGAGCGTCTGATCGATTTGCGCAACCGAGCGGTCGATATGCATGAGGCTGTCGCGGATCTGCGGCGAGGCGCTGATGGCGTTCACGTGCGCGGCAATGCTGCGCACTTCGTCGCCCGTTTGCTTGATCGGCAGGTCGTCGATCTTCCGGATCACCTCGCCGGCGCGCGAGGTCATGGTATCGAAATCGGCGGGGGCGACGCTCGGGATCACGGGGAGCCCGCTGTCGGCGGTGAGCGTCGCGCCCGCTGCGCCCGCAACGAAGTCGAGATTGACCTTGCGCGGCCCGACGAGCGGCGGGTCCTGCGAAAGGCGCGCGCGCAGCCCGTCGGCGACGAGGTGATCGAGCATGCCGTCGACGAGCGGCCGCCAGTTGCCGTCCGCGGGCGGCGGCGCGCCGACGATGCCAAGCTGCGACGGGTCCAGCGCGAGTTGAACCGGGGTGCTCAGCGCGCCAGTGCGCACGTCGTAGCTCAGGCGCACGCTCGTGACGGTCCCCACGGGAAAGCCGCGCAGGTCCACTTCCGAGCCGGTCTCCAGGTTGCCGACCGCGCCGTCGAAGCGCACCGCATAGCGCACCATCGGACCGTGTTCGGGCGCAAGCGGCGGCCGGCGATCGCTCCCGTCGAAGTGGTCGGCATGTTTGCCGGGACCGGGCTCCATGACGATTTCGGGTCCCGAAAGCATGGCCTTCAGCGAGGCAGGGTCGCTCAAATCCACCTTCGCGCCGCGCAGGTAAAACCGCGTGCCCGAGCGCAAATACGGATTCTCCGCCCGGTCGATCCGGAGCTTTGCTTCGACATGCTGACCATCTGGCGCGAGCGACACGTCCGAGACGGCGCCCACTTTCACGCCGTGCAGCGTGACGATTGTGTCGTCGGGCTTCATGCCGTAGGCATTGTCGAACGTCACGACAACGGTCTCGCCGTCATGGACGAGCGCGCGCAGGCCGAGCCATCCCGTCGCGCCGATGGCGGCAATCGGCACGGCCCAGATCCAGCCGGGCCAGGCGCTGCGCCGCACTTCGGCTTGCGTGCGGTGGCGATGCGGGCCGCTCATGGCTTTCTCCGCCTATGCACGTCCCACATCATGCGCGGGTCGAAGCTGCGCGAGGCCAGCATCGTGAAGAAGACGACGAGTGCGAACGCCGTCGCGCCGGTGTCGGGTCTCGCCACCGCCACGCCATCGAAGTGGATCAGCGGCACGAATGCCGCGATCGTGAAGACGTCGACGTTCGACCAGCGGCCCAGTTCGTCGATCCAGCGATAAAGATGGGCCTTGGCGCGCAGGTGCCGGCGCGAATGGCGCAAGACCGAGGTGATGAACCACACCATGCCGCCGAGCTTCGCAAGGGGAATGACGATGCTCGTGCCAATGATCAGGATGCCGAACGGCCATAGTCCGACGTGAAAGAGCTGATAGACGCCGTCGATGATGCGGTGCGAGTCGTAATGCCCGAGTTGCCGCGACATGGTCATCGGATAGAAGTTGGCGGGCACGGTGAGCACGAGCGCCGCGAGCGTGAGCGCGGCCGCGCGCACCACGGCGTCCGGCTTGCGCGCGCGCAGTTTCAGGCCGCAGCGCGGGCATGGCCGGCCTTCATGCGAAATGGGCACGACGAGGTCGCACACGGGGCAGGACAGCGCGCCATGCCCGTGCGGCGCCTGTTGGTCGGGGACGATGGCGCGCCAGACGGTGCGGCGATCGAGCGAGGCGCGCGTGAGCATCGACATGAGCGCGGCAAGGATGAAACAGTAGCCGCCCGCCCCGATCGTTCCCGTGAGGTTCTGCGTGACGCGCGCATAGCCGACGAGGCAACCGGCGAGGTAGACGTCGGGCATGGCCCAGATGTCGAGCGCGATGGACCAGCGAAAGAGCGTGCCGATATGCCTGAATCGCACACCGAAGCCGACCAGTCCCAGCACGATCATGAGCAGGCCGAAGCGTACGAACGGCAGCACGATGCCGAATGCGCCGAGCAACAGCGCGAGCGCGAGCCAGCCGTCGCGCCAGATCGACACGATGCCCGACGCGAGAACGGATGAACGATCGGCGCCGAGCATGTGCACCGTCATCAGCGGCGCGAGGTTGGCGGGGAACAGCAGGACGAAGGTCGTGATGGCGCAGGCGAGCGAAGCGGTGATGCTGCGCCCGCTGCGCCGCTCGAGCGGGTAGTGGCAGGTCCTGCAGCGCGCGAGCATGCGCGGGCCGAGCGGAGGGATGTCCTCGAGGGCGCCGCATTCGGGACAGCCGATCGTCATGGGCGGAGCTCCTGACTACGCCTCGCGATGACACACGATTCGCATCAGTGAGGCGATTTCACGACCACGCGCATAAAGCGTTCCCGAGCCGGGGTTGGCTTTCAGCCTTCGGATTTATTGCGGTTCAAGACCCATGCCGCGCCGAGCGCGAAGCCGACAGCGGCGGCGAGCCCGAGCGCGGTCATGGGCTTGTCGGCGACGTTGTCGCGTGTTGCGTCGGCCGCATCGTTCAAGGCCTGTTGGGATTTGCCGTACAGCACCTTTGCCTTGCCGGCCAGGCCCATGGCGGGGTCGCGCAGCATGCGGCCGGCCAGGTGCTGCGCTTCTCCCGCGACCTCGTTCGCGATGGCGTGTGCGTGTCTCGTGTCCATGATCGTGCTCCTGTGTGCTCAGGGTGGGTCATTGAATTTGCGCGCTCCACTTGCGCAATGACGGTGGAGCAACGCGAATGCCCGCCGTGCAGCGATCGATGAAACACGGGCGAATCAGCGCTCGCGCGCAAGCATCAGCGCGGCGGTGAGCTAATCAAGGCCGGTAGGCCTGGCGAGATGCCGATCGAAGCCGGCCTGCGCGTTGCGCTGCACGCCGGGGCGACGCTTTCCGAGGTGAAAGACACGTTGGGCCTGACTTATTTCGATGCCTGAATAGCGCGGGGCGCAGGAACATGCGATGCGAATTTAAAGGTATCCGAAGTCCGATTGGCTGAGCATGCCGGCATGCCCGATGCGCTGTATCAATGGGGATGCCGCGGGTTGGAACATCGGAGTGAGTTGGGAGGGAAACGACGATGCGCAGGAAATCACGCTCATTGCGAGCGATGGCCGATAAATGGCTCTTCTTGCGGCCGGACACGCAAGTGCATGTGACGCGTGTTGCGCAGGGTGCGAGGAAGCATCGGTCGTGCGTCTATGTCAGCGCGGTCGGCGCCGTCGGCGAATCGGGCATGTTCTTCTTTCGTCACGACGACGGCAGCTGGTACATCTTTCCGCCGGACGAAGCGCGTCCGGCGCTCGGCGTCGAGGGCCGTGACGTTTGAGCGCCGAAGCAAGCTGCGACACGCCCGGCCGGCGCGCTGGCGCCGTTCACGGGCCGAACAGGCCCTGCGTTGGCAGCGACAGGTTGCCGTGATCGACGAAGCGTGTGCCGCCGCCGATGCCGCCCGCCAGGCGCCCGCGTATTTCGTAGGGAATGTTGCCGGCCTGTGCGCTGCCCGCAAAGGCGAAAGCCTGCCGGACGGCGGAGAGTGCCGGCACGGTTAGCGGCACGAAGATCACCGCTTCGCCGAAGCGCGGCACGACGCCGCTTTGATCGCTTACGCCGCTCGCGAACGATTGACCGTTCAGGTCCAGTTGCAGTGACACGCCGCTAAATTCGACCGGCGTGTCGTTGGGATTCTGGATGCGCAACTTCACGTTGAAGCGCATTTCCATCCCCTCGCCCTGGAGTGGCTCCAGCCCCGCCACGTTGACCCGCAGCGGGTCTCCCGTCAACCCCGCGCAGCCGCCAAGCCAGAACAGCACACAAAGCAAGGCGCAAACAAGTCGCATTGAGCGCCTGACGTCAGGTGCTGGCATGGCGAGTACCTCGTCTGGAGAGTCCGCGGGTGCCGCTTAGTGTAGCGTCGATCCTTCGCGGATTTCGCGCTATGCGCCCGACTGTTGCCGGCCCCCGAGTTTCGATTCGCGTGTTCGAGCGGGCGAAGTCGACCGGATCGATCCGGATTGCATGGATTCGGGCCAAACCTCGGATACGATACGTCCCCGACGCTTAAGCGATGTGCGCCACACGCGGCCTGGATTCTTTCAATCTGCTTTCGCTGGTCGTCGTGCTGCTCGTGCAGGGCACGCGCCAAGTTTTCGGCATGCGTGCCGTGTGGCGGTGCAGCCGTCGCCCTGGAACGTGGTGCTGCTCGGCCTTGCGATCGTCACGTTGCCTTGCATGTCTATCGGCATGGTGATGCTCGCTCACGATCGGATACCTGGGCGCATGGAAAAACTCGCGACGATCGACGAACTGACGGGCGCCTCGGTCGACTTCAGCCGCGAGGTGCAGACCGTCCTCTATTCGCGCAACGACGGCGACGTGCAGATCATGGAGGGCCCGCAGGTTCAGCGGTTCGACACCCTCTGCAAGCGCAGTCTGGAAAGCGGGCGGCGCGTGGTCAGCAACGTCAAGGATATCTGGGGCGATTCGCGGGCGGCCTCCGAACTCGGGATTTGCACCTATGCGAGCGCACCGGTCTGCGCGCAAGGCGGCGCCGTCATCGGTACGCTATGCGCCATCAGCCGGAACATCTCGCACAACGCGCCCTGATCGACGACATGACGGAACTGCCCAACCGGCGCGCGCGGCGCTCGACAGGCGGACCACGAAATGTATCGCGTCAAGCGCTTGCGGCGCGCGGCTCGCGCCGGCAAGAGCAACTGGACATTCGGGTAAGTCTTCGGCTGCCGCTTTCAACCCCCTTTAGGGTCTTCCCTGCCATAGGTGTTTCCGCCTGTTTTTGACGACTCGACGCGCGTATTCTGGACTGCTACCTTGCCGGGCGCAGGTGCACCCGCAGCGTCGATCACGTTTGCGGCGTGCGCCGCGAGGGAATGTCCGCGCCGCAACCATGCGGGCGGTGTTTATGTTCTTGACCACCTTGATATCCAGAACCGAGGGGATCCCATGAAAAAGTTGTTTGCAGCCGTATCTATTGCCTTGATCGCCTCCACGGCCAGCGTCGGCGCCTTTGCGGCGGACACCATTCGCTTCGGTGTCGATGCAAGCTATCCGCCGTTCGAATCGAAAGCGCCGGACGGCAAACTGGTCGGCTTCGACATCGATCTCGGCAACGAGATCTGCCACCGTCTGAATGCCAAATGTGTCTGGATCGAGAACGACTTCGACGGCATGATCCCGGCGCTGAAGGCGCGCAAGTTCGACGGCGTGCTTTCGTCGATGTCCATGACCCCGGCGCGCAAAGAGCAGATCGCGTTCTCGGACAAGCTGTTCAACACGCCGACGCGTCTCGTCGCCAAGACGGGTTCGGGCATCATGCCGACCGCCGAATCGCTCAAGGGTAAGCGCGTGGGCGTGGAGCAGGGCACGATTCAGGAGGCCTACGCAAAGGCGCATTGGGCAACGGCAGGCGTTGAGGTCGTGCCTTACCAGAACCAGGACCAGGTTTATCAGGACCTGCTGGCCGGCCGCGTGGACGCCGCGCTGCAAGACGCCGTGCAGGCCGACGTGGGCTTCCTGAAGACGCCGCGCGGCAAGGGCTACAGCTTCGCGGGCGGCGACCTCGACGATCCGGCAACGCTCGGCAACGGCGCCGGCATCGGCCTGCGCAAGGAAGACGCCGCGCTCAAGACGAAGATCGACGGCGCGATCGCCAGCATCATCAAGGACGGTACGTACAAGAAGATCGAGAAGAAGTACTTCGACTTCGACGTGTATGGCAAGTGATGTGACGCGTCCAGCGTGACATGTGCACGGCGCGAGAGCGGATGCACCGCTCTCGCGCCGCGTGTCAGCGGAGCGTGCTACGCGGCCTCGCGCAGTGTCTTCGCTTGAGTCGAGTCTTTTTTCGGTGGCGCCCCGAACATTCGCGTGTATTCGCGGCTGAACTGCGAGGCGCTCTCGTATCCCACTTCGAAGGCGGCGGCCTGTACGCTCATCGACAGCGAAAGCAGCAGTCTGCGCGCTTCCAGCAGCCGCAACTGCTTCTGGTACTGAAGGGGCGGCAGCCCGGTCAGCGCCTTGAACTGCCGGTGGAACGCCGAAGCGCTGAGCTGGGCGACTGCCGCCAGGTCTTCCACCCGCACGGGTTCGGCAAACCGCACACGCAAGTTTTCCACCGCGCGCAGCAGGCTGTGAGAAGGGCTTTCCGTCGACGCCAGCCTCGCGATTTCCGAACCGTTCGGACCGCTTAGCAACCAGTAGCAGATCTCGCGCATCAGCATGGGATACAGCATGCCGATGGCGTCCGGCGTGTCCAGCAGGCGCACGGCACGCAGCGCGCAATCGGCGAGGGGGCCGTCGAAGTTCGCGACGAACACGCCGCGGCTTGCGTCCGCCGCCGGCACGGGCGCAGGCGATATCTCCTTTGCCACGGCGCGCAACATGGCCAGGTCCAGCTCGAGAATCAGAACCAGGCAAGGCTTGTCCGGGCTCGCCTCGAACACGCGGCCCCGCGACGGCGTTTCCACGCCGACCACGAGCGCTTGACCGGCGCGATACTCCAGTTGTTCCCCGCCAAAACTGGCCCATTTGGCGCCCTGGGCGACGATGCACAAAGCCGGCCGCGCCGAGCGAAACGTGGGCGGCGCGGGATGGTCGGAGCGCAGGATGAGCAGTCCGTCGACAGCGGTGCTGTATGGGCTCGTGCCCGGCTGTGTTTGCGTGTAGCGCAGCAGGGCGGCGGCCAGATCGTTTGTCATGGGGGCTGGATAAGAAACGCGCGACGGAAAGTGCGCGACGGTCCATCTTAGTCAGCGAAGCAGGATTAGGCAAGAATCGGGGAGATTCGGGTATTCACTCGCCGGTCGCGTCAGGCGCAGAATCGACGCTATCCAACCCAGCGAGAGGTGCCAAATGGCAACGAACAACGGCAGTCAGTCGGGCCCGAAAATCGCAGTCGTCACCGGAGGCAGCCGTGGGATCGGTCGCGACACGGTGCTGCGGCTGGCAAGCCGCGGCGTCCACACGGTTTTCACCTACAACACCAATCGAGACGAGGCGGAGAAGGTCTCTGCCGAGATCGCGCAAGCGGGCGGCCGGGCGATTGCCCTGCAGTTGAATATCGCGAATTCGGGCGCGTTCGACGACTTCGTCGCGCGCCTGCGAGAGGCGCTTGGGACGCTCAATGCAACGGGCTTCGATTATCTGGTGAACAACGCCGGTATCTCATCGACGGCCACGCTCGCAGCGGGCACCGAAGCGGAGCTCGACGCGCAGTTCGCGGTGCATTTCAAGGGGCCGTTCCTGCTGACGCAAAAGCTGCTGCCGCTCATTCATGACGGCGGCCGGATTGTGAACATCTCTTCGGGCCTTGCGCGCTTCGCGTACCCGGGCCGCTCGATTTATGGCCCGATGAAGGCGGCTGTCGAAGCGCTCACGCGCTATATGGCGCTCGAACTCGCGCCGCGCAGGATCGCGGTCAACGTCGTGGCGCCGGGCGCCATTGCCACCGACTTCAGCGGCGGTATCGTGCGGGACAATCCTGAGGTCAACAAGGCAGTGGCGGAACATACCGCGCTGGGCCGCGTGGGATTACCGACGGACGTGGGGCCCGTGATTGCCGGTCTACTATCGGATGACTTTGGCTGGGTGAACGCGCAACGCATCGAGGTGGCTGGCGGCATTCATATCTGATTGCGCGGTTGATTTCGCGCGTTAAGGCGTGACGCTTTTGCCGGACGCGTCGACTTCGATACCCCAGTCGCCCTGTTCGAGCCAGTCGTCGCCGAGCAGTTCGGCCGGATGCTGCGTGCGGCTCTGGCCGTTGCCGCATCGCATGTCGTTGGCCGGGCAGTAGTGGTCGCAGCCCCAGCACAGGCGCTCGGGGCGCAGCGGGTGAATCGGAAACTTCTTTGCCATGATGTCGCCCACGCGCGATCTCGGACGGAACGCAATATCGAGATTGTGTTCTTTCCGCGGCACGGTGGCAGATGGCAGACTGCCGCGCCCAGGAAGGGCGGTGAAGAGGTAGAAGGCCGCGTCGCTCTCCCTGCGTGTTGTTGCCACAGGGTCATGCTATGGTCGTACGGCGTCCGGCCGATCCGGTCGCCGCGCCTGGAAGCGCTGAACACAACGACCTGCGTGCTCCTCCATGACCCGTTCGAGTCCTTTCCCGCCAAAGCGGCGCCGTGCGTGGCCGCTGATTTTGCTGTGTGCCGTCGTCATCGTCCTGGCTGCCATGGTGCTGGCGGGCTGGCTGGCATTGCGCGGCAGCTTGCCACAGCTGGACGGCACGCGTGCCGTGCCGCTCTCCGCACCGGTAACGATCGGGCGCGATGCGCTCGGCGTGCCGACGGTACAGGGCGGCACGCGTGGCGACGTTGCGTATGCGAGCGGTTTCCTTCACGCGCAGGACCGCTTCTTCCAGATGGATTTGCTGCGCCGGGTCGCCGCTGGCGAAATGGCGTCACTCATCGGCCCGGCGGCGCTGCCGCTGGACCGACGCGACCGGCCCTTGCGCTTTCGCGAGCACGCGCAGGCGGCGCTCGCCGCGCTCTCCGCCGATCAGCGGGAGTTGATCGAGCGCTACACGGCGGGTGTCAACGACGGCCTGCGCTCGCTTCGCGCGCGGCCGTTCGAATACTGGCTGTTGCGCGCGCAACCGGCGCCGTGGCGTCCCGAAGACACAGTGCTCGCGGTCTACGCGATGTACTTCGATCTTCAGTATGACCAGGTGAGGCGCGTACTCTCTCGTGCGGCGTTGCGCGAGCGCGTGCCGGCCGATCTGCTTGCGTTCCTGCTGCCTGAGACGAGCCACTGGGACGCCCCGCTCGACGGGCAGCGCCCATTGGCGCAGCCGCCGGCGGCGCTGCCCGCCGCGCCGCCGTCATGGCTCCCGTCAACGCGGTCCGCCGTCGATGCCGAACCGGAGGCCAACGTACTTGTCGCCGGCCTGCCTGGTTTCGTTAGCGGCTTCGCGGGCGGCGGGAGCGCGGTCGATTCGATGGTCGGCAGCAACGGTTTCGCGGTCGACGGCGCGCACAGCGCACACGGCGGCGCGCTGCTCGCGAGCGACATGCACCTCGGCCTGTCGTTGCCGAACATCTGGTACCGGATCTCGCTCGTCTATCCTGCGCCCGAAGGCGGCGTGCGGCGCATCACGGGCGTCAGCTTGCCGGGTACACCGTTCGTCGTGGCCGGCAGCAACGGCCATATTGTGTGGGGCTTCACGAACAGCTATGGGCGCTTCGTCGATCTGGTCGAACTTCAACGCGATCCGGCCGATCCACTGCGCTACCGCGTCCCGAACGGCGGATGGGAGCGCGCGCAGGTGATCCACGAGCGGCTCGACGTGAACGGCGGCGCGAGCGTCGATCTGCCGGTCGTACAAACGCGCTGGGGGCCGCAGATTGTGGCCGGCGAGCGCGCGTATGCATTGCATTGGGTCGCGCACGATCCGCAGGCGACCAACATGAACTTCATGCGGCTCGAAGGCATCACGAACGTCGCCGACGCGTTGCATGCCGCGCAGACCTTCGGGATGCCGACGCAGAACTTCATGGTGGCCGACGCGCAAGGCCATATCGGCTGGACGCTCGCCGGGCCGCTGCCGCGCTTCGCGGATGCCAATGCGGACGCTGAAGTGGACGGTCAGGCGGCAGCGCTCGCGAGCATGCCGTACCTCTCCGGGACGTACGCCGGCTGGCAAGGGTATCGGACGCCCGATGCGTATCCCGTGCGCGTCGATCCGCCGGCCGGCCGCATCTGGACCGCGAATAACCGCACCCTGCCGATGGAAGATGTGGCGCGAATCGGCGATGCCGGCACCGATCTCGGCGCGCGCGCCACGCAGATTCGCAACGACCTGCTCGCGCTGCCGCACGCGAGCGAGCGCGACATGCTCGCGGTGCAGACCGACGATCGCGCGTTCTGGATCGAGTACTGGCGACGCGTGGCGCTCGACGCGCTCGATGCACGCGCGCTCGACGGCCATCCTCAACGCGCCGAATTCCAGCGCCTCGTTCAGGCGTGGGATGGCCGCGCCGATGTGAATGCTGTCGGCTACCGGCTGGTGCGCGCGTTCTACGACTCGCTCTACGAAGCATGGTTCGGGGTACTTGACAAGCAGATGGCCGCGATTGCGCCGGACCTCAGCTATCGCGCGGCGAACTCGCGTTACGAAGCGACGATGGAGACGCTGGCCGACCATCGCGCGTGGATACCGGGAGGCTTCGCGGACTGGCGCGCGTTCATGCTGGACCGCATCGATCACACGATCGCCCGGTTGCCCAAGGGCACCACGCTCGAAGAGGCGCGCTGGGGCGAGCGCAACCGCTCGACCATTGCGCATCCGTTCGCGCGCATGGTGCCGGCATGGCTGCCGTGGGTTCGCGGCTGGCTCAGCGCGCCGCACGACCCGCTCCCGGGCGACATCAACATGCCGCGCGTGCAGGCCCGGGCATTCGGCGCGTCCGAGCGTTTCGCGGTGTCGCCGGGGCGCGAACAGGACGGCATCCTCGAGATGCCGGGCGGCCAATCGGGCAATCCCATGTCGCCGTTTTTCCTCGCGGGGCATGAAACGTGGGTGCATGGCGACGCGGCGCCGTTCCTGCCGGGCGCACTGGTGCATACGCTGAAGCTCGTACCGGCCAGCGCGCAGCAGGCTGGAAACTGAGGGCTCTCAGCGTCATGGATGTCACGTCCCCCTCGAAATGCGGCGCGCGCGGCGGGTTAGCAGAACTCCGCTGACACCGCTAGAAGCGCTGGCTGATTCTCCCTATATCCGTTGCCCTCCTGCCCTTGGTGGGGGGATTGCATCAAGCTTGGCGCGCTTGCGTCGAGGCTTTCGCTCGCCGTGATACATATAAAACGGAATCGAATAAAGGGACAGCCATGAGATGGCTCGATCGCATGACGGTGCTCAAAAAGCTGCTGACAGCATGCATCAGCAGATCGGTTTCGCGCCCGTGCCGGCAGGTGTGGACAACGCCGAACTCGTACGCCGCGCCATTGCGGCGAGTGTCGCGTTGGGAGACAGCGTCGCCGCGCTGATCGATTCGCTGCAACGCGAGGCCAAGAGTGCGCAGACCGAAGCCACGGTGCAATTCCAGCATTTGCGCACCCTCATCGTGGCGATGCTGCTCGGTGCGGTCGCGACAGGCGCATTGCTGGCCTGGTTGATTTCGCAGCGGCTTTCGCGCCAGCTGGGCTGCGAGCCGGCTCACGCCATGGAAATCGCGGGCCGTATCGCGGCTGGCGATCTTTCGGTATCCATAGCAACGCATGCTGGCGATACGAGCAGCCTGCTGTACGCGCTCGGCGAGATGCGTGCGCAGCTAACCGGCATCGTCGCCGACATTCGCGCGGTCGCGCAAATGGACCAGGTCACGCAGCAAAACGCGGCCTTGGTCGAGCAGGCGGCTGCCGCGGCAAGCTCGATGGCCGATCAGGCGGCGCAGTTGCAGCAGGCGGTGTCGGTTTCCAGATTTGCGGGCGCTTGACGTAAAAGCCGATGCCGCAGCGATCGTTGCGGCATCGGAGCGTCATCGGGAAAGACCGCGTGCGTCGACTGGCCAGATCGCTTCCACGCGATCGCCCCGAAAGCAGAGGTCGCGTGTAAACGCCGCTGGCAACCCGTTCGGGGCGTGCAACCATGCTGCACCAGTATTGCACACGCCGTGGCCGGCCTCCGCGGAGCGCCGGCTTTTGCCGGTAGGACCAAGGTCTGATTGTCCGCATCCGCCACGGCCGCCATGATCTGCGTGTGTTGCTCGCCAGATTCGCTACTCAGGGGTGCGTGAATGGGGACTCTGTCCAGTTTCGTGAAGCGCGCGTGGCTCGCCGCCGCGGTGCTGCTCGCGGCCGGTTGCGCCCAGCCGTGGCAAAGCATCGAACCGGGCAGCGACCAGTCTGCGTTGATCGCGCGTCTCGGGCCGCCGCGCGAAACCTATAACCTGCCGGACGGCGGCAAACGTCTCATGTGGCCGACCCAGCCGATGGGGTCGACGAACACCGTCGCCGACATCGACGCGAGCGGGAAGGTCGTGAGTGTGCGTCAGGTCATGCAGGAGAGCGAGTTCTATCGGGCGAAAGTCAACGAGTGGACACGCAACGATGTCCTGATCAATTTCGGCCGGCCCGCGGAGACGGCCTACTTTTCGCGCATGCAGCGGGAAGTCTGGTCCTACCGCTACATCGCGAACAACATCGACTACATGATGTTTCACTTCTACTTCGACGATCAGGGCATCTTGCGGCTCACGCAGAAGACGCCCGACCCAATGCGCGACCGGAACCTGAGGCGCGGGTTCTAGACCGGGTTCCGTTTAGAGGCGTGTGTGCGTAACGCCCAGGATTCGACGACTCTGCACCGCCTCGCGCGTGCGTGGCTATCGGCTGCGCCACTCGTGCTGCCTGGCGTCTTGCGCGCCATGGAGTTCAATATCTACTGAAGCTTTGCGCGAGCGCCGCTTTCGTTACCGGCTAAGGGCAGAGCAAGGGCATGGCTTCGAAACTCGCGCAATGCGTGCGGCGACAAGGCGTGCCTGTTGAAAAGCTATCAGCTGCGCGTGGCAGAACTCAGGCGGCGCAGCTAGTGGCAGTACAGGTCGTTTTCCGCGTTGAACATGTCGAACGCGAGGCTGATTGCCTGATCCCTGCGCACGGTCGCCAGCCAGCGGCTACGTTGCCACTGCGCCACCGTATTGCCGACAAAGACCGCGCTTGCCGCGTCGCCCGCGCGCGTGGCGATGAACGCCGCCTGCGCAGCGATGGTTCCGGGTAGCGGGCGATAGTAGGACCAGTCCGCCTGCTTGAGCAGCGCCTCGATCACGAATTCGTCGTCGACAAGGGCGGCGCAATCGCCCGCCTGGAACGCCAGCAGCGCATCGAGCGGCCGGTCGAATCCGCGCAGGTTCGCGTGGTACTCGCGCGCTGCGCGCCGTGCATAAGGGTTGCCCTGCGATGCGCAAATCGCGCGGCCGTTCAGGTCTCGCCATGTCCGCACGTTGCCATGATCCAGCACGAGCGCCATGCCACGGCCGCTCGAATACGAAGCCGGTGCGAACGCGACTCGCGCGTCGGGCGAGAAGTCCAGGCCGGCAATGGCGGCATCGGCTTTGCCCGCCTGCAGCGCGGCACGCGCGGCGGCCGGTTGGGCCAGCAGGAACTGCACAGGCAGCCCTGCGCGGCGAGCGAGGTCCGAAGCGAGCGCCGCCGCGAACGGGTCGGGCGAGCGCAGCGCGCGGTCGACCTTGCCGACATAAAGCGCAGGCGCGGGGCGCGGGGGCACCGCCACGATCAGCACGCCGCGTGCTGCCGCGGGTGCGAAAGGCAGGTCGCTTTCGGGAAGGGCGCGTGGCAACTCGCGGTTCAGCGCCCACGCGAGCAGCGCGAGTAATGCGAGCGCTGCGAACATGGCCGTTAGCGCGGTGGCGGGCCAGCGCAGGCGCCGCGGAATTGCCGAAGCGTCGAGCTCAGCGTTCCTAGCCATTCTGCGCGAGTCCGACGCGCCAGCGCAGCAGTTGCCGTTCGAGTATCGACAGGCCCTGATTGATCAGCAGTCCAAATATGGCGAGCAGCACGATACCCGCGTACATATCGGGAATCTGAAACGTCTCCTGCGAATTGAGCGTATAGAAGCCGAGCCCCGAACGTGCCCCGATCATTTCCGCCGCCACCAGCGCCGTAATGCTGTAGGCGCCCGCCAGACGCACGCCTGTGAGGATCTGCGGCAACGCAGCCGGCAGCACGACCTTCGTCGCGATAAAGCGCTGCGAGGCGCCCATCGAGCGCGCGCAGTCGATCAGCACGCGCTCGACCTGTTTCACGCCCGCAATGGTGTTGAGCAGCACCGGCCAGAACGCGGCCCACACGACAATGGCGATCTTCGACGACTCGCCGATGCCGAGAAACAACATGAAAACAGGAAAGAGCGCAAACGCCGACACCTGCCGCAGCAGTTGAAAGACAGGATCGACGACGCGCTCGACGCGCTTGAACCATCCCAGCAGGAAGCCGAATGCAATGCCACCGGCCACGGCAAGCAGCAAACCGCTGATGGAGCGCACGGCGCTCGCACCGATATGGGTCCACGCGTCGCCGTTTTCGAAGAGCCGCGCGATGGCGAGGGCGACTTGTGTAGGCGGGCTCAGGTAAGCCGCGTTGACCACGCCGAGTCGGGGCAGCAACTCCCACAACAGGAGGAAGGCGGCGAGCGCGAGGGAGCGCTCCACGCCTACGTATAGGCGCGCGAAAGATGAAGCTGTGCGCGCGCGCTGAACGCTGTGCGAGGATTCGCGGACCGCGCCCGGGTTGGACATCGGGTCAGACATCGAATCGGACATGATCGGCTCCCGTCAATGCATGGGTTTGCGGCTGTGCGTCGAGTCGCGTGTCGAGTTCCGTGCTGAGGCTCGCCCATGCGCGCTGACGCAGCGCGACGAACGCCGCCGAGTGACGCAGCGCGGCGTCGCGCGGGCGCGGCAGGTCGACGTCGATGATCTCTTTCACGCGTCCGGGGCCGCGCCCAAGAATGGCGATGCGATCGGAGAGAAAGATCGCCTCGTCGATGCTGTGCGTGACGAACACGACGGTCGTGGCGCTTTGCTCCCAGATCGCGAGCAGTTCCTGCTGAAGCAATTCGCGCGTCTGTGCGTCGAGCGCGCCGAACGGCTCGTCCATCAGCAGGATCTCGGGGCCATAAGCGAGCGCACGCGCGATGGCCACGCGCTGGCGCATGCCGCCGGAAAGCTGATGCGGATAGTGATCCGCGAATTCCAGCAGGCCCACGAGGCGCAAGAAGCGTTCGGCCTCGCTGCGCCGCTCGACGCGTTTCATGCCGCGAATTTCGAGTCCCGCCTCCACGTTCTTGCGCACGGTGCGCCACGGAAAGAGCGCGTAGCCCTGAAACACGAAGCCGAGCTTTTGCCGCACGGCGCTCACGGGGTCGCCGTCCACGCGAATATCGCCCGAGGTTGGCAGCGTGAGGCCGGCGAGCACGTTGAGGAAGGTCGACTTGCCGCAGCCGCTCGGGCCCAAAAGCGCCATGAATTCGCCTTCGCGTACGGCGAGATCGAAGCGTTTGAGGACCGTATGGTGCGTGTCCGTTTGCGCGTTGCTATAGGTGAGGGAGAGATCGCGCGCGACGATCTTCTCGCGTAGCGCAGTTGCCATGCTCACGAGCGTGTTCCGTTCGGCAAAATCGTCGCGCTGGCCTGGGCCTCGTGCTTCGCGAACGGATTGAAGTCGTTCGTGTAGACATCCTTGACGTTGACCTTGCCTTTCGGAATCTTGCCGGCCGTTTCGAGGATATCGATGTAGTACTGGATGGGCGGCTCCGTGACCACGAGATCCTTCACGTAGGCATACCGCTCCACGAGCCGAACGTCGATGCCGAGCCGCTCGGCCGTCAGCTTGCGCGCTTCGTCGGGATGCGCATTGACCCAGTTGCCCGCCTTCGCGATGGCCGTGACGAAGTCGCGCACCGCCTGCGGGTGGGCACGGGCGAACGCGCCGTTCACGCTATAGGGCGCCATGCCGCCAAGGCCGTGATCCTCGTCCCAGTCGCTCCACAGCTTGCGCAGTTGCGGATCGGCCTCCGCCGAGCCGGAAAAGGGCGGATGAATGATCGCGACATCCACGTTCTTCGTGACGAGCGCCTGCTCGGACTGATTGTCGGGCACGACGAGCCAGTTCACCTTCGATACATTCACACCGTGTTGCGCCAGATACTTTTTGGTCACGAACTCCGCGCACGCGCCGAAGCTATTGAACGCTACCGTTTTGCCTTCGAAGTCCTTCGGACCGAGAATGCCCGAATCCTTGCGCACGAAATACTTCATGTGCGGCGCGTCGGGCAGTGTTTCGCCGCCTGCGGAAATGACCTTGATATCGGCGCCGCTGGCAATCGCGGAGATGACGAGCGGCACCATGCGCGTGCCGAAATCGATATCGCCGGTGCCCACGAGCGGAATGATCTGCGGCGCGGAAATCTTGCCGACATATTTGGGCCGCGTGCTCGTGTTGTCGAAGTAGCCGAGCTTGTCGGCGAGATAGACCAGGTCGAACGCGGGATTGTCGGGGTACTTGAAGTAGGTGATTTGCTGCTGCGCCGGCGCCTGTCGGGTCGTGACAGACGCGTCTTGCGCCTGCTCCCCATGCGGCTTGCAACCGCCCTGGAGTACCAGGACCGCAGCGGCGCACGCGGCAAGCAGAACGGTTCCGGCGGAGCGCCGACGGATTTTCGGGGAGAACGCCTTCATGAGCGGAGACTCGGCAACGAGCAGGGTAGTGGATTGACGATGCTCGATGATTGTCGATCTGCAACGATTCCAGGCAAACCAACGAATTATGATTTGCTTAGTTGTTCGTATCGACAATGCGTCAATCCGGCTACTCTGCAGTTGCTTCGAAATATCCGCTGCGGCGGTGGTTTTGCTTTTTGCGTTGATTGGGTGCGAAAGGGGCGGGCCGCACGCCACGCCCCTTTCGAACGCTCAAGGCAGCGAGATCGTCAAATTTGCCGATTGCGGCCCGAGCTTGATGAGTTGCGTATACGGGGCGAGCATGTGCACCGTGTTGTCGCGCAGCCAGGTGCTGAGGCCGAGCCAGGCGAGCAGACCCACCAGCGCGAACACCGCGCCGATGGACCACAGCGGCACCTCGCGTTTGAGGCGGTGCGCAACCTGATCGGGCAGCGGCCAATGCGGCGCGAAGGCCGCGCGCTTGCCCTTGATATGCGCGATCTCGTCGCCCAGGCGCGCCGTGAGATAGGCGAGCTTTTCCGGCCCTTCGAGAATGTACTTGCCCTGGAATCCGAGCAGCAGGCACATATGGAAGACCTCGAGCGACTGCAGCCGCGGCGCGCCTTGTGCGCGACATTCCTCGAGATACTGGAAGAACTTCTCGCCCGCGAGTTGCTCGCCAAAGAGCGCGAGCTGCAAGGGGCGGCGTTCCCACGCTGCGCGAATTCGGAACGACGACGCCAGCACCGATTCGTCGAGTGCGGCGCAGAACGCGAACTTGGCCGCGTACACGTCTTCGGCCGCGACGTTCAGCTTCTTCGCGCCGCGCTCGAAATCGCCCAGAAACTGCTGCACGCGCGCGCCGAATTCGCTGGCGTCGCCGGGCTCGCGGCCGTTCTTCAACAGGAACAGCATGAAGAAGCCGTCGTAGAGCAAATCGAGCAGCGAGCGCACCTGGTAAGCGGGCTCCGCGGCAGGCGCGGGGTGATTCACGGGCGGCGCCGCGTCGCCGAAAAGGGAAGGGGCGTTGCTCATGACGTCACCGCGATCAGTTCGAGTTTGAGATCGTTGATGCCCGAGGGCGCATAGACCATGGCCGACTGCGCCTGCACCATGCGCTCATAAAGCGCGCTACGCGCCTCGAACGCGAAATAGCATGCGCCGGGCCGCACGGGAATGGCGGGCGGCACCTGGGGCGTGTAGACGAGCCGCACGCCCGGCATGGCCGAGAGCACGAGCTTGTCGACGTCGTCGGGCGCGCCGACCTTGAAGCGAGCCGGCACGGCCTCGACGAGGTCGACGGCGGGCATGTCTGCCGAAACCGCGAGATAGAACGTGGTCTTGTCGTCGATCTTGCCCGAATCGAGCCGGCCGATATGGAACGACGGACGCACTTCTTCGAGCGCAATGGCGAAGTATTGCGTGGAGATCACCGTTTCGAGCAGGTCGCGCAGTATCGTATCGAGGCGCGCAAAGCCGGGGCCGGGATCGTCGTGACGGTACGCCGGCAGGTCGGCCAGCGCGTAGCCCTTGGAGAACGTCATGAGCTGGCCCGCGAGGCGCAGCAGCTCGTGAAAGAGCCGCTCGGGGTGAAGCGCCGCATGCTGATAGAGATGTGCGAGCGTGGCGAACGCGCCGCTCGCCGTATGCAGCAGCCAGAACGAGGCGATGTCGCCCGAACGGAACTCGATGATGTTCTTGGTCGGCTCGCGATGAAAGCCGTAGAGCGCATTGACCTTGGCCTGCAGCGCGTCGATGAGGCGGCGCAGACGCTGGTGCAGGAGCGGCGACGCTTCGATGGCGAGACTCGGCGGCACGAAGCTTTCGTCGACCTCGAATCCCGAAGTCGCAGTGCGCCGCACGCGTGCGACGGGCACCGAGAGCAACTGATCGCGCGGCTCGCTGTGCGCGATCAGCTTGACGTTCGTTTTCAGGAACGTCACGTCGGCCTGCGCGGCGTCCGTGTAGTGATCGGCTACGCTCGCCTGCTCGCTCACGTAACGCGTGACGAAGCCGTCGTTGCGATCCGGCGCGTAGTTCGTGCCGGTTTCGCGCATCTGGTGCAGCGCCAGGTAGAACGTGAATTCGTTGATGCCCTCGGGCAGCGTGTCGAGCGCCACGGGCGGCGGCAGGTCGTCGGCCTGCGGCGCGCTGTAGAGCGTGCCGTCCGGAAACACGAGCGCGAGTTCGCTCATGCGCAGCATGTTGCTGCCCAGTGCGTCGTGGTCGAGCCGCGCGGTGCGCACGCCCCAGTTGTACGGCGCAATGGCCTGGATCGATTCGAAGAGGCGCGCTTCGTGATAGGCGTCCTGCCGCTGGAAGTGCTGAGGCCTGAGGAACAGGCCTTCTCCCCAAAGCACTTTCGAGGAATAACTCATGTTAAATCGGCTATATGCGTGATTCGGCCCGTGCCGCTCGCGCCGGCGATCGGCGGACTGAAATTGTTAAATATCCCGCTTGCTCGTTACTCTGCCTGGTGCTTTGCCCTTTATTCACCCGCAAGTCACCGACGAAAGCAGATTCAGCTGCTGCGGCGGTAATCCCTGGTCCGGCGAGATCACCGTGCCGCTCGTGACGGTCATTGCGCAGTTATGCAGGCCGACCATTATGCCGGATTTCTCGGATTTCGCAGGATCGAAGGCGAACTTCCAGCGCTGCATGGCCGGATCGCGGAATAGCGCGACGATGCCGAAGGCTTGCGCCTCGCGTGAAACCTTTTCTGTGGCGTTATATCTCTGGCCCGGAATGAGCGTCACTTCGCGCACGCCGAGCAAGTCGCTGCCCAGCGCGCTCTTTTCTTTTGCGGGGTCGGTGAACGTATCGAACGGCGCCTGCTGGAATGACGTAGGGTCCTTCAGCACGTATAGCCGCACGACGAGCGCAAGCGGCTTGCGGTCGGTCGCCGCGTTGAGGTTTTGCGCGGCAAGCAGCGTGATACCGAGGTCGCGCGGGGGTTTCTGGCTGTCCGGCACGTCGGGCTTGCCGATGCCCGCGAGTTGCAAAGCGGCCGACGCCGCACTGCCGAGCGCCGGTACGGCCGCCGCGCAGCCGGCGAGTTGCGCCGCGACGATGAGGATCGATGCGAAACGAATAACACGCGCATTCATTATTTGTTGGCCAGGCGTGAATGCCCGGGGTCCGTTAAGTGGTGATATGCGATCCGGATAATGCTATCCGCATAAAGACGCGTTTAACCCCGCGTGGCGCCGATAAGCGGTTGATTAAGTGATGCGGCAAACTTTTCCGGCTCGCTCGTGTTTTCAATTGCACGAGTGAGAAATTCTTTCCTGTGTGAATTTCTTGTGGCAGTAAACCCCGTGTCAAAGAAGCTATTTAGTGTCGGCGCATTACATTAAGAAGTTGAATTATCAAAATTTGGGCTGTACTATACCCGCGCGCTAGAGCTAAAGCAAAACTCTAGTTCCCTCCCATCGAATTAATAATTACACGCTGGTGAAAGAATGATAAACCGGGTCATTTCAAGGCTCTCCGGGGTGGTGCTGGCATGCGGGGTAATCGCGGGCTGCGCTACGCAGGACCATAATCTCGCGGCATCGCCAGACGCATTCAACAAGGCGCTAGCCGACGCCGATACCGCGGCGAAGGGCGGCGATCAGGATCGCGCGATCGCGCTTTACCAGAAACTCGCCGCTGCGGATCCCACGCGCGAAGAACCGTGGTCGCGCATCGCGCAGATCCAGTTCCAGCAGCAACACTATGGACAAGCCATCGTGGCGGCGCAGGAAGCGCTGCAGCGCGATCAGACCGACCGCGCCGCGAAGAGCGTGCTGGCCGTGGCCGGTTTGCGCGTCGCGACGCAGTCGCTTGGCGAACTGCGCCAGGATGCCTCGCTACAGGGTGATGCGAAGTCCGATGCGCAGGCGCTCGCGAAGCAGTTGCGCGACACGCTCGGCGAGGATTCGCTGTTCCCGCCCGAGCAGGCGGATAAGCCCGCGCCGAAGAAGCGCCGCATCGTTCGCCATGTGCAGAAGCCGGCGGCGAAGCCGGTTGAAACAGCCGAGGCCGCGCCGGCTGCACCGTCCGCGCCCGCAGCCCCCGCGGCTGCGGCTCCTGCGCCCGCGCCCGCCAAAGCGGCGCCGGCCAAAGCGGCGGCAAGCGGTGGTGCGTCCGATCCGTTCAGCGCACTGCGCTGAACCGCACGGCGGTGAATTGCTGACAACAGGTCTTGAACGACTTGAACAGGGGAGCCCTCGATGGCCAAGAAAGAAAGTATTCAGAAGCGCTTGCAGAAAGTGCGGCCGCCGCGCGTCCAGTTGACGTACGAAGTCGAACTCGGCGACGCGATTGAGGTGAAGGAACTGCCGTTCGTAGTCGGCGTGATGGGCGATCTCGCGGGTCAGTCGGAAGTCGAACAGCCGCGGCTGCGCGACCGCAAGTTCGTCAATATCGACCGTGACAATTTCGACGACGTCATGAAGGGCATCGAACCGCGCGCGGCGTTCCAGGTCGAGAACCGCTTGAGCGAGGCGGGCGGCAAGTTCGCCGTGGACTTGCGCTTCCGTTCGATGGCCGACTTCAATCCCGACGAAGTCGTCGCGCAGGTCGAGCCGCTGCGTCGTCTGCTCGAGGCGCGCTCGAAGCTCGCGGACCTGCGCAACAAGCTCGCCGGCAACGACAAGCTCGAAGACCTGCTGAGCGAGGTGCTGGCCAATACGCAGCAATTGCAGGCGCTCGCGGGCAACACGGGCGGCGCTGGCGAAGCGGATCGTGGCGAGCGCAACGAATCCGGCGACGGCAACGAGCAATAAGCGCGAGGGGAGATCGACATGAATCAGCAGACTGGCGCAGTTCGCGCACCGGCCCTGGAAGAAGCCAAGGCCGCGCCCTCGTTGCTCGACGAGATCGTCGAAAAGAGCAAGGTGGCCAAATCCGAATCCGAGCACGCTCGCGCGAAAGACCTCATTGGCGAGCTCGTGCATCAGGTGCTGGAAGGCACCGTGATCGTCTCGAGCAATCTTTCCGCGACGATCGATGCCCGCGTGGCCGAACTCGACCGCCTGATCTCGGCGCAGCTGAGTGCCGTGATGCACGCGCCGGAATTCCAGGGGCTCGAAAGCACCTGGCGCGGCCTCGAGTATCTGTGCAAGGAAAGCAATACCGGCTCGACCATCAAGATCAAGGCGCTGCACGCGCCCAAGCGCGACATCGTGCGCGACTTCAAGACCGCCGTCGAATTCGACCAGAGCGCGCTCTTCAAGAAGATCTACGAAGAAGAGTTCGGCACGTTCGGCGGCGCGCCCTTCGGTGCGCTGATCGGCGACTACGAAGTGACGCGCCAGCCCGAAGACATGTATTTCATCGAGCAGATGTCGCATGTCGCGGCGGCGGCGCATGCGCCGTTCGTCGCATCGGCCTCGCCGGAACTGCTCGGCCTCGAGTCGTTCGCCGACCTTGGCAAGCCGCGCGATCTCGGCAAGGTGTTCGACACTGTCGAATACACGAAGTGGAAGTCGTTCCGCGACGCAGAAGATTCGCGCTACGTGGGTCTCACGCTGCCGCGCTTTCTCGGCCGCCTGCCGTTCAATCCGAAGGACGGCGCGACGGCGGAAGGCTTCAATTTCGTCGAAGACGTGGACGGCACGGATCACGCAAAATACCTGTGGTGTAACGCGGCATGGGCCTTTGCGGCGCGTTTGACCGCGGCGTTCGACGACTTCGGCTGGTGTGCGGCGATTCGCGGCGTGGAGGGCGGCGGCCTCGTGGAAGACCTGCCCACGCATACGTTCAAGACCGACGACGGCGAGATCGCGCTGAAATGCCCGACCGAAATCGCCATCACCGACCGGCGCGAAAAGGAACTGAGCGACCTCGGCTTCATTCCGCTCGTCCATTGCAAGAACTCGGACTACGCCGCGTTCTTTGCCGCACAGTCAGTGCAGAAGCCCAAAAAATATAGTACCGACAACGCGAACGCGAATGCCGTGCTTTCGGCGCAGCTGCAATACATCTTCTCGGTGTCGCGCGTGGCGCACTATCTGAAGGCGATGATGCGCGACAAGATCGGCAGCTTCGCGTCCGCGCAGAACGTCGAAGTGTTCCTGAACCGCTGGATTTCGCAGTACGTGCTGCTCGACGACAACGCCTCGCAGGAACAAAAGGCGCAGTTTCCGTTGCGCGAGGCATCGATCCAGGTCAGCGAGATTCCGGGCAAGCCGGGTTCGTACCGGTCGGTCGCGTTCCTGCGGCCGCACTTCCAGCTCGACGAACTGTCGATTTCGCTGCGGCTCGTGGCGGATCTGCCGAAGCCGGCGAATGCATAAAACCGCGCGAGCGCGCAACTGAGTTGAGCAGGAGCGGTCCGCTATCCAGCGGATCGCACCGGGAAGCAACCCGGGGGCATCGCCCTCGGGCCCGCGTTAGCAAACTACCGTAAACCACCACTCTGGGGAGTCGAGGCGTTATGAAGGACATCTATCTAAAATTCGGCAATCCGGCCATCAAGGGCGAGTCGCAGGACAAGGACCATGCTGGCTGGATCGAAATCGATTCGTGGAATCACTCGATTCTGCAGCCGCGTTCGGCAACGGCCTCGACGGCGGGCGGTCACACGGTCGAGCGCTGCGAGCATGCCGACATGCGCTTCCTGAAGGACATCGACGTGGTGAGCCCGCTGCTCTATCAGCACGCTTCGGGCGGCACGACCTTCGACGAAGTCACGATCGACTTCATGCGCTCGGACGGCGAGGGTAACCGCATCAAGTACCTCGAAATCAAGCTCAAATACGTGATCATTTCCAGCATCACGCCGGAAGTGGTCGGCGAAGGGCTGCCCACGGAGCAGTTTTCGCTGAAGTATGCGGCCGTGCAGTGGAAGTACACGCAGCAGAAGATCGGCGGCAACCAGGGCGGCAATGCGCAAGGCGCATGGAGCCTCACGAAGAACGACAAGACCTACGCGGTCTGACGCGGCGTGCGCAGGCGGCGCGCGCGATCGCGTGCAATGCCTGCGCCGGTTTCATCTGGCTGACCGACTCTATTTGAACCGATGAAGCGTTTCGAGCCAGGACTGCTTGACAAGCTCTTCGACGACGATCCGCATTCGCCGGCACCGGCGGCATTGCGGCAGTTCTCGATCGAAGAGCTCAAGGCGACCGTTGCGCGCGATCTGGAGTCGATCCTGAATTCGCGCATCGCGTTCACCGAGCACGAACTCGCGATGTTGCCCGAGTGCCGCCGTTCGATCCTGACCTACGGGCTGAACGATTTCGCTGGCTTGAGCCTCGCGAGTCATTACGACCGCACGTTCATCTGCAAGTCGATCCAGCAGGCGATCGAGCGGCACGAGCCGCGTTTGCAGCGCGTAACGGTGACGCTCGAACTGAACGAGCGCTCGACCAACGCACTGTACTTCGCGATTCAGGCGTTGTTAGTGGTGCATCCGGCGCAAGAGCCGGTGAGTTTCGACGCGATGCTGCAGCCATCGACGCTGCAGTATTCGGTCACGCGCGCACGCGCAAAAGCATGACGCGGCCGCGACCGGCGGCGCGCGACATGGCATGACACAAAGGTAGTTTTGGGGGGCGGGAGCGTACCGATGGAAGAGCTGTTGCCGTATTACGAGCGCGAATTGTCGTTCCTGCGGCGTTATTCGCGCGAATTCGCCCAGCGCTACCCGAAGATCGCGGCCCGCCTCGCGATGACAGGCGAGCACTGCGAAGACCCGCACGTCGAGCGGATGATCGAATCGTTCGCGTTGCTCGGCGCGCGCATCAACAAGCGACTCGACGACGACTACCCGGAGTTCACCGAGGCGCTGCTGGAGGTGCTCTACCCGCATTATTTGCGCCCATTCCCCTCGTGCTCGATCGCCCAGTTCGGCGCCGCGGGCGCGCTCGGCAATCTCACCGAGCCGGCCGTGATCGAGCGCGGCACGGAACTGAAGTCCCGGCCGATCCGCGGCGTGCAATGCCGCTTTCGCACCGCCTATGACGTGACACTCGCGCCGATCCGCATTTCGGAGGCGCGCTACGTGCCGACGGCGATCGCACCGAGCGCGACCGTGCTCCCGCCGAATGCAACCGGCGTCCTGTCGATCACGTTCGAGTCGACGTCGCCGCAGTTCGACCTCTCTGCGTGGAGAAGCGGCGGGCTGCGCACTTACCTGCACGGCGAGCAGTCGTTCATCGCGGCGCTCGGCGATTGCCTCTTCGTGCACGCGATCGCCGCCTACGCCGAGCCCGAACGCAATGGCCGCTGGCGCGCGCTCTCCGCGCTGCCGTTCGCGCAAGCCGGCTTCGACGCGGCTGACGCGCTGATCGACTATCCCGCGAAATCGCACCCTGCGTACCGCTTGCTCACGGAGTATTTTGCGTTTCCGGACAAGTTCGATTTCGTCGACTTCGACCTCGCGGCAATGACCGCCGCGGCGGGCCGCTGCCAGCGACTCACGCTTCATATCGTGCTCAAGGACGTGCGCGGCGACTCGCACGTGGCACGGTTGCTCGACGCACTCGCGGCGCACCATCTGCGGCTTTTCTGCACGCCCGTGGTGAACCTCTTCAAGCAGCACGGCGAGCCGATTCGCCTCGATCATCAGGCGGTCTCGTATCCGGTGGTGGCGGAGGGCCGGCGAGCGTTCGCCTATGAAGTTTATTCGATCGACTCCGTGCAACTGGTGCGGCAACGCGCACACGAAGAAACGGTCGTCGAGTTCCGGCCTTTTTATTCGCTGCGACATGGGGAATCGATGCGGGCCGGCCACTACTGGTTCGCCCGGCGCGACGAAGCCGTCGCGCAAAAGAGTCCGGGCTACGAAACCGAAATCTCGATCGTCGATATCGACTTCGAAGTCGATACCGAGCAAAACGAAACATTGAGCCTCGATCTGACCTGTACCAACCGCGATTTGCCCACTGCGCTCGCGACCGGGCTCGAAGGCGGCGATCTGTTTCTGGAGGGCGGCGCGATGGCGAGCAGCATCGCGCTCCTGATGCGGCCGACGCCGTGCGTGCGCTTCGAGCGCCGCCAGGCCGCGCACTGGCGGCTCATTTCGCATCTCGCGCTCAATCACGTCTCGCTCGTGAACCACGGCGCCACGACGCTCAAGGAAATGCTCGCGCTCTATGACCTGCGGCGCACGGCGGTTTCGGCGCGGCACGTGGACGGCATCGTCGACGTCGAGCAGCGCGCCGCCGTGCAATGGCTGCCCGGCAAGCCGTTCGCGACCTTCGTGCGCGGCATCGAAATCCGCCTGACCGTCGATGAGGATCACTTCGTCGGCACGAGCCTCGGAACGTTCGTACGCGTCATCGACGTGTTTTTTGGGCTTTACGTGCACATCAACAGCTTCGTGCAACTGGTCGTCGTTTCGCGGCGCACCGGCGAGGAGATCATGCGATGCAGCCCCCGCAGCGGCGAATCGATTCTGGCGTAATCGAGCGGCTGCTCGATGAGCCGCACCGCTTTGGTTTTTTCCAGGCGGTGCGCCTGCTCGAACGCTGGTTCGTCGACAAGGCCGGCGCGCGGCAGCGTGACGTGCTCCCACAGCGTATCGGCTTTCGCAACACGCTGTCGCTCGCGTTTCCTGCCAGCGAGATCGCGGGTGCCGTGTCTTATGACGCGGCTGGCGCGCCGCTGGCCGATGCCGGCCAGCGCACGGCGGCGCTCGATGCAGGCGAACTCGAACGCGTGGATCTCACGCCCGCGTTCTTCGGGCTGCTGGGCGCGCAAGGCGCGCTGCCGCTGAACTACACCGAGCAGATCGTCGCGCGCGAGCAATTGCGGCGCGACCGCGCGGCACGCGAGTTTTTCGACGTGTTCTCGAACCGCGCCACGGCGCTGTTCTATTCGGCGTGGAAAAAGTACCGGCTGCCGTTGCACTACGAACTCGATCGCGACGAACGCTATCTGCCACTGCTGCTCGCGCTTGCGGGCGTGGCCAACGACGCGTCGCGCGAGAGCCTGCAGGACGGCGGCGGCGCGCTCTTCGACGAGGCGATCGCGGGGCATGCGGTGGCCGCGCGTCATCAGCCGGTTTCCGCCGCGTATCTGCGCCAGACGCTCTCCGACTATTTCGGCGTGCCCGTGCAGGTCGAGCAGTTCGTGGGCAAGTGGTACGACGTGCCGCCCGACCAGCTTTCCATGCTCGGCCAGCGCAACGTGATGCTCGGTGCAACGGCGCTTGCGGGCGAGCGCGTCTGGCAGCGCGACATGCGTGCGCGCCTGGTGATCGGGCCGCTTTCGAAGGCCGACTATGAGGCCTTCCTGCCGGGCGCGGAACACGCGCTCGCGCTCGAACGCATGCTCACGCTGCTCGCGCGCGTGACGCTCGAATACGAGGTGCTGCTGGTGCTGCGCCGCGAGGAAGTCGGGCCGAGCCGCCTGGGCGCCGGCGCGCGTCTGGGCTGGGATGCTTTCCTTTGCACGCACGAAGCCGACCGCGAGCGCCGCGACGCACGCTACGAACTGCACGTCATTCATTGAACACACGAGACCCGAGGCCGGACCGGACGACATGAGCACGCCCCTGAAAACCCTGATCGCGAAGCTGAACACGACTTGCCGGCTGGCTACCGAGCGTGCGGCCAGTGCGTGCCTGTCGCGCGGGCACTACGAAGTGGACCTCGAACATGTGCTGCTCGCGCTGCTCGAGGAACCGGCCAGCGACCTCACATGCGTGCTGCGTGCGTCGCGCGTCGATGCGCATGCGCTGCGTGCGGATCTGGAACGCGAACTGCAACGCCTCAAGACGGGCAACACGCGCACACCGGTGTTCTCCCCGCATCTGATCGCGCTGTTCGAGCAGGCCTGGCTGATCGCGTCGCTCGACTCGCAGATCGGGCGCATCCGTTCCGGTCATCTGCTGCTCGCGCTGTTGAGCGCGCCCGATCTCGCGCAGTTCGCGCAGCGCACGTCGGCGCGTTTCGCTGAGATTCCTGTCGGCGAACTCAAGCATCGTTTTGATGAGGTGACGCTCGGTTCGGTCGAGGTCGAGCCTGTCGAAGGCGCGGCAGAAGCTGGTGGCGAGGTCGGAAGCGCAACAAGTGTCGCTGCGTCGAAAACGCCTGCTCTCGACACCTACACGACCGACCTGACCCAGCGTGCGCGCGAAGGGTTTGTCGACCCGGTGATCGGGCGCGAAGCGGAGATCCGTCAGACGATCGATATCTTGATGCGCCGCCGCCAGAACAACCCGATCCTCACCGGCGAGCCGGGCGTGGGCAAGACGGCCGTGGTGGAAGGGCTCGCACTGCGCATCGCCGCGGGCGATGTGCCAGAGGCGCTGAGCGGCGTTGCGCTGCGCGTGCTGGACATGGGGTTGCTGCAGGCCGGCGCGAGCGTGAAGGGCGAGTTCGAGAACCGTCTGAAAAGCGTGATCGACGAGGTCAAGAAGAGTGCGCAGCCCATTGTGCTCTTCATCGACGAGGCGCATACGATCATCGGCGCAGGCGGTCAGGCCGGCCAGAACGATGCGGCGAACCTGCTCAAGCCCGCGCTCGCGCGTGGCGAGCTGCGCACGATCGCCGCGACGACGTGGAGCGAGTACAAGCGTTACTTCGAGAAAGATGCGGCACTGGCGCGGCGTTTTCAGGTGGTCAAGATCGAGGAGCCCGACGAAACGCTCGCGGCGGCCATGCTGCGCGGCATGGTGGGGCTCATGGAGCGCCACTTCGACGTGCGCATTCTCGACGAGGCGATTACCGAGGCCGTGCGGCTTTCCCACCGGTATATCAGCGCGCGGCAACTACCCGATAAGGCCGTGAGCGTGCTCGATACCGCGTGCGCCAGAGTGGCGCTCGCGCAGGGCGCGACGCCTGGTGCGATCGATGACGGCAAGAAGCGCATCGAACGTATCGAAGCGGAGATCGCCTCGCTCGAGCGGGAAACCGTGCATGGCGCCGAGCATGAGGGGCGCCTCGTGGCGCTGCGCGAGGCGCGGGACACTGCCGCTCGCGAACTGGCAGAAAGCGAGGCGCGCCACGCCGAGGAGCGCGAACTCGTGGCGCAGATCACGAAACTGCGCGGCCAGATCGACGCGGCGCGCGAAGACAGTACGTCATCCGAACGAATGCGCGAAGCCGATGCCGCGCGCGAATCGTTGCCGCCGCTCATCGCGCGCCTGCACGCGCTGCAGGAGAACGCGCCGATGGTGCCGCTGCAGGTCGACGCACACGTGGTGGCGGAAATCGTCGCGTCATGGACCGGGATTCCGCTGGGCCGCATGGTGAAGGACGAGATCCAGACCATGCTGAATCTTCATCCGCTGCTGGCCGAGCGCGTGATCGGCCAGGATCATGCGCTAGAAGCCATCGCGCAGCGCGTGCGCACGGCGGGCGCGAATCTGGAGGACCCGAACAAGCCACGTGGCGTCTTCATGTTCGTGGGACCGTCCGGCGTGGGCAAGACGGAGACGGCGCTCGCATTGGCCGACATTCTGTACGGCGGCGAGCGCAAGCTCATCACCATCAACATGAGCGAGTATCAGGAGGCGCACAGCGTATCGGGCCTGAAGGGCTCGCCGCCCGGCTATGTAGGCTATGGCGAGGGTGGCGTGCTGACCGAGGCGGTGCGCCGGAACCCGTATTCGGTCGTGCTGCTCGATGAAGTGGAAAAGGCCCATCCCGACGTGCTGGAAATGTTCTTTCAGGTCTTCGACAAAGGCACGATGGACGACGCCGAAGGCCGTGCGATCGACTTTCGCAATACGCTCATCATCCTCACGTCGAATGTGGGCTCGACTGCGGTCATGCAGGCCTGCCTGAACAAGTCCGTTGAAGAACTGCCTGACGCTGAAGCGCTGGCAGAGTTGCTGCGCCCGCAACTGTACAAGTCGTTCAAGCCCGCTTTCCTCGGCCGCATGAAAGTCGTGCCGTACTACCCGATTTCCGACGACGTGCTCGCGGAGATCATCGAGCTGAAGCTCGAGCGCATTCGCCGCCGCGTCGAGGCAAACCACGGCGCCACATTCGAATGGGACGAGTCACTCGTCGATGCGGTGCTTGCGCGATGTACCGAAGTCGATTCGGGCGCGCGCAACGTCGATCACATTCTGAACGGCACGCTCTTGCCGGAACTCGCACAGCAGGTTCTGGAGCGCATCGCGCAGGGCACGTCGCTCGCGCGCGTGAGCGTGCGCGCCGATGATGCGGGTGAGTTCAAGTACGCGGTGCAATGACCATGACGTTGATACGCGACCCCCATGCTTCGCTCGAAGCCCGACGCCTTAGCCCTTCTGTAGAACGCCATGTCGACTGACACGACCGCGCTGCTAGCGCCCATTAATGAAGCGTCGCCGTGCGGCGCCGACCTGCTGTTTTCGGCGGATTTCGACGCGATCCAGCATGCACGCCGCTTCGATGACCCGTCGCTCGACCAGGGCGAGTGGATCACCGAGATCAAGGAAGCCGACTGGCCTTTCGTCGTCGAACGCTGCACGGCGTTGCTGCGCACGCAGACGAAGGACTTGCGGCTCGCCGTGTGGCTTACCGAGGCGCTCGCGATTCAGGAGGGCGTGCCGGGGCTCACGCAGGGCTATGCGCTCCTGAGTGGACTGGTCGAGCAGTTTTGGGAGCAAGTGCATCCGCTACCCGAAGGCGACGATACCGAGTACCGCCTCGGCAATGTCGCGTGGCTTGCGGGCCGCACGGCGGAATTGCTGCGTTCGGTGCCGCTCACGCAGTCGGGGGTGGCTTTCAGCGCGATCGACTGGGATGTCGCGATGCACGTCGCGCAGGCCGTCAAGCGCGATCCGGACCACGCTGACGATATCGCGCGCGGCAAGCCTTCGGTGGAGCAGATCGACGCCTCGAAGCGGGCCACGCCGGCTTCGTTCTATCGAACGTTGCTCACGCAGTTGAAAGCATTCGAAGCCGCTCTCGCTGCGCTCGATATGGTGCTCGAGGCGCGAGCCGGTGATGCGGCGCCGAGCTTCCGGCAAGCGCGCGAGGCCAGCGAGAGCGTGTATGGACTTGCGGAGCGGTTCGCGCGTGACGTGGGCGTGAACCTGAATGCGGAGGCCTTGGAGCCTTCCGTGCAGCCGGCCGCTTCGCCCGTGGCTGTCGAACGCGCGGAACCAAGCTTCAAGACACCTTTGGCCGTTGAGGACACCATGGCGAATCCGATTCGAATGCCGGTCCGTGCGTACGCGGGCATAGAGAGCCGTGCCGAAGCCGTCGCGCAACTGCGTGCGGTGGCGGTGTTCTTTCGCGAGACCGAACCGCATAGCCCCGCCGCCTATCTCGCGGACAAGGCGGCGGAATGGGCGGAAATGCCGCTGCACAAGTGGCTTTCGACCGTGGTGAAAGACGATGGCACGCTCGCGCAGATTCGCGAGATGCTTGGTGTGAAGACGGATGATGCGAGTTGAGCATGAATCTCACTGAACTTGTTCAGGTCATTCAGGGCGGTCTGATCCAGCAGGACCGCCTGATCAAGACCGATATTCCAGCCTTGCCGGATAGTGCGCTCGTGCCGCGCAGGGCGGTTCTTTGTTCGGAGCTGGGGCGCGATTTCAGTGGCACGCTCGATCTGGTGTCCACGGCGGGCGACATCGAACTCAAGAAACTCATTGCGCAGCCAATGACGCTGTGGATTCAGCAAGCGGACAAGTCCTATCTTCCGGTCAACGGCTATATTCATACGGCCCGAAGGCTCGGCGCAGATGGCAGCTTCACGAGTTACCAGCTGACCTACGCCTCATGGATGCACTTTCTTAGGTTCCGCAGCGACATGCGGTACTGGCAGGACAAGAGCGCCGACGCCATCATGACGGACGTATTCAACGAGCATCCACAGGCGCGCGGCCAGTTCCAGTTCGCCTTGAGCAAGCCGCTGCCGCAACGCTCGTATTGTCGCCAGAGCGAAACCGACTGGAATTTTATTCACCGGTTGTTAGAAGAAGAGGGTCTGTTCGGCTTCTGGCGTCAGGCCAAGGACGGCAAGTCACATACGTTGGTCGTGACCGACGACATTCATTCGCTCGACGAGGTGTCGCCTAATCCGGTTACGTTCTACCGGTCCGGCACTGGCAGCGAAACGGACGCCTTTACGCAGTGGTCGGGCTCGCGCACGTTGCAAAGCACCGTGCACACGACGCGCACTTTCGACTACAAGACGCCGTCGTCCGCGGTCAATCCCAAAGGGACAACGCTGCCGACGATGGCGAACCAGGGGAATCTGCCCGAGCAAGCTGAGGTCTACGAATATACCGGTGCATATACATACTCGGACCAGACTCGTGGCGAACACCTTTCAAGAGTTCATCTGGAAGAATGGGAGTCGCGTGCCAAACGGTTCTATGCGGCGGGTGGCGTTCGCGGTATGGATGCGGGACTGCGCTTCGAACTGACCGGTCACCCGGAGCACGATCACGATCCGGCGGGCCAGCGGGAATTCGCGGCAATCAAGGTGCGCCGGTACATCGAGAACAACCTGCCGCTTTCGGACCACGAAGCGAGCTTTCCGCCCAGCTTGCAGAACGAACTGGCGAGGGCCAAATCCGGGCACACCGGAGAAACTGTTACCCAGGAAGACGGTTCCGCAGGTTTTTATCTGGTCGAAGTCGAAGCGCAGCGCGTGACGGTTCCGTACCGCAGCCCGTTCGAGCACAAGAAGCCAGAAATGCACCTGGAGACGGCTATCGTCGTTGGTCCGCAGGGCGAAGAGGTCTACACGGACGAACTGAACCGCGTGAAGGTGATGTTCATCTGGGACCGGCAGAATTCTGGAGATGCGGGCGCTTCGTGCTGGGTGCGGGTCGCGCAGTCGGATACGGGGGGCGGTTACGGTAGCGTTCACGTTCCTCGAGTTGGCGAGGAAGTGCTGATCGGGTATGTGGGCGGAGATTGCGATCGGCCCATCGTCCTGCATCGCGTCTACAACGGGAGTGTCCAGCCGCAGTGGCACAGCAACGGTATTCTCTCGGGCTACCGGTCGAAGGAGTATTCGGGTTCCGGCTTTAATGAAATGGTGCTCGACGATGCGACGGGGCAGAATCGGGCGAGGTTGTACAGCAGTACGGGGAACAGTGTGCTTCATCTGGGGTATCTGATCGACCAGAGCGGAAATACGCGCGGTTCATACCTTGGATCAGGATTCGATCTGAAGACGGATTCGTACGGTGCGGTGCGTGCTTCGCAGGGGCTGTACGTCGCGACGCATCCTAAACAGGCTGGCAGCCAGCAACTGGACGTGAGCGAGGCCAGACAGCAACTCATGGGCGCCAAGAGCGTGGTCGAGTCGATGTCGCAGGCTAGCGAGGCGCATCAGGCGGAGAGTCTCAGTGACGGGCACGATGCGCTCAAGTCCTTTACCGATGCGACACAGAGCAGTGCGCAGGGTGGGGCATCGTCTGGTGGTAGAACGGCTGGAGGTGGCACCGGCAATGCGAACGCTTTCAAGTCGCCTGTGATGCTGGTTGCGAGTCCGTCCGGTATTGCGCTGTCGACGCAAAAGTCAGTGCACTTGGCGAGTGATCAGCAGACTAACCTGGTTAGTGGACAGAGCACGTTCATCGCCAGCGGGAAATCGCTTGTAGCCAGCGCTGCCGAGAAGATCAGTCTGTTCGTGCAGAACGCGGGGATGAAACTGTTTGCGGCTAAGGGCAAGGTCGAAGTTCAGGCGCACTCGGACAACATCGAGTTGACTGCACAGAAGACGGTCAAGGTGCTTTCCGCGACAGAGAATATCGAAGCCGCCGCGAAACAGGAAATCCTGCTGACGTCAGGCGGGGCCTATATCCGCATCAAGGATGGCAACATAGAAATTCATGCTCCTGGGAAGATCGATATCAAGGGTGCGCAGCATTCGTTCGCGGGACCTACGCAAGCGAATTATCCGATCCCAGCGTTGCCGATACCTGTTGACGTACAACGGTATAGCAACCTCCTCGACCTTTCTGGACTTGACGTTGTTTCCGAAGATTACGCGCATTTGTGGGCGAACGCGCCTTATTACGTTGCGGATCAACAAGGAACAGTTATAGCAAGCGGTGTAACCGACCAATTCGGGGTGGGAAGCCGCTTTTTTACCAGAGAGTCTCAGCAGGTAGACGTGTGGGTAGAAAGTGAGAAATGGCGTGTCTCCGAGGAGGAGCACCTATCTGATGATCAGGCATTGCGAGGTCAAGCATGACCAATGAGGATGGCAACTACGTCGTTCAACCCGGCGACACGTTGAGTGGGATCGCTCAGCAAAAAGGTGTAACCTGGCAGGCCATCGCACAAGCGAACTGTATAGGCGACCCTCGTGCGTTGCGTGCGGGACAGACGCTCAAGATTCCGAAGCGAAAATCTGGGAAAGTGCGTGCGCATGTACTGGATGCCGATCATAATCCGCTCGGGAACGTCTCTTATCGTATCAAGGGCGCCGACCGCGAAGTGTCTGGCAAGACGGGAGCCGGTGGGCAAACAGAGGACTTTTGGCCGTCGACCCAAGACGAAACGATTGAGTTCCTCATTCAAAAGCTGAACGGTGAGTGGAAGATTGTCCATGTAACAATGTCGTCGATGAACGACAAGCTTATTACGCTTGTGAGTCCTCGGCTCAAGTTAACCGCACAGACAGTCCTCCATCCAAAAAATGCAGCTGTGTCTGAATATGGCGCGAAATCAGGTCCTAAGGCGGCACCATTAGGAAGCCAGACCTCATCGAGGTTTGCACCCGATAAAGGTGTCAAGACCAAACTGGAAGAGGACAAGAACGGCGCTTCAGTCTTGAAGGCGACCAGCGATGATGCGTCTCTTGATGAATTTCTTGACAAGTATACCGGCGATCCGATTTGCGAAGATGACTATAAGGCGGCTGCTAAATCGCTGAGCTGCAACGTCAACGCCGTAAAAGCAGTCCATGAGACGGAGGTCGGTTCGGGGAGCTTTACTATTGTGGATGGGCGCACCGTCCCCAAGATTCTTTACGAGCGGCATTATTTTTATCGGCTATCTGGAAAGAAGTATTGGGACACAAATCCCGATCTTTCTTATCCCGTGGGCTACTATCGCCTGAAAAAGAAGTACTACAAGAAATCCGAGACGCTGACCAAAACAGACGGGACGGCCGCTGCCGTCGATGTTTGGGTGCGATATGACGACAAGGATAAATCTCACGCTGCGGGAGCAGAAACGGGCAAACAATTGCTGCGTGAAGGAGTGCTCCTTGACGATCGGGATTTTTATAAGGATAGCTATCGCCGACTGAGAAAGGCGTTTCGACTCGATGACACAGCGGCACTGGAGTCATGTTCCTGGGGAGCGTTCCAGATTATGGGCTCCAACTACAAAACGCTAGGGTATGACTCAGTACAAGCCATGGTGAGAGCCCTTTCCCGATCTGAAAAAGCGCATCTTGACGGATTTGTGAATTTTGTCAAGGCCGATCCGGTACTATTGAAGGCCATCCAGAAGGAAGAGTTTACCAAATTTGCATCCCGTTACAACGGACCATCGTATGCCGAGAACGACTATGATGGAAAGATGAAGAGAAATTTTGAAGCACTGCAGAAGGCGGACGCAAAGCGCAATGCGCAGGAGGGCAAGTGAAAGTAACCAGGGTAAAGACGATCGGCATGGCTTTGATCATGCTGTCTGCATTCAACGTTGCCCGCAGTGAAGAACAATCAGGTGCGTACACGCTTCGGACAGTGGCTGGAACGCAGCTTGACTACAGGAAGTTGTTCTTGTCTTTCGATGGCGATCGGGTCTCTGGATTTTTTGATAATCCGTTCACTCAGCCCGCATCAAACGACCCCGACGCAAATCCAACTTGTCGCTTTTTTCTCACAGGCAAGCTGTCGTCTGCCGGCGAGGTGAAACTCGATACCTGGTATCCCACGGAACGCGGCAAGGCCGATGAGGCGGGCGCGTCTGTTGCCCTGAAGAAACGGTCTGACGGTACCTGGATTGCCACCTTGTCCGGCGCGTTACCCAATTGCGACGTGCCGACTATTGCGACGGGCGATTTTCTGAAACTGGATACGCCACAACCGTGGCGCGTCATCAACTACGTTGCAGTCCCGAAATCAATTCTTTATTCCGCGCCGGCAGACAGTAGCAGGACAAAGGCCTATCTCGTTCGACTAGATCCTGTGGCCGTGCTTGAAACGCGTTCCAGCTGGTCCAGAATCGACTACCTCGGTAAGGGAGGGGGCCTCGTGCGATGGGTGAAATCTTCCGACCTCTCCGTACGATTAGGACAGTAGGGCTGCCTCGCAAGGAATCCAATTGACCCGTGAGACATTCTGCCGATGTTGCACGAGTATCCAGTGCTAGTGCGTCAGGAATCGTCTCTATCCGTCGTTGCCAACTACAGAACGCGCTAACACATGCGACGCTATTTGATTGCTTTTTTAGCGGCCACGATGCTCGCAGCATTCGCCTCTGGATGCCGGGCCGCCGGGTCAAACGTGAAATCGATTGCTCGATCAGATCCGTGATGTCCAGTTTATCGTGCTATTTGGCGTCAAGCCGGGATGAACCGTGCCACGTTACCGGATACTTCATCACGACAAGGCCGCCGCGAACGGAACGGGAGTCGCGACGCCACAACCCGTCGGCGCCGATGGGACTGCTGCCTCAACATCGCAAACGCCTGCGGAGGATTCATCTACCGACACTCAGATGTCAACGGACTCCGATTCTCCGCCGAAAACGCAATACAGGTTTGTCGGTTTGGACGGTAGCCCGATTAGCGGCCTGACTTACCGCGTGCAGTCCGATAGTGCGACAGTTGATTGTTCCACCGGCGAGGACGGCAGCTCGTCAGCTCCGACGACATTTAACACCGGCGCCGAATGTTCTGTATCCGTGAAGACGGATACCGGCGAGTATAAGCAGGTCGCGTGCTTTACCATTCCCAGCGCCGACACCACAGTCACGCTGATGAGCCCGAGCATGCTCCTGAAAACATCCACCGAACTCCATGGAGGCGGGGATGCCGACGTATACAAGGAGCCACCTCCCGAAGCACCGGCAGAAACAGGTAATTTAGCAACGCATCCTGCGTATGCTGACGACGCAAGCAGTACCCCTGCCGAAAGCGATAGGCCGACCGCGGACACCAGTGCTTCGCCGGCTGCCAATAGCGCGGGCAGTACAGTCGATCCGACCAACACAACTGCGCCGCCACTGGGCTCAGTAGCTCCTGCACCGTCGGTGAGTTCGCTGGGTACAACGACATTGACCACCGGCGTCGGAAATACGGCGACAAGTCCAAAGCCGAATGCCGTTGCGACTTCAAGCAAGGCCGCAGTTAGCAAAACGACCAGCGCATCCAAACCGGAATCAAAGCCAGCGTCGCCAAAGGGCGGATCGGGCAAACCGCCGGTTACGCCGAACGTTGCGACGAAGCGCGATGCTGTAGGTCACCCGCAGGCGCAGCCTCTAGAGACATGGGCCGATTGGGCTGGGCACAAAATCAACGCGGCGTGGCATTTCATCGAGGACTGGATGGGCGTCGAGTCGAATCCTGTCGCCGGTAAGGGCGCCATCGCCCCCGCGAAACGGGCACCGCGGGGCGCCGATCAGGGGCAATCCGCTAGCGTCCTGGATACCGCGGCCATCGCGAGAAAGAACAGTGGGCTGGTGGAGGAGCAGACGACACATACTATGCCGTCCCCATCGACCGTCGTGAATCTCAAGCAAATTGCTGACGGCACGATCAAATATGGTACGAAAGCCTCGAAAGAATCGAAGGGACAGTGCTATATGTTTGTGAAGATCGCACTGTGGAAGATGGATGCGATTCGCTTCATTCGTGAAAAGAACGGCAAGTTCGAAGGCGCAGGTGGCAGCTACGCAAAAGTTGCTGGAGCCTTTCTAGAGTCGCAAGGATTCAAGAATGTCATGAGTGAACTCCCCGACGCGCGCTGGGCACTGCCTGGTGATGTCATCGTCTATCACGTTGCTGGTGATACTGAAACAGCTGACGGAAGAGGTCAGCCTGGTCATATCGACATTCGGACGTATCATTACTAGGTTAGTGATTTCAAACGCAACTACCTGTGCGTGGGCGGCAGGAACCCAAACGGTACGCGACACTATTACGAACCAGTTGGCATATATCGCAAGGCGGGCTTTAGCGATCCATTGCCGCTCGCGCGCATGAAGGCGTTCCTGAAGATTATTCGCAGTCGTGAAGCAAAGACATTTTTTCAGTTGGGAGGCGATTCGAAAACCTATTACGCGTCGCAAGGTGTTTACTCGCTTTCCGGCGGAATCAGGGATTTATCGACCTATCCACCCGGCGCACACCACCAGGGAGCGTATCAGATGACCCGAGCGGTTTGGATGGCCGGCCAAAGGCCCGACATGGGCGCTTTGCCGGCCGACTTTCAACCCGCTACGCAGGACAGGTACGCAGTCTTTCTCATGGAGGGGCATCCTGGACGTCTTGACCCGACCACCAGAGAGCCACAACCGACAGCGCTGGGTTACGTGAGAACCGGCGAAATCGAAAAGGCAGTTGCGTTGCTTCGAAGCGAATGGGCCAGTATGCCTGGCACTAGCCAGGACCAAGGCTATACAATGGCGCAGCTAAAATCAGATTTCGATAAGTACGTGAAGGAGTTCAACAATTGAGAAAGCGAGCTGCCTTATTCGTGGCAATTGTGCTGTCGGCCTGTTGGGGTATGGCTCATGCACAGCAGGTCGCAATTTCAGCGGCCGATGGTGCACAGATAAACGCAACGGTCAAACAATACTATTCGTTGTCGCATCCGGACGCTTCATGCGTCTTCAGTAAGATCGATCACAATGGACAACCGGTCGATCCCAGAGTACGCAATCGTGAGTTCCGCCTTGAGGCCTATACGCGAATTTTTAAGCCGCTATTTTCACGCTCCTTGTTTGACAAAATGCGCAAATCGTGCGTTGGGGATGTCAAGGCAACAGGCATGCTCGATGCCAGATTGTGGGACTCCGAAATAGATTCCGATCCATCGAACTATGGCAATGAGGCTCGACTAGAGATTACACAGCCGGTCCGAATTCTTCAGGTAAACCCGTCGCGCGTGCGCGTGCGGATCGATTGGGCAGAGATCGTTAAAGGTGGCGCGAGCTACTACGGAATCGGCCGGACGGATCTGATTCTCGTAAAGGAAACAGGTTCGTGGAGGATCGATGACGCGTATGCTTTCGGTGCGCCGAGCGGATCGCCGAAGCAATTCGACATGTCGATCGATGACTTCAACGGGTTGCCCGGGATAGTTCACCTTCGACAGGACGCGTCCTGGTGATGACGGCGTCAGACGGCCGGCATGCGGCGTTGAGCGACGATCTCTGCGTCTGTTAATGTAATCCGCCGCCGAAGCTTGTGGCTTCGCAGCAGTCGATGTCAGTCGACGCATAGCGCTCAGCGCCCGTCGCCGTCATCAGCCGCGGCAATCCTCCCTCGTAGAAGAGGTAGTCCTTCACGGTTTTGGCGTGCATTCGATCATGACGGGTATCCACTGGAAGAAAGCAAAGACATGCCACGAAGACAGTCGATAGCAACGCTGCAGACGGCACCCAAGGATTCGCTGCGGGACATGGTGAGAACAGTCGCACCGATGAGCCTGCTCTTGCCGTTGCTTGGTACCGGCGTTTCATATGCCGCCTATGCCGACGATCTTGCGGTCTCTGGGTGGCCGTGGAAATTCGCGATGCTCGTCACTTTGACGTGCTCTTTCTCGCCCTTCATGATCTACATGATGTACCGCCGCACGAACTTGCTGTGGGTGTGTGGGCTGGTCCAGTCGATCGGCATATTCGCGGTCTATTTCTTTTTCGGCATTTTTGCGTACTTTTACTATTTCATCTTTGCGCCACTGCATCCGGTGGTTAAATGGCCAGGGCTTCTGGGTGGCATCGCATTCACGTTGTACTGGCTGATCATCATCAAACGAAGCGTCCTTCATACAATCACGACAACTTCTTTTGTCGAGCGCGCTTTTATCGATCAGGGATCCGACCTCGGCTTCCGGATCCAGCCAGGAATGATGCTGTTCGATCCAACTCCACAATGAACGTTTGCCGTTCCCGAAGATTTATTACTGGATCGTCTGCGGTGTTGCGCCGTTTTGCCTTATTCTGAGCCGGCTCCTGAGTTCCAGTTCTGGAACGAACGGTGTTCTTTTTTTTCTGGCGGTGTTGGGCATGCCGGTGTCGCTGTGGTTAGGGGGGGCTGCTGGTTCGCATCGTTGTCGTGATGGTCATTTTGCCGAGACAACTCGCGAAGGATCGCCGAAAGCCCGTACTGGTGGCTGAGTAGCTCAGTATCTGCAAATGTAATTCGCCGCCGAGACGACCGTGATTCACGCAAAGACCGCGCTTTGGAACGTAGTGAAGAAGACGATTCCGCTAACGCTGTTCGTCAATGTCGTTTCGATCACCATCGCCTTTGGTTTTTACGCGCTGGCTTTTCGTGTGTCCCTAGCGCCTTTCTGGCTGGCTACGGCGATGTTGATAGTTACCGTTGTGGGACCATGCGCCATTGTTTTGATCGACAGAGGTCAATCCAGGCTCGTTTCTCTGGGACTCGCGAATACGATCATGGTGACGGCGTTTTACTTCTTTTTTGGCATCGTTTGCTTTTTTTTCTACTTTCTGTTCGCGCCGATGCCTCTGTACGTACAGGCTGGTGGTCTCGCGATCGGTATCACTCTGACCGGCTACTGGATGGCATTTACAGCGCGAGATGTCGACAGGGCACTAGCGACCTCGCGCTTCGTTCAGGAGGCATTTGAGGATAAAGGAAGTGTCTTGCAGTATCGGCTGCAAAGTATCGCCAAGTTGGAGGTAGTGCTGAGTTCACGCAGCCCCTCTGGAAAGTTTCACATGTATCTGGTGCTGCTGATCGCGCCTCTCTCGCTGGTGATCGCGCGAATTCTGGCGCCTGTTTTGGGTTCGCACGGCCCGATCCTGCTAGTCGCCCTGATTCTCTTTCCCGTATCGCAATGGATCGCCGGACTCGGCGTCAGGCAGTATATCGTGATGATACGTTTGCCCAAAATGCTGGAGCGAATGCAAGGCAAATCAGTGATCGTTGTTAGTGATGACGTTCGCTAATGCGCACAGACGCCGAAATCGTCGCGTCGCAGGAGGTCATATTGATCGACGCGTGATTGTCAGCTGACCCCATTTGTCGTCAAACTAGAGTGAACCATGCCACGTTACTTGATACTTCAAGGCGACAAGACCACGGCAAACGGTACTGTGGTCGCCACGCCAACCTCGATCCAGTTCGAAAGCCGTGATGTCGCTCACGAGGGTGATGATGTGCAATGCCCCGCATGCAACACCACGGGCAAAATCAAATGCGATGGACCGCGTCAGGTGATGACCGCGCCCGATGGACGACATGCGGCATTGAGCGATGACCTCTGTATTTGCAAATGCGATCCGCCGCCGAAGCTTATGGCATCGCAGCAGTCCATGTCCGTCGATGCATGATGTATGACGCTGCGTTCAACACCTTAACCCGCCGCTTGCTCGTCGGTTTGCTGTCCGTATTGCCGCTCGCCGCTTGCTCGGAGCGGCCGATGAACATCGACGTCTCAATCTACAACTACTGGCCCCGCGCGATCTACGATGTCGCGGTCAACGGTCAATACGCAGGTGGTGCTTATATGGCCTATCACCCAGGCGGTGCGGGTGGCTCGACCGTCTGCTGCGTGAAGGTGAAGCCTGGCCCGATTTCGATCGATTATTCGCTGGGAGGGCCAGAGGGCGCCCCAAGATTAGGCGAAAGAATCCATGCAACCGCCGTCTTGCGGGAATTGCCGGGAGACTCCAGAGTACTCACGGTGCATGTGTATCCAAATGAAACCGCCGTGGCTGAAGCATCCAAAGAATACGTCGATGAACGTCCTGGGCCGGAAGAGAAAACACAGTGAGTTCGCCTTCCCGTCTCCCGTCCCCCTACAACCCCGCCCGAAACTCAATCCGCCGATTCCTCGCACGCCCGTCGTTTGTATCGTTCGAAGCAATCGGCTGGTCAGGACCCACACCAGTCGCCGTCATCTGTTGCGGCGAGATCCCCTTGCCGACGAGATACCCTTTAACAGCATCGGCGCGCGCCTGGCTCAGCGCGATATTCGACGCACGATTGCCCGCGTTGTCCGTATGCCCAATGATCGCCACAGTACGCGTATTCATCTTCACGAGCACGGCCGCCATCTGATCAAGAATCGCGCGGCCTTGCGGCGTGAGCGTCGCGCTGCCCGTTTCGAACTCGATCGTGCGATTCGCGAGCGTCTGGTCGAGCAGCCCCTGCTCGGACGCGCTCACACGCAACCCATTGCGAATCGTATAGGTCGGATTGAGCGCGGTGGCCATGTCGCTCGCGATCTGCTGGCGCGTGGCCTCGTTGCCCACCTCGCCGCGCACGTCGACTTGCGTGCCGTCGATCTTCAGTTGTCCTTTATGGATCTGCTTGAGCTGCGCGTTGAGCAGCTTCTGCACGTTATCCGACCAGTTAGGCGGCGTCGCTACGTCGCCCACTTCAATCTGATCCACGACGTTCGCCGCGCCATAGGTCTCGCGCAGACGAGCGAGCACAGCCGCGTGCGTGGCTTCGTCGGGCACCTTGCCGCCTGCCACGACCTGGCCGGGCGCCGTATCGACAGGCGCGGGCGTGGACGTGGCGGTCGAGCGGGGAACAGTATCAGCCGTAGAGGCGGCCGGGTTCGCCGCAGGAAGCTCAGTCGTGCTGACCTGCGCGCCGCTGTTGTTCACGGGCGTGACGCGAGCAGGGCTCGCATCGTCGGCCCACGCGTTCGAGCCAGCGAATCCCAACACGGCAGCCGAGAGCGCCGCAGCCATCGCCGTACGCACAGGAACGCGCGCCTGTTTATCCGCGCCGAGCATGCCCAGCCTCCCCAACGAACGCTTCCTGGAACGTGTCGATCGCAAGACGCAGCGACAGTTGCGGCTGATCGAGGTAGCTGACGAGTTTGCTGATGCCATGGTCGCTTTGTGCGTGACCGTCGATCCATTCGGGATCGTCGATATCGATGTTGTGGGCGGCGTAGGTTTGCGGATCAACCACGCTGTGCAGGGTCCGGGCCGATGCGCCGTTGAAGCCGACGATGAGCCGCTCGCGCTGCGCGATGGTGCCGATGAAGATAGCGAGTTCAAAGTCCGCCTTCGAAACGAACGGCGCGATCAGCTCCAGCCAGAATGCGGCCACGAGGCTGCGGTAGAACGGGTCGACCGGCAGCGGCAGCGTGAGGCCGCGCTCCAGATGCGAGGAGCCGCTCGTCATCACTGGTCGCAGCAGCGAGCCGAGCGCGAGCATCGCGCCGCGCAGGCGCACGGGGTGGCCGCTCGCGAGCAGCATCCGCTCGAGGCCTTCGAGCGTCTGGTGTTCGACGAAGTCGTTGAAGGTGCCGTCGTGCGGGTTGCCCACGCCGCCCACATCCACGGGAACCTGGGTTTCGCCGAGCGCATGCAGCGCGCCCGCCGGTTCGCTCGTGCCAAGGAGCGGCTGCATCTGCTGCGCGGCACGCGACCACAGCCGCGCGAAGGCGAGCGGGCTGCGCGCGAGAAAGGCGAGCGGCTGCTCGACTTCGAGCGCGGTGGCCGCGAGAAACGGAAAGCGCCGCGACGACTGGTCCTGGCTCGCCACCATGTGCCCGGCGATCGCGAGTTTGCTCTGCGAGCCGAGAAACGCGAAGTGCATGGGCTGCGCTTCGGCATAGACGATCTTCCACCGCGGATCGTCGGCGAGCAGTTCCATCGCCTGTGCGATCCAGCGGTCCAGTGTCTGCAGCAGCTGCGGATTGTGAGCACTCTTGACGAAGTCGCCGCGCGACGGAATCTTGCCGAAGTACGCGATCTGCGCCTGAACGGACTGCGTCATTGCGCGGTTCCTCCTGTCTGAGTGGGGGCCGCCGATGTTGTCACGGCGGCCACGGCGGCGGGCGACGCACTCGCGCCGGCCGCAGGGTTGGCAGCCGCACTGTTCACTGTCCCGACGCTTGCGATCGAAGAGGGCAGTTGCACGCCGCTCAAACCTTGCTGCTGCGGCGCGTTACTGCTCGCAGCCGTGGGCTGCGAGGTGCTGACGATGCGCATGCTCACCGATACGGTCACGCTGCCTTGCGTCCACGTCAGGTCGAACGTGCCGTCCGGATGGCGCGTGCGCTGTGCCGAGTTGATGAGCTTCTCCAGGCCGTAACGTCCCGGCTCGTTGACGAACTGAATCGTGCGACCGTCGAACGTGGTGGCCGAGAGCGTCGCGCCCGGCGCGCCCTGAGGATTGGGCCAGACGAAGTTCGTCCACTGCGGCGGCGTGTTGCGGTAGCGCAGTTGCTGGCCGTCGATCGCGATCGTGTACTCGGTCGTGCCGCTCGACGGCTGCGGCAGAATCTGGAACACGGTCTGCGGCTCGGACGAGCCTTGTCCCGCGCCCGCCGCGCCGCCCGCAAGCGGCGCCACCCAGCGCGCGAAGCCGGTCGTGAAGTCGGGCGTGAGCGTGAGGCCCATGTCGCCCCAGGTGCGTGCGGAGAGCGTGTCGCCGCGGCGCACGGCGAGTGGCCCGAGCGTGGTGCCGACGAACTTCGAAATCGCACCGTCCGGCCCGAACATCTGGGCGATTTCGCTCGCGCCGGCCTCGATCTTCGCGCTCCCCGCAAACGGGTACTTGTTCGCGAGCGAGGCCTGGAACGGTTGGTACACCTGCGCATTCCAAACCTTGTTCACTTCCACGCTCGCAGGCTGGATCACCACCGCGTAGGCCTGCATGAGCGGGCGCACGAGCAGCGGGCGCAGCGCCTTCTTCTGCGCGTCGGTCAAGCCCGTGAGCATCTGCTCGTCGACGAACTTGAGCGAATCGGAAAGTTCGGAGCCGTTGCCGTCCAGCGTTTGCTGCATGAGCTGGCGCGCGCCCGGTCCCGGGTCGCCCTGATTCTTGATGACGTTAAGACGCGTGCGCACCTTCGAGAGCGAGTCCATGTAGCCGCCGAGCAGCGACGCGTTATCGTGCGTCACGACCATGCGGCCCAGCCCCGCGAATGCCTGGCCGATCGGACCCATCGAAGGCTCGACCGGATTGCCGTTGAGGTCGAGATTGGCCGTGGCAGTGTTGCCCGACATGCGCGAGAACCATTGCCTGACCCATCCCGTCACGCCGCTTTCCGCGCGCTTGATGCTCACGCTCGCGAGCGATGGGTTATCCCACGAGGTCTGGTCGTACGCGGTTTCGAGGATCTTGCGGATCGGCGAATCCTGCGGGTCGCCCAGGCGATTCATCGCATCGACGGCCTGGCCGAACGTGCCGAAGTCCTGCACGGCAATGCCCTGCATGAACTTCTGCCAGTTCTGCGCATACTCGGTCTTGTACATCGACACCAGCGCCTTCTGGATCTGCTCGGGGCTGCCTTCGAGCGTGAGATCGTCTTGCGCCGAGGTGTTGAGCACCCAGTCCTTCGCTTGCAGTTCCTTCGTTGCGGCGTCGCGGATCGCAGGCTGCACGTACTGGAACCACGCCTCGCGCGTGAAGGTGCCGGAAATCGCGTAACTGCCCGCAATCAGCGAGGTATTCGTGTCGCCGACGATGCGCGCCACCGTCATGGGCGCGAAACGCGTGGAGGCGCGCGCCTTGATCTCCTCGTACACGCGCTGACGCGCCGGCATGCCGCGCACCACGTGGCGCAGGTTTTCTCGCGTCTGGTCGACGAGCGCCAGGTTCGCGTCGATCATCGGCCAGTCGTCGTCGGAGACGCGCGCGAGGTAGAACGTGATCATGCGCTCGGCACTCTTGATCATCTCGTCGCGAGGCATGTTGCCGCGATTCGTTTCGAGCCAGCCACGCCAGAAGCGCGCGATCTGGTCGGTCAGGTGCGCGGCCTCGACGTGACGCTTGTCGGAGAGCATCAGGTAGGTCTTGAGCGCGTTGTACGCGTCTTCGACGCTCGTGGGCGAGGCGGCGCTATAGAGGCCGCCCTGGCTGCCGGCCGCCATTGCCGTGTGCGCCGAGACGGGAATCGCACCCGAATCGGGCGTATGCGACATCGGCGCGAGCAGTTCGGGATGCGCGTCCACGTCCTTGAGGAACGAGGCGAGATTCTGCGAGACGGGCGTCAGCATGATCTGCCGTACGCCGCTGTAATACTCTTCGAGCAGATGCTGTTCGAGCCGGTCGCCCTGGTAGAGTCCGAGCGAAACGGCGAGCGGGCGGTCGCGACGGAACTGCTCGAGTTGCTCGATGCGGTCTTCGAGAATGTCCATGGCCTGCAGGCGCGACTGCAGGTCGTTGCGGTTCTGCTGCATGCGCTCGACGTTGTCGAGATCGGCCTGCACGTTCGCCACGAGCTGCTGGTTGCCGATGGTCGACCACGTCCAGCCGCCCAGCGCGAGCGCGAGCACCGCGACGAAGCCGAAGAACGTGGCATAGCGCAGGCGCGTCTTGGCAGGGCTCGCGAACTGCTTCACCGTTTGCCGGTCCGCGAAGATCACTTTCGAGAACAGATCGCGCAGGAAGAAGCCGTTTTTGGAAAACGCGCTATGCGGCTTGGGCAGCCCCTCGGCGGAGAGCACGAAACGGTTGGCAATGCGCTGCGCGGCGGCGCTGCTGGTTTCGCCTTCCTGCAGCGCGCTCGTGAAATAGAAGCCGCGGAAGATCGGCTTGTACTGGAAAGGGTTGTTCTCGAACAGCGTAGCGAGGAACGCGCGCAACGCCGGCTTGATCGCCGAGAATTCGAGCGGGAAGCTCAGTTGCCCAGGCGAGAGCTGCTTGCCGCGGCTGAGCGACATCTGCGCGATGCTGATTTCCTTGAGGCCTTCGTAAAGCTCTTCGAAGCGCTCGTCGAACAGCGCGACGATATCGCGCTTCTCATCCGGCTCGTAGGGCAGGGTAGCGCCCCACACGCGGTCGTACTCCTGGCGGTCGTTGCTGCTGAAGAATTCGGTGAAGCCGGTAATCAGGTCGGCCTTCGTGAACATCACGTACACGGGCGCAAACACTTCGAGCTTTTCGGTCAGTTCCTGCACGCGCTGGCGCAGATTCTTCGCGAGGTTGATGGCGAACTCGGGGCGGTTGCCCGTGAGTTCCGCGATGCTCGCGGTGACGATGATGCCGTTGATCGGCGCTTTCGGACGATGGCGCTTGAGGAGGCCGAGAAAGCCGAGCCATTCGGTGCGGTCTTCCTCGTGGACCGAATAGCGGCCCGCTGTGTCGAGCAGGATGCCTTCGGTCGTGAAGAACCAGTCGCAGTTGCGCGTGCCGCCAATGCCGTGCACCACGGCGTCGTGCTTGTCGGCGAAGGGGAATTGCAAGCCCGAGTTCAGCACGGCGCTGCTCTTGCCGGCTGCAGGATTGCCGATGACGATGTACCACGGCAACTCATACAGCGCCGAGCCGCCCGAAAGCTGGCCGATCTTCGAGGACTTGATGGTTTTTACGGCGTCGACGAGCCGCGTGCGCAGCACATCCAGCTCCGCCTGCCTGGCAGGGGCGGGTGCGGGCTCTCCGTTATCGGTCTGCGCCTGCTGCTCCAGCATGTCGCCGAGCTTGCGGTTCGCGCGCCGCACGCGCGCGCGGCGCCAGAGCCAGAACACGAGCCAGATCGCGAACAGCGCGCCGAGCACGGCAGCGGGCCAGACCGGGCTGATTTGCAGTGCATCGGCCGCGATGAACAATGCGGCCGCGAGCGCGATCACGCCGACGACAGAGAGCGTGCGCGTGTTTGTCAACACGTTGAAGAAGCGTTGCATAAGCCGTTCAGGTCCTGGTGCCTTGGGTGCTGTTTGTCGTGGTGTGCGGTGTCGTCACGCAGCAAGATGTTTTGCCGCCCGGCAGAATGAATGAACGCCCCATAAAACTCCCCATTTATTTCCCGCTGCGCCTCATTTAACAATTGCCGGCGCGCGACCCAGAACGAAGCCGGGTTTGTGATATTCGACGTGGCCCAGGTCCATCAATTTCCAGCGTCCGCCCCAGGTCAGGCCAACCTGCTCGGCCACCTGGCCGTATAACTGATAACCCCGCATCGCCCAGGGATCTTTTTCTGAAATGACGAGCTTGCCGTCACGCAGAAATGCGTTATCGGCCGCGAGTCCATATTGGTGATAGCTTTGGAAAGCTGCCGCGTTTGTCACATTACCGCCCATTTGCGCAAGCCTGTTTTGCCGCTCGGGGCTGCGGTAACCTTCCAGTAGTGCCATTTCATAACCGTATTGCTCGCGCATGATCTTGTAGACGAGCAATAGCCGCGTGCGGAAATCCGCATCCAGCAGATTCCAGTCGCGGCTTGCGTCGTGCAGCGCGGGCCGCACCTGCTCGACCTCCTTCGTGGCGAATACCTCGGGAGGCAGCGGCGGCGGTGGAACCAGCTGCTCGCCGTTCAGCAAGGCAGCGATTTTTTCGTCCGGCACCCGGGGCGTGTCATCGTATTGAAATAACTGATGACCGCGCAATGTAATGGCAATGAGCGGCGGCGTCGCAAGAATACCTGCGGTAATGAAAATCAGCAAGCGCCGCCTGACGAGTATATTTTTCATATCGGCCATTCTCGAATGAGAAATTTTTGCCGACTTAAAGAACTGACTCCGGGCGTGAGTGGCGCTTGCTGAAGCGCGACGCATAATTAAATTATGCAATTCGAATAACGTGCTGAAAAGCGATGCGCGTACGGCGGGCAGCAGCAAGAGTGCGGCCAGTGGTACGGCAATGGCAAAATAGGCGACGAGAGCAATGGCGACCAAAAGCGAACCCGCGGAGTGGCAATTGTTTTTTGTAATGCTTGATTTTAGAATCAGCGCTGCCCGAAGTTGGGCCGCCTCGTATTATTGCGGTGAAACAGGCTCAATTCAATGAGCACAATGAGCACGATTCCAACGAGACAGTGAATGAGTGCGCCGGACAACTCTACCCCCAAGGCTGCCCCCAGCCTCCTCGCCGACACGCCAGCCAGCGTCCCGGGCGCACAACCGGGCGGCTCGCGCATCCTCGCGAATCTCGAGGGCCGCGTCGTGCCGCCGGCCGCGCCGCCTGGTACAGGTCGGCGTTCGCGCACGCCGATGCTGGTCGGGGCGCTGGTTCTGATCGGCGCCGCCGGTTTCGGCGCCTGGCACGTGGCCGAGCGCAGCGCACCAGCGAACGCCGGGACGCAGGCGGCTGCCACCGCCGTTGCACCGATAGCTGCCCCTACGGGGGCAGCGCCAACCGTCGCGAACGCGGCGAGCGCGCATGATACGGCGTCGGCTTCGCACGCCGCCACCATCGTGAGCGACGACGAAACTGCCGACAACGCGAAGCCCGCACCCGACGCCGTTGCGTCCGCAACGGTACCCGACAATGGCCGGCTTTCGCGTGCGTTGGCCAATGGCGCGCGCGATGCCGGAGCGAGCGCACCGGCGGGCGGTGCGGCGCCGCAGGCGAGCGCGTCCGTAGACGCGAATCACAAGCATCCGGCCAAGGGCGCCGAAGCCCGCCACGAAGCGAAAAGCGCCGCGCATGCAGGAAGCACCAAGGGTGAAACGCTGGCGAAGAAGCGACACGATGCGCGTCCGGGCGGCCAGAAGGACGATTCCGATGTCGATCTGCTAGCCGTGCTCGTTGCCCGCACCAAGCCGGGCGATGGCAAGGACGCGTCCGCGCACGCGTCGAAGCCGGCGGCTGGCAAGCTCACGCTCGCGCAACAAGTCAAGGCGTGCGGAGAACAGGGCTTCTTCGAAGATCAGCTTTGCCGTTGGCGCGTGTGCGACGGGCATTGGGGCAAGGATCCGGCGTGCCCCGCGGCGGCGCGCGCAAGCACGGAGCATTGAGGCGTCAGCGCGCCTCTCTCGAACGCACGCACGCGCACGTCAACAAGGCCGTTCGTTCGCTGTGTACTGTGAACACCCCGGCGAGCACCCCGTTGCATCGCGAATCGTGGCCATCAGGTCATCGGGGTGCACCATCAATTCGCGCACGAGACGCAGCATCGAATACTGGTCGAGCACGGCATGCCAGCGCGACGATTGCGTGAGGTGCTGCCAGACAGCAGCCAGTATTTCCGGATCCGCATGGCGCCCGTCCCACTGGGTGCTGGCGTATTCGAGGCTCGCCGGTGCGGACAAAAGCTGCATACGGCTCGCGGCGTTGAGCATTCGCGAAACGCCGTTGGCGGGCGCGTCGCAGCAATAGAGCACGGCGTTCAGCAAGCCGCACTCGTCGAAGCCTTGCGCGCGTAGCGAGGCGCCGTGCAGTCGCACGGGCCCCTGCTGGGTCTCGAACGTATACACGACGTTTTCTTCAGCGTGCGTGAGCAGGCGCAAACCGCGCATGAGCCGCGGCAGGTCGGTCGTTGCGGATTCGACGGATGCCTTCGCTTCGACGAGCAGGCGCACGTTCCAGACGGGCACGATATCGAAGGTCTTCGCATGCAGCCGCTCGAGCAGGACCACGTCCCATTCCGTTTTGGCGCGCTCGTGCGAACCCGGTATCGAGGCCGGAACGCGCATCGAACTCACGACACGGTACGCGTGCGGGTTCTCCTGCGCCGCGTTGAGCCTTTGAGCCAGAGATTCGAGGGCTTGGATGGCCAGCGCTTCGACAGCCGCGCCGCGTCGCTGCGATGCCCGGCCTTGCGCCACGGCCGCCGGCGTACCCGGCCGCGGACCATACGCATCCAGCAATGATACGTATTGCTGCACGAGTGGGTCGGGCGCCAGGGCTTCGAGCCGGCACAAGCGCGCCAGTGCCGGACTGTTCTGCAGATCGGCCAGCGCGGGTTCGAAAGCCGAGCCCTTCGCAAGCTCCGGCGAAGCGAGAAGGTCTCGCGCGGTTTCATGGAGTCCCGCGTAATGGGCCTCGTGGTGCGCCAATGCCGCGGACGCATGCAGCCGCGCAAGCGCTTCGCGCTGCCAGGCCTCGAGGGCGCGCTGCTGTTTGGCTGGATGCGCGATCGCGTTGACCGCAGCATGGATCTGCCGGCGGTCCTGATCGGCCTGGGCCGAAAGCGAGGCAAATTCGCGTACGTGGGGCGCGCGGTGCCGCAGCACCATCGCCTGAAATGCCCGGTCTCCGGAATCGGCGTGCATCGCCTCCGTGATCATGGCCGCGAGCGCGTCGATGAAACGCGGCTTCAGCGTCGCGTCGGGTGCTCCGCCATGTGCGATGGCTTCACGCGCCTGTTCGATGACGCGTGCGAGAGCCGTCGCCGGATTGGCGTGACGAAGCGGCAGCGCCGAAGCCGCGGGCTCTTGCGGCAAGCGATAGCGGCGTGGGACGTCGCGAAGGATCTGTTCGAGCAGCAGAGCGGGTGAGGACATCGGCGATTGTGCAGCACGCGCGTGCGGGGCGATGAGGAAGATAGTCTCATAACCCCGCGCTACCGCTAGTGGCGGGTGTGCTGCGCCCGCGCGGCGCGTGTCTTCGCCGCCTTTTTTGCCGCGGCGGAACGGCCCGCTGCGCCCTTCGTCTGCGCAGCCTTTTTCGCGGCCGCCGACCGGCTGGCCGCGGGGCGGCGCGCCGCCGCGGTCTTCGCCTGTTTCGACGCGGCTTGTGGCGATGCGCCCTCCCGGCTCTCGCCCTTGAGCACTTGCGTCGTCGTACGCGAGCGTTTGGCCTTCGATTCCGAACTCGCGCGGCCCGTTTTCTCGCCGCGGCCCGCCGCGCTATCCTTGGCGGCCTTCTTGCGCGTCGCTTCGCTGGTTTTGCCTGGCGCCGGCGGTTTCAGTTCCACACCGGCGCGCCGCGCCTTCGAGAGGCCGATCGCGACAGCCTGCTTCGCGGAACGCACGCCATGCTTGCCTTCGCGCACGCGATCGAATTCCTCCTTCACGAACTCGCCGGCCTGGGTACTGGCAGATTTGCCTGCGCGCTTGTCCGCGCGCGCACGCTCGATCGTTTTCTTCTCGGGCATTTTGGCTCTCCTGGATGAGTGACCCACTTATCCCAGCAAGCACCGTTCCGCACAGGCGCAAAGCCATCAGACCGCAACGAAAGCCGGCCGCGGAGCAGTCGCGAGGATTTCGGCAACGAAGTCGAGAAACACGCGAGTCTTGTTCGGCAGCCGTCTGCCCGATGGATGCACGCCGTGGATGGGCAACGGCGGCGGCGCGAAATCTTCCAGCACGCTGACGACCTCGCCGCTCGCGATCTCCGCTGCGAAGAGCCAGGCCGGCGCCTGAACCAGGCCCAAATGGGCCAGAACGGCAGCGCGAATCTGCTCCGCGTCGCCGGTGCGGAAATTGCCGGACGGAACCTGCAGGCCCGGCCCTTCGACGTTGCCGAAACGCCATGCCCGCGGCTCGTGCAGGGGCGCGAAAACCACACAGGCATGCCGTTCGATCTCTTGTGGCCGTTCCGGGCGCCCATGCTTTTCGAGGTATTGCGGTGTCGCGACGACAACGACCGGACTCGAGGCCAGATGCCTCGAAATCATTGAGGAATCGGCAAGCGGTCCGCTTTTGACCGAAAGATCGAAACCTTCCTCGACGAGATTGACGACTCGCTCCGTTGCGGAAAGGTCCACGTACACCTGCGGATAGCGGGAGAAAAACACCGGCAGGTGCGGCACGACATACAGCCGGCCAAAGACCGGTGGCACGGTGACGCGGATCAGCCCGCTCGGAGACAGCTGGCCGTGCCCGACGGAGGACTCGAGATCGGCGAAGTCGCCAATGATGCGCAAGCCCGCTTCATAGACCGTTTGACCGGTCTCGGTGAGCGTCATGCTGCGCGACGTGCGCCGCACCAGTTGAGCGCCGAGATGACGCTCGAGCGACGCGATCTGCTTGCTGACCGCAGGTTGACCCACGCCGATGTCGCGGGCCGCCGCGGCGAAACTCCCGCTTTCGACGATGCGAATGAAAAGTTTGAGCGCGTCGAGCCGGTCCATTTTCCCTTCCCCAAAACTTCCTGACTGGAATGGATTCTATTCCATCTGACCGTCTTCCATGCCCTGAGTGGAATCGATATCGTCATGCCCATCGACAACGCATTCACGCGACGAAGGAGCCATGATGAGCATCGGACAACGCACAAACCTGACCGAAGTGCGGCACAGCCTGAGCGAAGACGACCGTGAGGCGGCGAGGGCCTCGATCGAGCGCACGCAGCGGCTTTTCGACGAATTCGACGGAACGATGCGCGAGGCGTACGACGCCATGACCGCGCAGACGCCGGTCGCGGACGGCGTCGGCATGGAGAGCATCGCGAACGCGGACGCAACAGGGTGGTGGATTCGGCCGCGCGCCGCGCCTGCCCATCGCGCGATCCTGTTCCTGCACGGCGGGGCCTTTGTGCTCGGCTCTGCATCGGGCTATCGCGGTTTCGCAAGCCAGATCGCGGTGCGCGCCGGTGTCGATACCTTCGTGCTCGACTATCCGCTTGCGCCCGAGCATCCGTTTCCCGCGGCGCACGATGCCGTGCTCGCCGCGCTGCGATGGCTGGCGAACGGCGGCATACGCGAAGTCTCGCTGGTCGGCGACTCCGCGGGCGGCGCCCTTGCACTGGCGGCTCTGGGTGTGGAGGAACCGCGCACGTTGAACATTGCGAGCGTGGCCGCTTTCTCGCCGTGGGTCGATCTGGCGTTGACAGGGCCGTCGTTCAAGAGCGATGCGACCCGGGATGCCGTTCTGACGCGGCCGGTGCTCGCCAATGCCGCCGCAGCGTATCTTGGGGCTGGCGATCCCACGGATGGACGCGCGTCGCCGCTGCATGCCATTCCCGGGCGCCTGCCGCCCATCGCGCTCCAGGTGGGCACGGACGAGTTGCTATTCGACGACGCGCGACGTTACGCGGCGGCTGCAGCGGAGCAGGGCGCAACGGTGCAACTGGAAATCTACGAAGGACTGCACCACGTGTTCCAGCGATCCACGCACGAGCTGTCGAGTGCGCGGTATGCGCTGGATGAAGTCGCGAGATTCATCTCGCGGTGCTGGACGCCTGACGCGTAAGTCTGCCTCAGCCCTGCTTGCGCGCCTGCCCGATGGCGCGTTCGCGTGCCGCCTGCGCTTGTTGTACGAGCCGGTAGGCGGCGTAGTACTTGTAGATATTGCGCACGTAAGTGGTCGTCTCGATCCCGATCTTCTCGCCGACCACGATCTCGACGTTGTTGAACCACTTGTCGGGCGAGAGCCCTCGGGCGGCCGCCTCCTTGCGCATCTTCGCGATCCTGGCCGGACCCGCGTTGTAGCTCGCAAACGCGAACAGGGCGCGGTCCGAGTCGGAAAAGTGCGCATCCGGGAAGTAGCGGGACATCAGGAGGTCCAGGTATTTCGCGCCGGCGTGGATGTTCGATTCTGTCACGCGGATGTCACCGACGGCCAGCTCCTTGCCGGTCGCCGGCATGAGCTGCATGATGCCGATCGCGCCAACGTGGCTGCGGGCGCTCTGGTCGAGCTGCGATTCCTGGAACCCTTGCGCGGCAAGCATCAATGGATCGAAGCGATATTGCGCGCCGTACTTCTCGAAGAGACCGACCGTTTGCGTGAAGCGCTTCAGTTCGGCGTCCTCCGTATTGCTGGTGATCTGCTTGACGCGCTGCAGTTCCTGCTGCAGACGCACTTCCGCCACGCTCTGCTTTTTCACGTAGCCAACGTAGAAGTCGGTGATGGCCTGCTGGAGTTTCGGACTCTGCTTGCGAATCGCCCAGCCGATATAGCCGGCGTCACGCACGGCCATGTCGTCATGCACCACGATGCCCGGCAGCACCTGCGCCCAGAATTTCGCCTTCCAGTCGTCGACGACGAGAATCTGGACCAGCCCGACATTGAGCATCTCCATGGCGTCCTCGTCCTCGAGCGCATCGGGCAGCAATACCAGCTTTATCGGCGGTTTGCCTTCTTTTTTGAAGCGCGCGTTCAGGGCGGTCAGACTCTCGAAATAGCTGCTGCTCGCACGCACGTGCACGGTCTTGCCGCTCAGGTCGTCGAGTTTGGTGAGCGCGGGCGACTTCGGACCGGTGACGACCAGCTCGCGAACCGGCTTGCGGTCGCGCGGCGCGACGAAGTCGACCTGCTTGAGCCGCGTTTCGGTGACGGTCAGATTGCCGGCGGCAATGTCTCCTTTCCCGGCCAGCAGAGCGGGAAGGAGCTGGTCGCGCGTCGTCGGGATGATCACGAGCGTCAAGGGACGCTTGCCGAGGCTGCTCTGGTACGTCTTGTTCAGGTAGCGCTCGAAGTCGCGCATGAGCCCGGCGGTCAGCCCTCGCTCATGACCGAGCTCGTTGAAATAGAGGGTCCTGCTGTATGGCACCAGCACGCGGATCAGCCTGCGGTCGAGCATGGCATCGAAATCGCCGAACTTCGGCTGGATGGCGAGGTTGAGCCGGCGCGTGGCGGTGGGGGTGGGGGCCGCAGGGGGCGATGGCGCACTGGCTGGTGCAGCCGTCGCGGCCTGTGACGCCGCGGCTTGCGCAGGCGTTCCCTGGGCAGCGAGGCAGCCTGTCGGCCGGCTGGCAACACTCGTCCCGAAAGCCAGGATGATCAGCAACGTATGAACAATGCGCATGGTGCCAGGGCCGAGTGTGACGCGCCCTCCCATCATGTCACAACCGCACGATCTGGCTATGGGCCCATGGTCCTATAGCGAAAACGAACAGCCGCTACTTTGGCGATGTCATGACGTCACAGCCGCCGTGCGTGCCAGCGCCTTTCAGGGTGAGCGTAAGCCGGCTGCCCCGGTTCGCCGTGATGATCTGCCCATAGCTCACCGTGGGAATGAACTGGATATCCGGCGCGACCGCTACAGGGGGATTCCTTGCGCCGTCGACGGTCAAGTCGAGTTCCACGGTGACCGTGTCGATTGCGACGCCCATATCCTGCTTGCGCTCGGCCTGTTCCTTCCTGAAATTGCACAGGCCCGTGAGGACCTGCTCGAGGGCGGTCGGAATATCGACCGGCTTGCCCGGTGGGATGGGCGGCGTGTTGCAGCCGACGATCGTGAATGGCAAAGCGCAAAGGACCACGTATCGGCAGGCGCGCATTGGGTTCCCCTTCGATGAGCCAAAGGACGGCTTTGTCGAAGGGTGCCATGCGTGGATGCGCAGTCAATCGGACCTATGGCCTATGCGGAAGCCCGCTTCGCCTCGTGAATCACCCGGTCAGGCGCGTCCATAGCGTTCGTATGCGGCGCGCTCGCTCGTCAAACAGATACGACGCTGCGAGCGCGATCAGGCCAGCGACGACCCCCGTCGCAATGTGTTCGAGAACATGAATGCGATAGTGACTCGTGTGTGCGTAGGCATCGCCGATGATGGTCAGGCAGCCCACCAGCAGCGCGTTGCCATAGCGATTCGCGTACCACTTCGTTGCTGGCGTGAAGGTGAGAAGCACCGCCAGCGCGCCGGTGAACAGTCCTGTCTTGAATGCAATGGTCCAATGGGGCAGGCTCATGATGTTGCCCCAGCTCCCCGGCATGCAGGTCATGCATGCGCTGGTTGGCTGCCAGAAGCGCTGAATGAACAATTTCAGGCGGCGTTGCCATTCGCTTCCCATCACGTACTCCCAGTGCAGGGTGTGCGGCCCCGCGGAAATCGTGCATCGCTTGCGCATTGTGCTGGGGCGCACGCGATGCGCTCCTGGCAAGCGACGCCGGGAGCGCGTTACGACGGTTCAGTGCGCCATGGCGCCCGACGCCGGATGATCCATGCCCATGGCGTCGGGCTTCATCGGCTTTTTCATCTGATCATGGCTCATCGCGCCGCCTTTGCTCATTGTATCGTGCGACATGGCGCCTTTGCCCATGGCGTCCTTCTGCATCGAGTCCTTCGACATGGCGTCGTTCGACATCGCGCCGCTTGCCTGCGCGAATGCTCCCGCGCTCATGCTCAACAGGGCGGCCGAGATGGCGATGGCTGCGAATCGGATCGTGTTCATTTGCATTGCTCCTTGCTGGGTGGAAAAAAACGTTGCCCCTTTTGCGGGCGGAAGTGAAACAGAACCGTCGCATGAAGTGGCGTATCAGGCGGCGGCCGGAAGACGTCACGAACCGCCGAACCAGTTGTAGCCCTGGTCGACCCAGTAGCCGCCTGGATACGTATTCGTGACGAAAATCTCGACGATGTGCTTGGGGTTCTTGTAGCCGAGCTTCGTCGGCATGCGCAGCTTCATCGGATAGCCATATTTCGCCGGCAGGCGCTCGCCGTCGTAGTCGAAAGCGAGCAAGGTTTGCGGATGCAGCGCCGTGGCCATGTCGATGCTTTCGTAGTAGTTGTCGGCGCAGCGAAAGCCCACGTATTGCGCGGTGAGATCCGCATCGACCCGGCGCAGGAAATGCGCGAATGGCGTGCCGCCCCAGCGGCCTATCGCGCTCCAGCCTTCGACACAGATGTGCCGTGTGATCTGCTCGGCGTGCGGCAGCGCGTACAACTCGGGCAGCGTCCAGACGCGCTGGCCCTTGACGAGCCCGCTGAGCCTGAGCCGATAGTCGTCGCCATCGACCACGGGCGCTTCGCTTTCGCTATAGAACGCGTTGAAGGGGAAGGGGCGCGTGATCTGGGCTTCGCTGTACGTGGGTGCGAGCCCGGTCGGGTCGAACAGCCATGCCTGCACGCGATCGTTGAGCCGGGAAACGGCGGTGAGGAACGTGTTGACCGAGGCGTCGTCGGTAATCGTGCAGCCTGTCAGCAGCGAGAGGCCGCCGAGCGTGAGCATGCGCTTGCCGAACAGGCGCCGTGACGGCATGTCGAGTTCGCGCCGTGCATCGGCAAGGATCGCTGCGCGGTCGATTGCGATGATCTTGCGGTCGATCGTGTTCATCTGGAATCCTTATCGATATCGAAGGACGGTGATTCAAACAGGATTGGGCGGCGCGTTCAGCGTCCGCGCAGCATGGTGAGCAGCGAGCGCGGCACGAGCGCGACCATCGTCACGTGAACGAGCGCGAACGCCGCAAGCACGGACATCGCGCAAAAGTGCACGACGCGCGCGCGGTCGTATCCGCCCATCGACTCGCGCAGCAGCGGAAACTGCACCGACTTCCAGATCGCAAGGCCCGACAGCACGAGGACGACGAGATCGGCAATCGCAACCAGGTAGGCGAGCTTCTGCACGGCGTTGTACTGGCTTAAGTCAGCGTGAGAAAGCCGGCCCATGAGCGCGGCGCGCAGATCGTGCAGCACGGCGCGCAGGCTCAGCGGGAAGAACTTCGTGCGCCAGCGGCCGGTGGCGAGATTCATGGCGAGATAGACGAGGCCGTTGAAAAACAGCAGCCACATTGCCGCGAAATGCCATTGCAGTGCGCCGCCGAGCCAGCCGCCGAGCGTGATCGAGGTGGGAATGACGAAGCCCGCGCGAAGCGTTCGGCTACGCTCACGCGAACGGGCGCGAATATGGCGGTGCTCGTAATAATTTTGAAAGCTCGCCTTCGCAAGACCAGGCGAGCGCCATGCCCGCAAGCCCGCTAACCTACCGTCGCGATCATTCAGGACGACCTTTGCACACCGCGGAAACCCGTCTCAAAGCGCTTTTCGTCAGCGGCCTCGAAGGCGACGCGCAAGCGTATCGCGACTTCCTCGAGGAACTCACGCGCCATTTGCGCGGCTACCTGCGCCGGCGCATCCCGCAGTTGCGCGACGACGTCGAGGACCTCGTACAGGAGATCCTGCTGGCGGTCCACAACGCGCGTCACACATGGCGCCCCGACGAACCGCTCACGGCCTGGGTGCACGCGATCGCCCGCTACAAGCTGATGGACTTTTTCCGCTCGCGCGCACGCCGCGACGTGCTCAACGATCCGCTCGAAGATCACACCGATCTCTTCGCCGCGCCCGACGACGAACCCGCGCAGGCGCGCCGAGATATCGGCAAGCTGCTCGAGCAATTGCCCGACAAGCAGCGCCTGCCTATCGTCCACGTGAAGCTCGAAGGGCTTTCGGTCGTGGAGACGGCGAAGCTCACGGGGCTCTCCGAATCGGCGGTCAAGGTGGGCATTCATCGCGGTTTGAAGGCGCTTGCCACGCGCATCAGGGGAGCGCGATGAAAACCGACGATCTGATCAACCTGCTCGCCGCCGGCGATGCGCGCGTGGACCGCAAAGCTGTGCTGCGCCGCTTCGCGCGGGCGCTGGCGCTCGGTTTTGCGGGCTCGGTCGTGCTGATGAGCGTGGTGTTCGGCGTGCGGCACGATCTCATGAGTGTCATGCACACGCCGATCTTCTGGGCGAAGCTCGCGTTCCCGTTGTGTGTCGCGGCCGCCGCCGCGCTCGCGGTCAGCCGCCTCGGGCGGCCGGGCCGGCGCGGCGGCTACGCGTGGGCGCTGGTCGCGCTGCCGTTCGTCGCCGTGCTGGCGGGCGCGTGGCTCGCACTGGGCGACGCGGCGCCCGCGCAACGCATACCGCTCGTGATGGGCCTCACATGGCGCACGTGCCCGTTCAATATCGTGCTGCTTTCGGTGCCGACGTTTGTGGCCGTCTTCTGGGCCGTGCGCGGTCTCGCGCCCACCCGCCTGCGCGCAGCGGGCGCGGCAGCCGGGCTTTTTGCGAGCGCGCTCGCGACCATTGCGTATTGCCTCCATTGCCCGGAGATGAGCCCGGCGTTCTGGAGCGTCTGGTACGTGATCGGCATGTTGCTGCCCGCCGGCATTGGCGCGTGGCTGGGGCCGCGGTTGCTGCGCTGGTAACGGCGCGTGAGGATCGACGCGCGTGAGCGCGCGTCACTGCTTCAGGAAGCGTTGCGCCAGGGCTTCGTACAGCGGCGGCGCGAACAGCTTCGAGACCTGGCTCGACACGAGCGCCGTTGCCATCAACGAGATCACGAGCGCGTGCCCGTCGATCATTTCGATGACGATGACGAACGCCGTGATCGGGCTCTGCGTGACGGCGGCCAGATAGCCGACCATGCCGAGCGCGATCAGCATCGGCAACTGCATCTGCCCGAACACCATGTGCAGCACGTTGCCGATGCCTGCGCCGATCGCCAGCGACGGCGCAAAGAGGCCGCCCGGCGTGCCCGGCAGGTACGAGCCCACCATCGAGGCCATTTTCAGCACGGGATAGGCGACGCCGAGCTGTGAATGACCCTCGAGCATGCCGCGCGCTTGCGCATAGCCGCTGCCGAACAGATTGCCGCCGCTCGCCACGCCAATCACGGCGATGAATAAACCGCACACGGCGCCGAACGTCACGGGCCGTTCCTTTCGGAGAGCGAACAAACGGGCCGGCATCCATCGCTCGGTGTTGAGCAGCAGCCAGCAGAACACGCCGCCTGCGAGGCCGGTGATCACGCCGACGAGGATGACGGCGACCGCGAGCAGATCGGGCATATGACTGCCGATGGCGATCGTGCCGAAATAGACATAGTTGCCTTGCAGCGCGAGTGAGACGACGCCCGCAAAGATGATGGCCGTGATGATCACGCCGCTCGTTCGTGCTTCGAAGCTGCGCGTGAGTTCCTCGATGGCGAAGACCACGCCCGCGAGCGGTGCATTAAATGCGGCAGAAAGGCCCGCGGCGGACCCAGCGAGCGCGAGCTTGTATTCGAGGCCGACGCCGTACATGCTGCGCAGGCGCGCCGGGTAGAAGCGCCGGAGGCTGTACATGAGCGCCGCGCCCACGTGGATGGTCGGCCCTTCGCGGCCAATCGTGAATCCGCCGACAATGGCGAGAAACGACAGGGCGATCTTGCCGATCAGGATGCGCAGCGTGAGCAGGCGCGGGCCGAATTTGCGCACGTCGTGCAGCGTTGCGATGACTTGCGGGATGCCGCTGCCCTCCGAACCCGGAAACCAGCGGCGCGTGGCCCATACGCAGAACGCACCGATGGCCGGCGTGATGACGAGTGGCAGCCACCGGTTGTGGCCTGTCATCTGCACAAAGAGCGAGTAACCGAAGTCGACGAGCCGCGCGTACATGACCGCGACCAGTCCCGTCGCGATGGCGCCGAGCCAGAACACGCCGAAATACAGCCAACGCCGCCGGCTGCGCAGAATCGTGCGGCTGTCTACAAGGTCGGAAACTCGCATGAGGCGGCTTGGCCAAACTCCTCTTTCCGAAGCGTTGCCGGTCGTGCCGCCACCCAGGCGGCACGACCGATCTTCAGGAGATTAGCACGCACGCGTTTTTTCGCGCCAGCCAGTTTCACCCACCTGCCTTAGCGCAGGCCCCCGCTGGCGACGATATGCTCGCCGGTCAACCATTTGGCGTCGTCCGATGCGAGGAACACGACGGCCGAGGCGATATCGTCCGGCTGACCGATGCGTCCGAGCGGCGTCTGGCTGACCGTCTGGCTTTCGAAATCCGATCCGATGACGCCGATCGCGTGTGCGCCTTCTGTCTCGATGATGCCGGGATTGATCGCATTCACGCGGATCTTGCGCGGTCCCAGTTCGCGTGCCAGCACGCCCGTGATCGCATCCACCGCGCCCTTCGTGCCGCTATAGACAGCCGTTCCCGGTGGCGTGACCGTCGTCACGACCGAACTCACGTTGACGATGCTCGCACCCTCGCCAAGATGCTTTACGGCCGCCTGCGTGGTGAGCAGCACGCCGAGCACGTTGATGTCGAACTGCTTGCGGTATTGCGCCTCCGTGAACTCTTCGATTGGCGCGAACTCGTAGACGCCCGAGTTGTTGACAAGGATGTCGAGGCGACCGTAAGTTTCGACGGCCGTGCTGATGATGCCTTGTGCGTCGGACGCCTTCGACACGTCGCCGCCGACGGAAACCGCCTTGCCGCCCGCGGCCGTAATCGCGCTCACGACCGCATCGGCGCCCGCCTTGCTGCTCGCGTAGTTCACGACCACCGAAGCGCCTTCGGCCGCGAGGGCCTTGGCGATCGCAGCGCCAATGCCTTTCGACGCGCCCGTGACGACTGCCACCTTGCCTGCAAGTTTGCCCATCATGTTCTCCTTACCGTATGTCGCAGCATCGAATGGAACCGGCGTCCTGGCTTGTATGAAGCCATCGGCCGGCGACTATTGCGAATCTAAAGGTCCACGCCGCCGCGATAAAGCGGCCTGGCGCGAATTGACTGGCAGGATCAGCCGAACAATCGGGGCGGAGCAAAATCGGGTAAGCGGGCGCAGAAATTCCTGCGGCCTCGACCGCAAGGGCTTTTACCAGCGCTGGTGGACGTGCGGCGCTATATAGTGTTCGTAAACGTCCCGCACGCGTTGCATCGCCGCGTCGGAGAGCGGCGCGAGGTTTGCCGCCGAGACGTTCGACGCCGCCTGGGCCGCGTTCTTGCTGCCCGGAATGATGACGGAGACAGCGTCTTCCATGAGTATCCAGCGCAGGGCGAGCTGTGCCATCGAGGCGTCCACGGGTACCAGGCCGCGCAGTTCATCGACCGCCTTCAAGGCGACGTCGTAAGGCACGCCCGAGAACGTTTCGCCTACGTCGAATGCCTCGCCATGACGATTGAACGCACGGTGGTCGTCCGCCGCAAAAACGGAATCCGCGGACAATTTGCCGGTGAGCATGCCGCTCGCGAGCGGCACTCGCGCGATGACCGCAACATTCTTCTTTAGCGCCTCGCGGAAAAACAGGTCGGCAGGCCGTTGGCGGAACATGTTGTAGATGATCTGCACCGAGACCACATTGGGATATTCGATCGCCTTCAGCGCTTCCTCCACCTTTTCGACCGAAACGCCGTAAAAGCGGATTTTGCCGGCGGCGACGAAGCTGTCCATCGCGTCGAATACCTCGGGGCGGTAGTAGACCTCCGTCGGCGGGCAGTGCAATTGCACGAGGTCGAGCGTGTCGACACCCAGGTTCGAAAGACTCCGGTCGATGAAGCCTTCGAGTTCGCGCTTGTTCAGATAGCCGCTGGTCACATGCGGATCGAGCCGGCGTCCGAGTTTCGTCGCCACGATCGGGCGCTCGCCGCCGCGTTCGCGCAGCACGTCCCGGATAATGCGCTCCGAGCGGCCGTCGCCGTAGACGTCGGCGGTGTCGATGAACGTGACGCCGTTATCGAGCGCGGCGTTCAGCGCGGCTCTGGCGTCGTCTTCGCCGACGCTTCCCCACGAGCCGCCGATTGCCCATGCACCAAAGCCGATCTCGGACACGTTCCAGCCGGTCCGCCCAAATTTTCTCTTCGAAAGCGTCATTTGCGTGCTCCTCCTGTGGTTTGCGCAGTTGTCTGGCAGGCCTTTCAACGGCCTCTGCGCCCGTAGTGTAGCTGGCTGTCAGGAGCAGGTATCCAAGGCGCTGGAACTCAGGGCCACAATCGTGGGAAACCGCGTGTTCACCGCATCGATCGATTCTCAACGGTCCGAATAATCGAGGGGCGGGGGCCGACGATCGCGCGCGCCGTCACTGCCTCGACTTCAAATCGGTTTTTCGATCGCTGCCTGGCCGTGCGGCGTCAGCGTTTGTTGCCCGTCCTTGTCGAAGCCGCTATAGGTCCAGTCCAGTTTGCCGGAAGTGGTGGCGACCGAGCGGGTCAGGCCGATGCCGTACTGAGTCAGATACGTTCGACGCGTCTTGTTCTGGACGATACCGTCCTTCGTCTGTTCGCAGTCCAGGTCGATCGCTTTGCCGGTGAACGCTGCATTGAACTGGGAAGCCGGATAGTAGCGGCTCGTGTGACAGGTCCACGTGAGCGCCCGGAAGTTGACGATCTGAACCGTCGTGCCGAACTTGAACGTCGTGGTATAGGTTTCGTCTTCCTGCGGCGCGTTGAACGCGAACTGATTGTTGTCGGCGTCGTGCGCGACGAAGGGGATGAACGCCGCCGTCTGCGCGTAGTTCGCCGTTTCCTCTTTCAGGCTGTAAATGTTGAGGTAAGAGAGGCTGAACGTTGCGGCGGCGGGCACACCATTCGCCGAGCTTTCATACACCTGCTGGACCATGCCCGTATCTTGTGCGTTGATCAGCACAGTCTTGAAGTCGCGCTCGATCCCCACCGTGCCAACATGGCCCGTTACCTTGCCGAGCACCGTCAAGACCTTGAAGGGCAGCACGTGCGTGCCCGGTGCCGGCATTTTCTCGCGAACGCTCGTGGGCAAGGAATCCACGGCAAAGTGCGCCGCGAGATAGCCGGGCTTGTCGTTGGCCATATCCTTGACCGGCACGAACTGAACACAACCTGACAATAGCGCAGCGGATGTGAAGGAAGTGCCGACGAGCAGGCGGGTCATTCTGTTTCGCATCTTTTTCTTCGATTCTTTGTCAACGGATCGGGCGCCCGTCAAATGAGCACGGCATGGCATGCTTATCGGCGCGATGCGAGCGTTCTTTAATCGAAGATCGAAGCGAGGCGGGTGGCTGCCAGCTTCAGGGCGCAAGCTAGCGGTCTTCGCCGCGCCCAAGCTGCTCGAGGTAGGTCCATGGATAGATGCCGCGTGCATGGCCGTCGCTGAACGCGAGCTGCACGCCGTAGCCCATCGGCTCGATGGCGATCAGCATCACATCCGCAGCGGCCGCGGGCGCGGCGCCGTCGAGCCGCACGCGCCGGCAGGCTGCGCACGGGCACGCCGCGCGCAGCCGGGCGTGCTTCACACGTTGTGTCTCGCCTGCCGGCCAGCGGAGCGTGAGCGCTCGCGCAACGGCGTCGTTGCGAACCTCGAGCGGCGTTTTCATAGCGCTGCGCCCGCGATCTGGCCGATAGCGATGCGCACGGCCTTGCGCACCTCGGGATCGCGGTCCTGCAGCGCGCTTTGCAGCGCGGGCAAAGACTCGCGCGTGCCCAGTTCGCCGAGCGTGAGCGCCGCTTCCTTGCGCAAGTTGCTGATCGAATGCGTGAGCAGCGTGGCGACGGCGGTGGCCGCTTGCGCATCGCGTAGCTGTCCGAGTGCGCGGGCCGCGCGCAGCCGGACCTGCCAGTAGGCGTCACCGAGCGCTTCGACAAGCGGTGCGAGTGCCGTTGCGGCACGCAGCTTGCCGAGCGTCGTCGCGGCTTCTTCGCGCACCTGCCAGGCGTCGTCGCGCAACGCCGTGAGCAGCGCGTCGAGCGTGGCCTGATCGTCCGGCGATGCGAAGCCGAGCGCCCCAACGGCGGCGCGGCGGACGTCGGGGTGCGCGTCGCCGGCGCCGAGCGCGGCGAGCGCCTTCAGCGCGCGTTCCTCCTTGAGCCAGCCGAGCACGGCGACGGCCTCGAGCCGCACGTCGGCCTCAGTGTCCGCAAGCGCATGCAGCGCGGGCTCGAAGGCATCCGCAAAGCGGAGTTCGCGCAGGCCGCGCAGCGCCGCGCGGCGCACGAACGGTTCGGGCCGCGCGGCCCACCGGCGCAGCACGTGGCCCGACGACTGCGCCTTCAATTCCGAAAGACTTTGCGCCGCGGCTTCGCGCACGTCGTCGTCGGTGTCGAGCAATGCTGCGCAGAGCGCTTCGACGACGTCGTCGTCTTCCCACGCGGCCAGCACGGCGGCGGCTTCGCGGCGCACGTCTGGAGCGGGATCGTCGCGCAGCGTGGCCACGAACGCGGGCAGCAGCGCTTCATCTTCGAGATCGGCGAGTTCGAAGAGCGCGATGCGGCGCACGGCGGGATCGGCGTCGGCGAGGCGCGCGAGCAGGGCGCTCGCTTCGGCGCTCGGGTGCTGCGGGTTCGGCAAAGTGGGAGCGGAAACGGTCATGGGAAGGGCAGTGATCTGGTGGGCGCTTGAGGGACTACGCCGCTTCGCGCAGAAACGCGAGGCAGCGGCGCTTGATGTCGATGAAGCCGGCTTCGGTCGTGCTCTCGTCGCTGCGCGGCCGCGCGAGCGGCACTGTGATATCGGCGACGAGGCGCGCGGGTCGTTGCGAGAGCATCAGGATGCGGTCGCCGAGAAACAGCGCTTCGTCGATGTCGTGCGTGACGAACACGACAGTCGTGCGTATCTGCGTCCAGATGTCGAGCAAAAGCGTTTGCATCATGCGGCGCGTTTGGGCGTCGAGTGCGCCGAAGGGCTCGTCCATCAACAAAATGCGCGGACGGTTGATCAGCACGCGCGCGATTTCCACACGCTGCTGCATGCCGCCCGACAGCTGCGCGGGATAGTGCGACTCGAATCCCGCGAGCCCCACCAGCGCGAGCAGTTCGGCCGCTTCGCGCCGACGCTCGCTGGCGCCAACGCCCTTCATCTTCAGGCCGAATGCCACGTTGTCGATCACACGCTTCCAGGGAAACAGCGTGTGCTGCTGGAATACGAGGCCGCGCTCCGGATGCGGGCGCTCGACCGCGAGACCGTCGACGGCGATTTCGCCCTGCGTGGACGGGACGTGCCCCGCGATGGCGCCGAGCAGCGTGGACTTTCCGCAGCCGGACGGCCCAAGCACGCACACGAACTCGCCGGGTGCGATCTCGACGTTCAGTGAGTCGAGCGCGGCGAAGCGCGCGTGCGGCGGCCCTACCTCCACGGTCAGCGAACGCACGTTGATGTGCCCCGCCGCGTGGGACACCGGCGCCCTGGCGCGGGCTTCAGGATGGACGGCGGCAGGCGTGTTCACTGGCGCGCTCCCCGCAGGCGGTACCACGGCGTCAGTGCGGTGCCGATGCGTTTGACGAGGAGGCTGCTGCCCATGCCGAGCACGCCGATCAGGGCCATGCCGACAACGATATCCGCGTAGTTCTGAAGCGTATAGGATTCCCAGGTGAAATATCCTATGCCGTACTGCCCGGCGATCATTTCCGCGGTTACGAGGCAGAACCACGCGGTGCCCATGCCGATGGAAAGACCCGTGAAGATCGCAGGCGCGGCACCCGGCAACACCACTTCTGTATAGAGCGACAGCGAGCCGGTGCCGAGACCCCGCGCGGTGGCGACGAGGCGGGGGTCGACGGCCTCCACGCCGTGGATCGTGTTCAGCAGGATCGGGAACAGCGCACCGATGAACGTGATGAACATCATGCTCAGTTCCGAAGAGGGAAACATCAGGATCGCGAGCGGAATCCACGCGACCGCCGGGATTGGCCGCAGCACTTCGAGCGGCGGCAGGAGCACATCTTCGAGTGCGCGATAGCGGCCGATCGCGAGTCCGAGCCCGACGCCGACCAGGGCCGCCGCGCAGAAGCCGGCCAGCACGCGCGTCAGACTCGCGGCGAGATGCATCGGCAGCTTCGGCGAATGGAGCAGCGCCCATAGCGCGGGAATGGCGTCGGCGGGCGAAGGGACATTCGCGAACGTGACGATGCCAAGCGAGAGCCGGAAATGAACGGCCAACTGCCAGGCAGCCACGAACAGCACGATCGAGCCGGCGCGCCATGCGCGGCGGCGTATCGGTGCGCTGCGCGCTGCGGCTGCAGTCAGTGCCGGTTCCCGGACGGCCTGGCGTTGCCGGGCTGCGAGGTCAAGCGTGGCAGACATGCGGACTCCTCATAAATGGCAAGTGAGCGGGCGGACAGAGCGCGACGCGTTAGCGCGAAGCGAGGGCCTGCTGGGCGCCCGTTTTTGCAGCGGCATAGTCGACGACCGCGCCCGACGTGTGCTGTGCGTAGGCATCCGCGCCTGTCTTCTGCAGGAACGCGGTGACGTCGCCATGCGCGTCGCGTACGTACCAGGCGTCGGAAGCGAAGAGCTTCTGTCCGCTGTCGTGGTCCTGCACGTAGACCGCGCGCACCTTGCTGCCGGACTGTTCGAGTTTCGCGAGCGCTGCGAACCCTTCCGCCGCGTTCGCATAGTTGCGCACGTGTGCCTCGTCGGCGACCCACACCTGTGTGACCGCGAGGAAATCACGAATGGGCTTGCCGGTCAGCGCGTCGTTCGCGGCGAGCGGCTGCCGAGCGTAGTTTTTCAGCGCGGCGTCATAGTCGAGTCCCGACTCCTTGAACGCCTCGCGGATGTAGCGGTCGTCGATGAAGGTGTTCGCATCGAGATTGACATCCGTTTTCTTGAGCAGCTTCAGCGTGTCGATGGCAGTCGCCACGGCCTGGCGGTACTCCGGCTTCCAGGTGAGATCGCGCGTTTGCAGGCCGAGCGGTCCATGATAGAGATAGTCGACGGGCGCCTCGATGCCCGTCACCTTCTCGATCAGCAAACTATATTTTTCGGGATCTTCCGCAATCAGGCGGTTCGCTTCGATTGCCGCGCGCAGATAGGCGACCACCACTTCCGGGTACTTCTGCGCATAAGCGGCATCGACGAGCGCGCCGTGAAAGGTGGGCGCACGGCTTTGGGCGCCGTCGTAGATCTTGCGAGCGATGCCGCGGTACGGGAACAGGTCGGCGAACGGCACGAAGTCGGCGTGGGCGTCGATCTTGCCCGCCTTGAGGGCGCTCCCTGCCACCTCCGGCGCTTGCGTGATGATGTTCACGTCGGTATCGGGGTTCCAGCCTTGCGCTTTGATTGCGCGCAGCAGCATGCCGTGCGACGTCGAGGCGAACGGCACCGAGATCGTCTTGCCCTTGAGGTCGGCAATCGAATGCACCGGCGAGTTGACGGGCACGACGATGCCGTTGCCGCTGCCATCGGTGCTGCCTTCGAGCACGGTGATGAAGAGGCTCTTTCGGCCCGCTTTCTGGAACGCCGCGCCATTGAGCGAGCCCGGGAAATCCGCCATGGCGCCGAAGTCGAGCTTGCCGGCCACCATTTCGTTCGTGAGCGGCGCGCCGGAAGTGAAGTCCTTCCACTGCACGTCGTAGGTGACGTTCGCGTATTTGCCGGTGTGGGGCAGATACTTGTCGAGCAAGTGCAATTCGCGGATCAGGAGGCCACCCGTCGCGCAGTTGATAGTGGTGTCCTGGGTGCCGATCGCGACGCGAATCGTCTCGGCGTGTACGGTGATCGCGGCGCTCAACAGTAGCGGGGCGGCGAGAAGGCGAAGAATCCGTTGGCGTGTTTTCATGATCTGTTTGGCGAGCAATACGGGTACCGTCGTGGGGTGACAGCGGTTAGCGCAACAGGTACGGAATGTCGACCTTGACTGCGCCGGTCGGGCAGTCGCGTTCGCAGGGCATGCAATACCAGCATTCGTCGAATTGCATATAGGCCTTACCCTTGCTCACATCGATTGCGAGCAGGTCGAGCGGGCACACATCCACGCAAACCGTGCAGCCTTTGTCGGCGATGCAGCGGTCTTCGTCGATCGTGACGGGCGCACTGCTGCGCTGGAAGATTTCGTGCGGCGTATAGGACATATTCGGATTCCTTAGTGTTCGGCGACGAGTTCTGCGGATTCGCGAATGCGTAGCTGATCGTAAGCGCCTCGATCCGCTTGCGCGAGCGGGATGATGTACGGCTCGACCGCGCGCTTTTCGCTCGTCATGCTGCCGGAAGCGTCCTTGCGCAGGTGCGTATGGCAGAACCAATCGGCGTCGTTGCGCTGCGGGTAATCGACCCGGTGGTGATACAGGCCCCAGCGGCTTTCGGTGCGGAACAGTGAGGCGCGCGCCGCCATTTCCGCGCAGTCGCGAATGGCGCGCACCTCGGCGGCGCGCATCAATTCGTGCGCATTGTTGGCCTTGATCGCTTCGATGTCTTCGGCGATCTCGTCGAAGCGCTGCAGGCCGATCTCCATCTTGCGCGTGACCTTGGGCGGCTGAAGATAGTCGTTCACCATGCGGCGCAGCTTGTATTCGACCTGGGCCGGCGCGAGTCCGTTTTCGCGTTCGAGCGGCGCGTAGATCCGTGCGCGTTCAGCGGCGATCTGGGCTTCGTCGAGGCTCGCATGCTCGCGGCCCTCCACGTATTCGGCCGCGTTGGCGCCCGCGAACCAGCCGTAGGTGAACGCGCCTAGCATGTAGTTGTGGGGCACGGCCGCCATGTCGCCTGCTGCATAGAGTCCGGGTACGGTCGTCTCCGCGCGCGCATTCACATAGACACCCGACGCGCTATGCCCGCTGCAAAAGCCGATCTCGGAAATATGCATCTCGACCATCTGGTGACGGTAGTCCGTGCCGCGGCCCGCGTGGAACCGGCCGCGGCTCGGGCGCTCGTTGGTGTGCAGGATCTGCTCGATGGTCTGGATCGTTTCCTCGGCAAGATGGTCGAGCTTCAGGAACACGGGGCCGTTTCCGCTCTGCAGCTCCTGGTAGAACTCCCACATCATCTGTCCGCTCCAGTAGTCGCATTCGATGAAGCGCTCGCCCTTGCCGTTCGCGGTGAAGCCGCCGAGCGGCCCGGTGACATAGGCACAAGCCGGTCCGTTGTAGTCCTTAATAAGTGGATTGATTTGAAAGCATTCCAGATTCGCGAGGGCGGCGCCCGCGTGGTACGCCATGGCGTAGCCGTCGCCCGCGTTGGTCGGATTCTCGTAAGTGCCCATCAGGTAGCCGGAGGAGGGCAGACCGAGGCGCCCCGCCGCGCCGCAGCACAGGATCACGGCTTTCGCGCGCACCACGTGGAACTGCGCCGTGCGGCAGTCGAAGCCGAGCACGCCGCTTACGCGGCCCTGCGAATCGGTCATGAGCCGCGTGGCGACGATGCGGTTCGTGATCTCGATGCGCGCACGTTTGAGCTGCCGGTAGAGGATCTTTTTCACGTCGTGTCCTTCGGGCATGGGCAATACGTAAGCGCCCATGTGATGGACCTTCTTCACGGCATAGTCGCCGTTGCCGTCTTTTTCGAACTTCACGCCCCAGCGGTCGAGCTGCTCGATGGTCGTGAAGCTGTGTCGCGCATACGCATAGACGGCCTCCTGGTCGATAATGCCATCGTTGGCGACGGTGATTTCGCGCGTGTACTGCTCGGGTGTGGCGTGGCCGGGAATGATGGCGTTGTTCAAGCCGTCCATGCCCATCGAGATTGCGCCGCTGCGCTTGACATTGGCTTTTTCAAGCAGCAGCACCTTGAGCGCCGGGTTGCGTTCCTTGGCCTTGATTGCAGCCATTGGGCCGGCCGTGCCGCCGCCGACGACCACGATGTCGTATTCGAGCACTTCGGTATTCATAGCGCTTTCCTTCCCCTTGCACGGGTTTTTTGGCGGTCGACGCGCAGCCGGTACTGGAAGGCGTCGCCGCGGAAATACAGGTATTCGTAGTCGATGGGATTGCCGGATGCGTCGTGCGTCAGGCGTTCGATCCGCAGAACGGGGCTGCCGTCTTCCACGCGCAGGGCGCGGGCGATGTCGTCATCGGCGAGAATCGCGTCGATCGACACATCGGCATGACCGAGCGGCACGCCGCAGTCGTTCTCGAGAATCAGGAAAATGTCGCGCGTGGCGAGGTCGGCGTTGGCGAGCCGCTTGCCGAGCGCTTCCGGCACCCACGTGAGTTCTAGCGAAACTGGTTCGCGGTTGAGCATGCGCACGCGATGGATTTCCGCGACCGGCGCGCCTTCCAGAAGATTGAGCCGTTGCGCGACGTGGCGATCGGCCTTGATGATCCTGAAGCTGCGCAACTGGTTGACAATTTCGTAGCCCATCGACGACATCGCTTCCGCGAAGCCTTGCAGCGAGGTTACGTTCTGGAATGCCTTGGGCCTGGAGACGAACGTGCCCTTGCCGTGCAGCCTGAAGACCAGGCCTTCCTTTTGCAGATCGCCTAGTGCCTGGCGCACGGTGATGCGGCTGACGCCGAACAGGGCGCATAGCTCGTGTTCGGAGGGCATCTGGCTGTGCGGCGCATAGGTGCCGTTCAGGATGCGCTCTCGGAGCGTGTCCTTGATCTGGACGTAGAGCGGCTGGGGGGATAGCGCCACCAGATTCGTTCGGGGCATGGTTCGCTTGTCATAACAAGATGGATCTGCAGTCTAGTCAGGGTTCCATCCGCGACAAACTAACGAATTCTGATATGTATTTCTTTGGTGTCTGGTTTGGGTTTGCTTTGTTGTGGTTTTTTGGTGCTATCGCGGAAGGGTTGTGGTTTTTGGCGCTTTGGCTTTTTCTTGTGTTCGCGTCGGTGAACCTTACAGGGGCAACCCAGGCATACCGACGCGAAAACAAGGCACCGCAAAGTACTCATTTCACAGATGGTTTTCTACCAGCCCCCTCGAACCAGAAACCGGCTCGCCGCTGGGCAAAGACAAATCGCCAGCGCCCGACGCGTCCCCACCCTCAATCTCCCCATTCAAAACCGCCCGAGCCCGCGCAACATCCATCGCCCCTTCCCACCTGGCGACCACAATCGTGGCCACGCCATTCCCAATCAAATTGGTCACTGCCCGAGCTTCATTGAGAAACCGATCCACCCCCAACAGCAGCACCAGCCCGGAAACCGGAATCTTATGCATCGAAGCAAGCGTAGCAGCGAGCGCAACAAACCCCGCTCCGGCCACACCAGCGGAACCCTTCGAAGTCAGCAGCAAAACGCTCAGCACGACAAGTTGATCGAACAGCGTGAGATGAATGTTCATCGCCTGGGCCACGAAGAGGGCCGCCATCGTGAGATAGATCGCCGTGCCGTCCGCGTTGAACGTATAGCCGGTCGGCAACACCATGCCGACAACAGGCCGCGAACAGCCGAGGTTCTCCATCTTGACGAGCATCTGCGGCAGCACGGCCTCGGTCGACGCCGTGCCGAACGTGATCAGGATTTCGTCGCGGATATAGCGGAGATACTTCCACAGCGAAAATCCGCAAACGCGCATGACGAGCCCGAGCACCACCACGACGAAGACAATCGACGTCACGTACAGGCAAAGCATCAGCTCGCCAAACGACGCCAGCGTGCCGAGCCCGTACTTCGCGATGGTGAACGCCATGCCGCCAAACGCGCCCACGGGCGCGACATACATGACGATCCGCACGACGCCGAACATGCCCTGCAAGAACATGTCGAGCATATCGACGAGCGGTGCGGTACGCGGGCCGAGCTTCGCCAGCGCAATGGCGAACAGCACCGAGAAAAAGATGATCGGCAAAATTTCGCCGTTCGCAAACGCGCCGACGATGCTGTTCGGCACGATGCTCATGAGGAACCCGAGCGCCGTGTGGTCGTGGGCCGCGTGCGCGTAGCTGGCGATCGCCGAGCTGTCGAGGTGCGCCGGATCGATGTTCATGCCGCTGCCCGGCTTGATCACGTTCACGACGACGAGGCCTACGAGAAGCGCAATGGTCGACGCCACCTCGAAGTAGAGCAGCGCCTTCACGCCTACGCGGCCGGCTTCGTGCAGGTCGTTCATCCGGGCAATGCCCACGACGACCGAAGCGAAGATGATCGGCGCGAGCGCCATGCGGATCAGCTTGATGAAGAGGTCGCCAAGCGGTTTGAGATCGGCTCCGATATCCGGATAGAAGTGGCCGACGAGAATGCCCGCCAGGATACCGATCAAGACCTGTATGTAGAGCTTCGAAAGATACTTTTTGAGTTTCGAGGGCCGCATGTCTGTCTCCTGAGCATGGCGCCATGCAGGTAATTTCGGGCGACCGCCAACCGCCATGCGTGCAGCGGTTGTGTTTCCGGTCGCGCTCTTTTCTTCGCTTCGGCGTCAGGCCGCGATCTTCTTCATTTCCGCAAACAGATCGGCCTTGCCCTCGAAGCCGATGCCGGGCAGGTCGGGCATCGTGATATAGCCGTTGTCGACCTTCACGCCATCGGGGAAGCCGCCATAAGGCTGGAACAGATCGGGATACGACTCGTTGCCGCCAAGCCCGAGGCCCGCCGCGATGTTGAGCGACATCTGATGGCCGCCGTGCGGAATGCAGCGGCTCGCGGACCAGCCGTGCTGATGCAGCATCTCCAGCGTGCGCAGATATTCGACGAGGCCGTAGCTCAACGCGCAGTCGAACTGCAGCCAGTCGCGGTCGGGACGCATGCCGCCGTAGCGGATGAGGTTGCGCGCGTCCTGCATCGAGAACAGATCCTCGCCGGTCGCCATCGGTTTGTCGTAGTAGTTGCGCAGCGTGGCCTGCAATTCGAAGTCGAGCGGATCGCCCGGCTCCTCGTACCAGAACAGATCGTATTGCGAGAGCGCTTTCGCGTACTGGATCGCGGTGTCCAGATCGAAACGGCCGTTGGCGTCGACGGCCAGTTTCTGACCGTCGCCCAGCACGCTCAGGATCGAATCGATGCGGCGCAGGTCCTCGTCGAGCGACGCGCCGCCAATCTTTTTCTTCACGACCGTGTAGCCGCGGTCGATATAGCTGCGCATTTCGTCTTTGAGCTTGTTGTGGTCCTGGCCTGGGTAGTAGTAGCCGCCCGCCGCATAGACGAAGATCTTGCGGTCGGGTTGGCCATTGCCGTAGCGCTCGGCGAGCAGCTGGAAGAGCGGCTTGCCTTCGATCTTCGCCACGGCGTCCCATACCGCCATGTCGATCGTGCCGATCGCCACCGAGCGCTCGCCATGGCCGCCCGGCTTTTCGTTGGTGAACATCGTCGCCCAGATCTTGTGCGGGTCGAGGTTGTCGCCCGCGTCGTTCGCGAGCGAGGCGGGATCGGCTTCGAGAATGCGCGGGATGAAGCGCTCGCGCATCAGCGTGCCCTGGCCATAGCGGCCGTTCGAGTTGAAGCCATAGCCGATGACGGGCTTGCCGTCGCGGATCACGTCGGTGACCACGGCGACGAGGCTGAGCGTCATCTTGCTGAAGTCGATATAGGCGTTGCGGATCGAGGAACTGATCGGAACGGTTTTTTCGCGGATTTCAACGATTCTCACGGGTGTCTCCTGGTGGCACGGCCAGCATGCGCGGTCGTTCGCGATTCGCTGGCTGTGGGAGACGCTAGGTTATGCGCCCGGATCGGCACTATGATTCACTTGTTTTCACATCTTTATTAACTCACGGTGAAGAATGACCTGACCTCCTACCTGGCGTTTTTCGTTCTGCTCGGGCGTTACGGAAACCTTTCAAGCGTTGCGCGCGACATGGACATCACGCCGCCGGCGGCGACCAAACGGCTCGCGCAGCTCGAGGCGCGCCTGGGCGTGCGCCTGGTCAACCGGACCACCCGCAGCGTGAGCCTGACCGCCGAAGGCGAGACCTTTCTGCACTACGCGACGCGCATTCTTGCCGAAGTGCAGGAAATGGAAGATGTCGTGTCGTCGAGCCGCTCCGTCACGCGCGGCTTGCTGCGTGTGAACGCGACGCTCGGCTTCGGGCGCACGACGATCGCACCGCTCGTTTCGGAGTTCGCGCGGCGGCATCCGCATGTCGAAGTGCAGCTCGATGTCACCGACCGGCCTATCGATCTCGTCGAAAGCGGCGTGGATCTGGCGATCCGTTTTGGCGAGCTGCCCGACAAGCGGCTCATTGCGCGGCGCATCATGACGAACCGCCGCTTGCTGTGCGCCTCGCCGCGCTATCTGGAGACGCAGGGCACGCCCGCAACGCTGGGCGATCTCGCCAACCATCAATGCATCGTGCATCGACAGAACGACAACGCCTACGGCATATGGCGGCTCGAGCGCGATGGCGAGGCGCATGCGGTGAAGGTGCACGGCATGCTGTCGAGCAACGACGGCGATATCGTGCTCGGCTGGGCGCTCGACGGGCACGGCATTCTGCTGCGCTCGGAGTGGGACCTGGCGAAGTATCTGGAGAGCGGCCGGCTGCGCGTCGTGCTGCCTGAGTTCGTGCAGCCGCTTGCCGATTTGTTCGTGTACTACCCGAACAAGCGCAATCAATCGGCGCGTGCGCGTGCGTTCATCGATTTTCTGGCGGAGCGGTTCAACCGGCAGCCTGCGGTGGCCGCGCCCGCGCAATCGGGCGCATAACGATTTTGTCTGCGTCCCCCGCAGACAATCCATCCGGCTGGAAAGGTAGCGGTGGTCATTACAGCCGGCCGATGTTTGCGGTAACGTGCGCGTTTGCAGAGGCGGGAACGACGCCACGAAAAGGAGAGAGACAGATGACAAAGCGAGTGATAGTGACCGGCGGTAGCGGCCTTGCCGGCAAATGGGTGGTCGAGAACCTGGTCGCGCACGGCTACGAAGTGTTGAATCTGGACCGTGTGCCCATGCCGAAGCGCACGGCGCGCACGCTGATCACGGACATCACCGACGCGGGCCAGGTTTTCAACGCGATCGCCTCGACCACGGCGCCAGTGGAATTCGCCGACGACCTGGAGCCGAAACCCATCGACGCGATCGTTCACTTCGCGGCGATTCCTCGCATCATGTTGACGACCGATAACGAGGTCTACCGCATCAATGTGATGGGGACTTACAACATTCTCGACGCCGCTGCGAAACTAGGGGTCCGCAAGGTGATCCTCGCCTCGAGCGAGACGACTTACGGTGTGGTGTTCGCCCACCGGCATCGCGATCCCGCGTACTTTCCGCTGGACGAGAACTATCCGGTGGACCCGATGGACAGCTACGCCACCTCGAAAGTGGTCAACGAAGTGACCGCGAAGGCATTCCAGGCGCGCACCGGGTCGGACATCTACTGTTTTCGCATCGGCAACGTGCTCGATCCCGAGGATTACGCGAAGTTCTCCACGTGGCTCAAGGATCCCGCGCTGCGCAAGCGTATTGCGTGGAGCTACATCGACGGGCGAGATCTCGCCAACGCGTGCCGGCTCGCCATCGAAACGGACGGCCTCGGCTTCGAGATCATGAACGTCGCGGCGGACGACGTGTCGTCCGACTTGCCGACCCAGACGTTGCTGGATCGCTACTATCCGGGCGTGCCGGTCAAGAAGGCCCTCGGCGAGTTCGAGACGCTGCTCAGCAACGAGAAGCTCAAACGCCTGCTTGGCTGGCAGCAGCAGCACTACTGGCGCGACGAGGCAAAACGCTTCAATCCGTAAGCGGCATCAGCGTCGAAAACGCGCAGGGCCAGCGAGTGCTGGCCCTGTTCACGACATCGACGCTCCCGGCGTTATGCTGCCAGCTTGAGCGCTTGCGAGAAGTCTGCAATCAGGTCGTCGATATCTTCGATGCCCGCCGAAAGCCGCAGCATGCCGTCGGAGATGCCCATCGCCTTGCGCGTTTCTGCGCCGGCTTCGAAAAAGATCGTCGGCGCGACAGGAATGATGAGCGTGCGCGTGTCGCCGAGGCCGGTCGCCTTGATCGGCAGCTGGAGCGCGTTGACGACGTCGATCATGCGCTCCACGTTGAGCAGTTCAAATGAGAGCAGCCACGACGCGCCCTTGAAGAGCGCATGGGCAACCTCGTATTGCGGATGGCTCTTCAAGCCCGGATAGAACACCTTGCCGATGGCTTCGTGGCCTTCGAGAAACTGTGCGAGCGCGAGCGCATTGTCGCTGCTTTGCTTCACGCGCAGGGCGAGCGTTTCAGCGCCCATGGCGATGGCGTGCGCCTGCTCGGACGACAACGATGCCCCCATGTCCCGCAGGCCCTTCTTGCGGATCTGCAGGAGCCCCTGATCTTTCGGTGCCGAACGCCGATAGTCGTCGGCGATGTTCGGATACGTGCTCCAGTCGAACAGGCCCGTATCGGTCACCGCGCCGCCGAGCGCGGCGCCATGGCCCGCGATGGTCTTCGTCAACGAGTTGATGACGAGGCTCGCGCCGACCGCCTTCGGCTGGAACAAGGCGGGCGAGGTAATCGTGTTGTCGACGACGTAGACAATGCCGCGCTCGCGGCACAGCTCGCCGATGCCTTGCAGGTCGGGGATCTGCGTGCCCGGATTCGCGATGGTTTCGACGAACACCATGCGCGTATTCGGCCGGATGGCGTTCTTCACGTTTTCGGCGTCGCTGGCGTCGACGGTCGTGACTTCCACGCCGAGCGTGCGCAACGTGCCGAACAGGCTGTTGGTGTTGCCGAACACATAGCGGCTCGACACGAGATGATCGCCCGCACGCAGCAGCGTGAGGAAGGTCGCCGTGATCGCGGCCATGCCGGTGCTGAAACAGACTGTGCCGGTGCCGCCTTCCAGGCTCGTGATCTTGCGCTCGAGAGCCGCCGTCGTGGGAGTGCCTTGCCGCGCGTAGTTGAAACCCCCTTTCTTCGTGCCCTGAAATACGCCGATCAGGTCCTCGACGCGCTCGAAACCATATTGCACGGACGTATGAATCGGCTGGCGCACGCCGCCGTGCTCGGTGCCCGCGATCCTGTCGCCGTGAACGATGCCAGTGGTGAAGCCTTGCTTGCTCATTCTCACTCCGTTTCTCAAGTCGATTGCGTTTGGCACATTATCGCCTGTAACGCGTGTTGCCGGCAGGTGGGACGCACCGAACCAATCGGTCGGGCGCTAACGCAGTTCGGACTCCGACGGTTCCAGCACGCTGCGCAGCTTGCCGAGCAGCCAGTTGACCAACGCGTTGTTGTGCCGGTAGTGATTCCAGGTGGGAATCTGGCGGGCGCCGAGGATGCGTTTGAACTCATAGGACGTCGCGCCCAGCTCGATTTCCTCGAAACCTTCGCGAATGCCGAAATCGACCGTGCGAATGAACATGGCGAAGTACAAGCCGTACTCCTGGCTCCTGGCGTAGTCGAGCCCGATATAGCGGTTGACGAGGTGCCTTCCCTTGCCGATCAACTGGGTGAAGCCAATCAACTCGTCGTCCAGAAAGTACAGCAGATAATGGCTAAGGCTGCGGGTATTGGCGAAGTACTCCGGCGTGAGCTTCTCGAACTTCAACTCGGCTTTCTGCCAGGTGTTCAGATACAACTCATACACTCTGGCGACGAGGTGATCGGGCAGACCCGCGCATTCTTCATAGCGCAGTGCGGCGGCCTTTTTCAGCTTACGCTTGAGCAGGTTCCTGCGGTCGCTCTTCATGGCCTGGTAGTAGTCCGGGCCGATCGACAGCACCGGCACGGGCAGGCCTTTTGCCGCCACGAAGCCGCGCAGCGGCAAGTCCTCGGTGAAACCCTTGTACGCGAGCAGGCTCCCTTTCTTCGCAAGCGCCGTGCTGATGGCCGCGAGCGTCTCCTGCGAGACTTCGCCCTGGATGCGGCCGGCATCGACGGTCGGATGCCCGATGCAGGCCAGCTTGAAGCGGATCCAGCTCAGGCTTTGCTTCAGCCAGCCGCTGGGAAGCAGGGTGTTGAGCCGGAAATCCATCACGAAGTAGGGCGCCACGGTAACGAGCGCGCTGTCCCGGTACACGGCGAAATAACCGAAGCTGAAATCATCCAGCCGGGCCGTCTGAAAGGCCTGGTAAAACTCCGCCCCCTCCGGCTCGTCGGGAAGAAACCCCTCTGGCGGAGCGGCCAGATCCTCGATGTGCAGCATGGATTGCGGTCCCTTTTTCTGTTTTGCTTTCTCGACAGCCCGATGTCGGGCACCGATTGTCGGCGATCTTCGCTTTCTTGTCGATTGGCGGCGCGGCGCTCGCGGCAGGCGTCACAACTGCGAATCGAGGAGGGCGGCTGCGTGTTCGAGCAGCTTTTCCCGTAACGACCGGCGGCGCCAGTCTTCGAGCGTGATGCGTTTGGCGAGGGCAGCGTCGGCATCGAAAATGGCCGTCTGCTGGCGCGCGAAATCGCGGTCGTAGATGTTGAGATTGGCCTCGTCGTTGAGCTTGAACGAGCGGCTGTCGAAGTTGGTCGAGCCGACCGACACCAGATATTCGTCGACGACGATCAGCTTGCAGTGGAACATCGTCGGCTGATACTCGTACATCTCCACGCCGGCCGCGAGCAGGTCGCCCCAGCACGCACGCGAGGCCTCGCGCACCGTGTGAGTATCGATGCGCTTGCCCGGCGTGATGATGCGCACCTTCACGCCGCGCTTCGCCGCCTCGACGATCGCGTTGATCGTCAGCTTGTCCGGCACGAAGTACGCCGTCGACAAATGGATGGAGCGCGCCGCGGCGGTGATCGCCATGAGGTACATCAACTCCATGTCGTCGCTGCCGCCAGAGGGCGAACTGCTGAACACGTGCGCGAGGCCGTTGCCCGCGGCGTCGATCGCGGGAAAGTACTGCGGGCCGTGCAGCACATTGCCCGTCGACTTGACCCAGTTGTCCATGAAGACCGCCTGCATCTGTCCGACCGCCGGGCCTTCAATGCGAAAGTGCGTATCGCGCCAGTGCTTTTCGTCCTGCGCATGGCCGGTCCATTCGTCGGCGATGCCTACGCCGCCCGTAAAACCGATGCGTCCGTCGATCACCAGCAACTTGCGGTGCGTGCGGTCGTTCATGCGGCCGAGGCCCGTCCAGTGCGGCTTGTGATACAGGACGAGCTGGACGCCCGCCTCGCGCAGCATGCGTTGATAACGCTTGTCCATTTTGGACGAGCCGACCCAGTCGAGCAGCACGTGCACGGCGATGCCCGCGCGCGCCTTGTCGGACAGCGCGCGGGCGACTTCTTCGCCAATCGCGCCGGACCAGTAAATGAAGGTCTCGAAGGTAATGGTGTGCTGCGCCGCGCGGATGCCGGCCAGCATCGACGGAAAGATCTCGTCGCCGTTCACGAGCACCTCGAAGCGATTGCCTCCCACGACGGGCGGCCCGAGCAGCAGCCCCATCGAGCGGATGAACTGCGGACTGTCGCTCGCGTAAAGCCGGTCGATCTTGTGCTCGATCTTCTTTTCGCCGCTCGTGAGGTTCGCGATCACCAGGATGACGACGAGCGTCACCGCGACCGTCACGACAATGAGGGCAATGGTCGACATGCGTGGGCCTCGCCTCGCGGATGGTAACGATGCCCTGCTGTAGCACATTGCATGCGCAAGCAGCGCTGTCGATCAATCCGGCTCGTCGGCTCCGGCCATTTGGTCCAGATTCGACTGCAATTTCGTGATGACGCGGTGCAAGGTCTTGATTTCGCTGGCGGTCACGCCAGCGGAGAGCTGGTTGATCCAGGGGGCCTGAAGACGCATGGCCGCTTCGAAAGCTTGCCGGCCCTCGTCGGTCAAAACGACAAGCTGCGCGCGGCGGTGGTGAGGGTTGGCCTCGAAGCGGACCAGACCGTCGTTGGCCAGGTCATTCACGATTCGTTGCACGTTTTGCCGATTGGCCCCCAGATCGCGGGCAATCCAGGCCACCGGCTGCGGCCGTTGCGCGGCCCTGATGGCGCCGAGCATCTGCCAGCGTGCGCTCGTGAGGCCGAGGCCCTCGACCAGGCGGTCGCCCGAAGTGAGCAGTCCGCTATTGAGCCGGAAGAGCTCGAGCATGATGCCCGACAGGAGTTCGCCGACCGGTGTTCTCGCGAGTTCGCGCATATGGCACCCTATTTCTAAATTGACATCATCATGTCAATATACTATATATTGGCCATGACCGGTTGACATCATGCTTTTAGACTCTGGAGTGCACCATGCTGCAATTGCGACCGCTTGATCCTTCTTTCCCGATCGAACGTCAACTTGCCGTTGACGCCGAGCCCGTTGTGCTCGTGAACGTTTTCACACTGGATCTGGCCGATGAGGCGAAGTTTCTGGAGGCCTGGCAGGAAGACGCTGCGTTCATGAAGCAGCAACCCGGCTTTATTTCAACGCAGCTCCATCGGGCGATCGGAGAGCAACCGGCTTATATGAATTACGCAGTGTGGGAATCCACGGCGCATTTTCGGGCGGCATTCTCTGCGCCGGCGTTCCGGTCGAGTCTGGCCGCTTATCCTTCCTCGGTGATCGCGTCGCCGCATATCTTCCAGAAAGTTGCCGTGCCGGGGATTTGCGAGAGTTAGTTGTTTTGCCGTCGTTGCGGCTCGATTTCAGGTCGCTGCTGGTTGCCGGCCCTTGGCCGCGTTGCGGCGAAGAGCGGGCATATCGTGGAAAGACAACGGCATGATCAATGGCTGCCGGCGGTCAGAACCGTCGAGATCACGCCGGTCGCGCTGGCAACGAGCACGTAGTCGCCGGCTACGCCGACCCAGTGGTAGCCACGCGGGGGCGCTTTCAGGCCATGCTGATTCCAGTTTTCGACCACGAAAATCCGATCACGGTATTCAGGCGGCAGGCGGTCACCACGATGCCAGTCGCGATGCGGAATCGCACCGACCGGACGGTTGGCTCGTTCGATCGACGTAGGCGGCGGGTTGCCAGGCCGGTGTTCGGGCTGCGATGCGAACGCGGTGCCTGTCGTGGCGAGCAGGGCGGCAATAACGAAGAGTGTCGTGACTTTCGCTTTCATGGTGAATGCTCCAAATAGCGTTCAAGAAAAGAGGAAGTGAGATGAAATTTACTTAGGAATGTTGATCACTCACTAACGGATTCACTTCCACCGGATTCGCTGGCGCGACGCTCCTCATCGGCGAAGCGGTTCGACGTGCGCTTCTTGACGAGAGATTCGCCATGCGGGACAGCGCTCGGCGCTGGCAAGCGGGCCATGGCCATGAACGGCGCCATCATGAGGAGGCCGGCGATCGCGAACGTGGCGTTGAGTCGGTTGATGTACGAGTTCATGGTTTTCTCCAGGGCAAGGAAGTAAAGGATGACTAAGTTATCGATGGATTGACTCGAGCTTCGAGGGAAGCCTCGGGAAGACTGCGTCCGAATCCAAAGCTTGCATCAAGTTTACATTTCGTAAGATTTGCTTTCAAGCAATGGGAGCGAAGTTTCAGTGCGGCGTATCGCCTCACAAAATTGGAGCGCGAACCCGGCGGCGGCGGTTGCCCGAGCCGCAAGGCGAGCCGCGGCCGGGCGTGCCAGTCAATTACGGCCGGTCTGCGTTGCGCAGACCAGCCGGGGTTGCAGGCTCAGAGCGGGAGGAGGCGGCGCTTATGTCCCCCAGGGCGCGCGCGGCAATCGCTCGAAGTCAGGCAATGGCGCCTTCCCTGAGCCTGAACGCGGACACGGTCTCGCGAAGCGCGTGTGCCTGTTCAGCCAGCGCATACGTCGCGGCCGAAGCCTCCTCCACGAGCGCCGCGTTCTGCTGCGTGACCTCGTCCATTTGCGTGACGGCGATGTTCACCTGCTCGATGCCCGTCGACTGTTCGCGCGACGCCGTCGAAATCTCCTGCACGGTGCCGGAAACCCGCTGCACGGCTTCGACGATCTCGTCGATGATGTGGCCGGCGTCGGCCACCTGGAACGATCCGCTTTCGACGTGTACTTTCGACTGCTCGATGAGCGCCTTGATCTCGCGCGCCGCGCTCGCGCTGCGCTGCGCGAGCGTGCGAACCTCGCCCGCGACAACGGCGAAACCGCGGCCTTGCTCGCCCGCACGCGCCGCTTCGACGGCGGCGTTGAGCGCAAGGATGTTGGTCTGGAACGCGATGCCGTCGATCAAGCCGATGATCTCGCCGACCTTGCTTGAACTGTCCGCGATAGATTGCATCGTGCCGACCACGCCTCGCATCACCGTGCCGCCGCGCGCCGCGGTCTGCGCCGCCGTTCCCGCGAGCGAACTGACGTGCTCCGCGTTCTGCGCGTTCATGCGTACGATCGACGTCAGCTCCTCCATGCTCGCGGCCGTTTCTTCAAGCGATGCAGCCTGCTCTTCGGTGCGCGAGGACAGATTCTGGTTACCCGAGGCAATCTGCGCGCTCGCCGTTGCCACGCCTTCGGCGTTGGCGCGAACTTCGCTCACCACGCGTGCGAGGCTCGTCTGCATTTTCGAAAGCGCCGTGAGCAGTTCCGCGGTCTCGTCGTCGCCATGTGCATGCAGATCGGTCGACAGGTCGCCGTCGGCGACCTCGCGCGCGAAGTCCACGGCACGGCCCAGCGGGCTCGTGACAGTACGGCTGAACAGCACGCCGCCCGCCAGCGCGAGCAGGAACGCGGCCACCATCAGCACTGCGCTCACGATGGTGGCGTGCGCGGCCTGCACCGCGGCCTGGGCGGCCACTTGCGCGTTGGTGGCGGCAATGATCTGTGCGGCGCGGTCGAGCAGTTGGGCGGGCGCGCGATCGACGCCGGCGACCACGGTATCGCCCGCAACAGGATCGGCGCCCGCCGCCTTGAACGCCTCGAAGCCCTTGCGGTACCCCTGGCCCATCGCCTCGTGCGCCTCGGCGAACTGCGCGACGAGCGTGCGCGCTTCGCCTTCGGGCAGCTTCGTTTCGAGCCCGGCGGCGAGATCGTTCACGGTGCGCTCGCGCTTCTGAAACGCGCTCCAGTAACGATCGAGTTTTTGCGGGTCCTTGCCACGCAGGAGTGTGTCTTTCCACTCCTGCACCTGCAGCTTGAACTCGACGAGCGTGGCCGACACCATGCGCTCGTTCGCGGCGGCGTCCTGCACGGTGGTGCGGTAGGTATCGATCGCCTGGTTGAGCGTGTGGATGCCGTAGAACGCACCCGCCGACATGAGGGTGAGCGACGCGGCGAAGGCGAGGGGAATCTTGCGGCTGAGTTTCATGGGGTTCGAATGGCTAAAAATGCAAGGCGCATGACGCGCCGACTTCCCTATTACGGCTCAAGTCTGCTGTTCTTGAGTTTTTGCGGATTACGCCGTCTTTCGTCATACGTAAGCTGTTGCGAACACCATGCGCGTGCGGCGCGGCGAATTAGAGATCGGCCTCTCCTTCAAACGCTTCGAATCGAGCCTCGGCTGTCTGGCGTGACGAGATACCGTTGAGGCGAGGGACGGTGAAGCGACGGATGCAGCGACACCCAGCTTCTCGCACTTTCCAGCGCTTCGATCTGACCGGTCTGCGAATTGCGCCGATACACGAGGCCGCTTCGGCCAATGATGTCGATGGCCTTTACCACTTCACCCGAAGCAAGCCGGATTCGGGTGCAAGTGCAGATAGACATCGTGGATGTCCGTAGTTGGCGCATCGAGACGGCGGATCGTGAGGCAGGGCGCGGGTTTTTACAAGCGGTTGATAGAATTGCGCAACGCGCAAGCAACCCCTCGACTCGAAGGAGCCAGTCTGAATGTCGCCGAACACGGATACCGAATTATTTCGCCTTCTCGCGAACAGCTATCGCCGCCTGTTGGGCGTCGCGCTCGTGCCCGAAGGCATGGGCGACACAGAGGGCGCGGCCTGGCTCTACGAACGCGCGCCGTTCGGCTTGCTTGCGCACGGCACGCAGGCGGACCCCGTATTCATGTATGGCAATCGTCGCGCGCAAGCGATCTTCGGCTACGACTGGGACGAAATCACGGCGCTGCCTTCGCGTCTTTCCGCGCAGGCGCCCGAGCGTAGCGAGCGGCAGGCATTTCTCGATTCGGTGACGCGCGAAGGCTTCGTGAAAGACTATCGCGGCATCCGCATTACGAAGTCGGGGCAGCGCTTCTGGATCGAGCGCGCGACCGTATGGCAACTGATCGACGAAACGGGTGTGCTGCACGGGCAGGCTGCGATGATTCCGCATGTTGCGCCTTGCTGATGCGGGCTTGCGCTCGCGAATCCCGCCATCATTTTGCGTTCTGCGGACCCTTGCGGTTCGCTTGCGGCGCTGTCACGGCATAGCCCGCGAGAAATACATCGATTGCCCGGTTCACGACCTCCAGCAATTTCGCGCGCGAGGCCTTGACCTCATAGCCTAGCGTCGCAATTTCGACCAACTCGGCTTCGAGAAGCGCCAGTAGATGTCGCGCCGCGACGCCTGGATCGCACGGCCGGATTGTGCCCGCCTCGATCGCGCTCGCCAGAAAGTCGCGCACGTGCATCAAGCCCCGTTTTGGACCCGATTCATACAAGGCTCGGCCCACGTTCGACCGGTCGACCTCCTGGTAGCACAGGCGGCGCGTTGCGAGAAAAGAGGGCTGCAGCACGGCCGTCAGGAAGTGGACCCCAAACGCGACGAGCGACTCGCCCAGCGGCATTTCGAGCGTCAGTTGACTGAACGCATGCCGGATTTCCCTTCCGGCGCGGCTCGTCATTGTTTCAGCAAATAACGCCTCTTTCGACTCGAAATAGCTATACAGCGTCGCCTTCGACGCGCCCGAACGAGCCGCGATTTGCGTCATCGACGCCTGCTCGAAGCCGACGTCCCGGAACACTGCCAGCGCGGCTTCGATGATGGATTGACGCTTTTCTTCGGTCTTCTTTCTCATCGGGTCTCCCTTCCTCACTTGTTCTCGGGCCTGGGACGCGAGCGTCCACGCCAATACCCTCGTCCGTCATGGAATGAAACATTCGTTGCCGGGCAAGGCGATTGACAGTCATCGATCGTTCCATTATAAACCATACCGTTCAGTTTAGTTATGTGACCGGGACATTAATTCAGGGTTCGAAGTTGATGCGCAACGAGGCATCAGCCTTACCGGGCTGCAAGACTTCAACCGCTTAGTACTACGAGTCAATGGCTTTGCGCCTTGCCTTGTTCTGGCAGGGCGCGTCAACGCACGATTCGATGGAATATATGCCACAACAGATTCATGCAAGAGAGGGATGGAACAGGAAGGGCCAACGCCTCGGCGCGGCGCTTTTCTGCTCGACCGCCATATTGATCGCCGGCTGTCAACGTCACGACGCCGGGATGCCCGCTAACCCCGCCAGCCAGAGCGTCGAAGTCGGCGTCAAGACGCTCGCGCCGCAGCGCATCGTGATGACGGCCGAGCTTTCGGGCCGCCTTTCGTCTCTCAAGGTCTCGGATGTGCGGCCGCAAATCGGCGGCATCGTGCAGAAGCGGTTCTTCGTCGAGGGTTCGGACGTGAAGGCGGGGCAGGTGCTCTACCAGATCGATCCGGCCACCTACCAGGCGACGTACGATCAGGCGCGCGGCACGCTCGCGAAGGCCGAGGCAACGCTCGCTTCCGCGAAGACGAAAGCCGATCGCTACGCCCAGCTCGTGAAGATCAACGCGGTCAGCGCACAGGACAACGACGATGCGATCGCGGCCGTTCGCGAGGACGAGGCTGACGTGATCGCGGATCGCGCATCGCTCGAGTCGGCGCGTATCAATCTCGGCTACACGCGGATCACGGCGCCCATTTCGGGCCGCATCGGCGCTTCGTCGGTGACCGAAGGCGCGCTCGTGACTTCAGGGCAGACCACGGCGCTCGCCACCATTCAGGCATACGACGAGATGTACCTCGACGTCACGCGCTCGAGCGCCGACTGGCTGCGTTTGCGCAAGGCGTTTGCGTCGGGCCGGCTCAAGCGGTCGGGCACGGGCGCGGCGGTGCAGCTCGTGATGGAGGACGGCACGCCATACGCACACGCTGGCGTGCTGCAGTTTTCGGGCATCACCGTCGACGCGACAACGGGCTCGGTGACGGTGCGCATGGTTTTCCCGAACCCGGACGGCGAACTGCTGCCCGGCATGTTCGTGCGCGCGCAGCTCGACGAGGGCGAGAGCACGAACGCGCTGCTCGTTCCGCAACTCGCGGTCACGCGCGCTTCGGACGGCAGCGCGAGCGTATGGGTCGTCGATGCGACCGGACACGCGAAGCAGGTTGCGGTACACGCGGATAGTGCCTATGCAGACCAGTGGATCGTCACGAGCGGATTGCAAGCCGGCGATCGCGTGATCGTGAGCGGGCTGCAAAAGGTGCAGGCCGGCGTGGCGGTTCACGTGGCCGCGGATTCGGCCACCGCAGCCGCTGCTGCGTCTGCTGCGAAGTCGTAAGGAGGGCGCATGGCAGGTTTCTTCATTCAGCGCCCGATCCTCGCGTGGGTCGTTGCGATCGTCATCATGTTGATCGGCGCTGCGGCGACCACCACGTTGCCGATCGAGCAATATCCGACCATCGCGCCGCCTTCGGTGCAGGTCACGGCAACCTATCCGGGCGCTTCCGCCGACACGGTCGCGAAGACCGTCACGCAGGTGATCGAGCAGAAGCTTTCCGGCATCGATAACCTGCTGTACATGTCGTCGACGAGCAGCGGCGCGGGGCAGGCGACCATCAACCTGACGTTCAGGCCCGGCACCAATCCGGACATCGCGCAGGTGCAGGTCCAGAACAAGGTGACCCAGGCCACCGCCTCGCTGCCGGAGACGGTGCAGGAGCAGGGCGTGCAGGTGGCGAAGGCGTCGAGCGACTTTCTGATGATCGTCGCGCTCTCGTCGCCGGGCGGCACGCTCGATTCGATCGACCTCGGCAATGTCATCGCGACGCAGATCGAGGACCCGCTTACCCAGATCAACGGTGTGGGCGACGTCACGCTCTTTGGCGCGCAGCACGCCATGCGGATCTGGCTCGATCCCGTGAAGCTGCGCAGCTTCGGCGTCACTGCGTCCGACGTGACGACAGCGGTCACCAATCAGAACGTGCAGCTTTCCGTCGGCGAACTCGGCGGCGCGCCTGCTACGGACTCCCAGGCGATCAATGCGACGATCTCGGCGTCGAGCCTCATGACGACGGCCGACCAGTTCGGCGACATTCTGCTGCGCGTGAACAGCGACGGCTCGAAGGTTCGCCTGAAGGACGTCGCGCGCGTCGAGGTGGGCGGCGATTCATACGATACGTCCTCGCGGCTCGACGGCAAGCCGGCGGCCGCGCTGGCCGTCAAGCTCTCGACGGGTGCGAACGCCATGGCGGTCGCGAAGGCCGTGCGCGCGAAGCTCGTAGAGCTGCAGCCGCAATTGCCCAAAGACGTGGCGATTGCGTATCCGTACGACTCCACGCCGTTCGTGAAGATCTCGATCGAGGAGGTCATGAAGACGCTCTTCGAAGCGGTGATCCTCGTGTTCCTCGTGATGTATCTGTTCCTGCAGAACCTGCGTGCGACGCTGATTCCGACGATCGTCGTGCCGGTTGCGCTGCTCGGCACGCTGGGCGTGATGTCGGCGATAGGCTTCTCGATCAACGTGCTCTCGATGTTCGCGATGGTGCTCGCGATCGGCCTGCTCGTGGACGACGCGATCGTCGTCGTCGAGAACGTCGAGCGCATCATGGCCGAGGAAAAGCTCGACGCGAAGGCGGCCACGAAGAAAGCGATGAGCCAGATCACCGGCGCGCTCGTAGGCGTGACGACGGTGCTGACCGCCGTCTTCATCCCGATGGCCTTCTTTTCCGGCTCGACCGGCGCGATTTATCGCCAGTTCTCTGTCACTATCGTTTCGGCGATGGTGCTCTCGGTGCTGCTCGCCATGACGCTCACGCCCGCACTCTGCGCGAGCCTGCTGAACCCGTCGGCCGTCGAACATGCGCAGAGCCGCGGCTTGCTCGGCGCGTTCAATCGCTTCTTCACGAAGAGCAACGCGCGCTACAGCACCACGCTGGCGCGCGTGGTGGCCAGGCCCGCGCGCTGGATGCTCGGCTATGCACTCATTGCGGGCGTGGTCGGCATTCTGTACGCGACGCTGCCTTCGTCGTATCTGCCGGAGGAAGATCAGGGCTCGATCATGGTGTCGATTTCGGCGCCGGTCGGCACGCCTTCTTCGAAGACGCTTCAGACCGTGGCAGCCGTCGAGCAATACTTTCTGAAGCAGCCCGCGGTAACGCACGTGATGGCCGTGAACGGTTTCAGCTTCAACGGGCAAGGGCAGAACAATGCGCTGGCGTTCGTGCAGTTGAAGGACTGGAGCCAGCGCGGGTCGAACGATAGCGCGCAGGCGGTGATCAATCGCGCGAACGCGGTCTTCGCGGGCAATCGCGATGCGCAGATCTTCGTGATGAACGAGCCCGCGATTCATGGTCTCGGCACGCAAAGCGGCCTCGACTTCGAGATCGAGGACCGCGCGGGCCAGGGGCATGACAAGCTGCTGAAGGCGCGCAACCAGTTTCTCGCGCTGGCCGCGAAGGAACCGTCGCTCGCCATGACGCGCTCGGCCGGCCTCGAAGATACGCCGCAGCTCTACGTCGATATCGACCGCGAAAAGGCGAGTGCGTTCGGGCTGTCGATCGCCGATGTCGACACGACGATTTCCACCGCGTTCGGCTCCGCGTACGTGAACAACTACATCGATACCGGGCGGATCCAGAAGGTCTACGTGCAGGCGGACGCACCGTACCGGATGATGCCGGACGACATCGGGCAATGGTATGTGCGCGCGGATTCGTCGTCGTCGAGTACTTCGTCATCCTCGAGTTCGTCGTCGAGTTCGACTTCGGCTTCAACGTCTACAACGTCCACGACGTCCACCACGACGTCGGGCTACGACGGCCAGATGGTGCCGTTCTCAGCATTCGCCACCACGCGCTGGACGTTCGGGCCGCCGCAGATCGAGCGCTACAACCGCGAACTGGCGATGCAGATGAGCGCACAGCCCGCGCCCGGTGTGAGCACCGGCCAGGCAATGGCCGCCGTCGAAAATCTCGCGAGGCAGTTGCCCACCGGATTCGGCATCGAGTGGACGGGGCAGTCGTATCAGGAAGTGCTTGCCGGTTCGCAGGCCACGTATCTGTATGCGATTTCGCTGATCGTGGTGTTCCTGTGCCTCGCGGGGCTGTATGAGAGCTGGTCGGTGCCGCTCGCGGTCATTCTCGTGGTGCCGATCGGCGTGCTTGGCGCGTTGTTGGGCGCGCATTTGCGCGGGCTGTCGAACGACGTCTATTTCAAGGTCGGCCTGCTGACGACAATCGGCCTCGCAACGAAGAACGCGATTCTGATCGTCGAATTCGCGAAGGACCTCCAGGAGCAGGGCCGTGGGCTCGTCGAGGCCACGCTCGAGGCGGCGCACCAGCGCTTGCGGCCGATCCTGATGACATCGCTGGCGTTCGTGTTCGGCGTGCTGCCGCTCGTGATCAGCACCGGAGCGGGCTCGGCCGCGCGCCATGCGATCGGAACCGGCGTCGCCGGCGGGATGATCGCGGCGACGGCGCTCGCCATCTTCTTCGTGCCCGTGTTCTTCATCGTCGTGCGCCGGCTGTTCAAGGAGCATGGCGACGGCGAAGCCGTGCAGCACGCAAAGGACCAGGAATGAAATTGAAGCTTCTGTCCGTGCTCTGTGCGGCAGCATTGAGTGCGTGTTCTCTCGACCCGGTTTATCAACGGCCCGCTGCGCCGGTCGCCACCGCCTGGCCAACGGGCGCCGCGTACGCTACGGGTGCATCGGCGGCTACGCCCTCAACATCACCTGCGGCGCCGAACGCGGCCGACGTCGGCTGGCGCGATTACTTCAAGGACCCGCGCCTGCAGGAACTGATCGCGCTCGCACTCGACCACAACCGGGACTTGCGGGTGGCGGCGCTGCAGGTGGCCGAGTACGAGGCGCAGTACCGCATCACGCGCGCGGAGCTGGCGCCGACGATCGACGCCGGCGGCTCGCTCACGAACACGCGCACCGACGGCGCGGTGAGCCACTCGAATACCGTTTCCGTCGGCACGACGTCGTGGGAAATCGACTTCTTCGGGCGCATCCGCAGCCTCAAGCGCCAGGCGCTCGAGAACTATCTGTCGACGCAGGCCTCGCGCACGAGTACGCAGCTTTCGCTCGTGGCCGATGTCGCGACCGACTATCTGCAATTGCTCTCCGATGAGACCTTGCTGAAGGTTTCGACCGACACCGCCGCGGCCGACCAGAACACCTACGACCTCACGGTGAGCATGATGAAGGTCGGCAGCGCGTCGCTTCAGGACGTGCGCGAGGCACAAACGTCGCTTGCGAGCGCTCGCGCGAGCGTGGCGTCATACACGCGCGCGGTCGCGCAGGACCGCAACAATCTGATCGCCGAAATCGGCTGTCCATTGCCCGACGACTTCGCCACTGGGTCTACGCTGCTCGAGAGCGACGCCATGTTCGCGGACGTCGATGCGGGCATCCCGTCCGACTTGCTCGCGCGACGGCCCGATATCATCGAGGCGGAGCATACGCTCAAGGCGGCGAACGCGAACATCGGCGCCGCGCGCGCGGCGTTCTTTCCCAAGATCGAGCTGACGGCGAGCGCCGGCACGGCTAGCACGAGCCTCTCGCAGTTGTTCAAGGCGAGCACGGGCGCGTGGACCTTCGCGCCGACGATCACGATGCCGATCTTCGACTACGGCAGCAACAAGGCGTCGCTCGACGTTGCGAAGATCGAGAAGGATATCGACGTGGCCGACTACGAAAAGGCGATTCAGACGGCGTTCAAGGAAGTGTCGAACGCACTGGCGGGGCGCGCGACCTATGTCGAGCAGGTCGCGGCGGACCGCGACTACGTGAAATCGGCGCAGGATTACTACGACCTCGCGCAGGCGCGCTACAAGACCGGCACCGACAGCTTCCTGACCGTGCTCACCGCGCAGCGCACGCTCTATACGGCACAGGAGCAACTCGTCACCGACGAGCTGGCGAAGCTCTCGAATCAGGTCACGCTGTACAAGGTGCTGGGCGGCGGCTGGTCCGCGTCGAGCGTGCCTGAGCAGGCTGCCGCAAGCGACCCGGCGCATTCCTGAAACATGCAGTCGGAAATGCGGCCCAGGATGCAGTCCAGGCGAATCACCCGCTAGAATTGCGATGGTCGGCGCTGCGTTGTGCAGCGGCGCTTGCGACTTCCTTGCCATTACTCGATTCAATTCACGCGTGAAGACCGCTACTCTCGAACAACTGCGTGACGGGCAACTCGCCGGCGCACGACAGCTCAAGCTCGCTTGCGGGTTGACCGAATTTCCGCGCGAAATCTTCGATCTCGCCGACACCCTCGAGGTGCTCGACCTCTCGGGCAATGCGCTCACGTCGCTGCCGGACGACCTGCCGAGGCTGCGCCGTCTGCGCATACTGTTCGCTTCGAACAACCCGTTCACCGAGTTGCCGCCGGTACTCGGCGACTGCGAATCGCTGAGCATGGTCGGCTTCAAGGCGAACCGCATTCGCCGCGTTACGGGGTGCGCGCTGCCGCCGCAATTGCGCTGGCTGATCCTGACCGATAACGACATCGACGCGCTGCCGCCTGAAATCGGCGAACGTCCGAATCTGCAGAAGCTGATGCTTGCCGGCAACCGGCTGCGCTCGTTGCCCGAGACGATGGCCGCGTGCAGCCGGCTCGAGCTGCTGCGGATTTCGGCGAACCGGCTCGACGCGTTGCCCGACTGGCTGTTGCGCCTGCCGCGCCTGGCGTGGCTCGCCTACGCCGGCAATCCGCTGAACGTGGTGCGCGAGCAGGTGGCGCTGGCCGATTCGCCGGTGCCCGATATCGACTGGCATACGCTCGCACTCGGACAAACGCTCGGCGAGGGCGCATCGGGCGTGACGCATCGCGCGACGCGTCTCCTGCGCGACGGGCATCCGGTGGAGGCGGTGGCCGTCAAGCTGTTCAAGGGCGCGGTCACGAGCGACGGTTTGCCGGAACTGGAAATGGCGGCGTGCCTGCAAGCCGGGCCGCACGCGAACCTCATCCCGGTGCTCGGCAAGATCACGGGTCATCCGCTGGGCGAGCACGGCCTCGTGATGGAACTGATCCCTCCGTCGTTCGTCAATCTCGCCGGGCCGCCGAGCCTCGACTCGTGTACGCGGGACGTCTACGCAGCCGATGTTCTGTTCGACAGGCTGGTTGCGTTGCAGATCGCACGCGGGATCGCGTCGGCGGCGCGGCATCTGCATGGGCGCGGGATCATGCACGGCGATCTCTATGCGCACAACATCCTGCACGACGGCTCAGGGCACGTATTGCTCGGCGACTTCGGCGCGGCGTCCTTTCACGATATCGACGATCGCGCACAGTCCCAGGCGCTCGAGCGCATCGAGGTGCGTGCGTTCGGCTGTCTGCTGGAAGAACTCGCGCAACGTCTGGCCGCAGAGGCTAATGAACGCGACGCCGGCTTCGATGCGCTGATTGCAGACTGTTTCGCCGAGCAGGTCGACAGGCGGCCTTCGTTCGATGAGATCGTCGAACGGCTGTCTGCCTGACGCCATGAAACGGGCGGTTTCGCTGACGCCCGAGGAATTTTCGCAAGCCGCTAAATACTCGGCGTGAAGGGCAAGAATTCTGTCCTCTTTCCCACACTCATTCGTGCAACGAGCAACTACAGTTGAATCGTTGGGGATCAGTTGCACGTTGGACCCGCCATCGCCTGATTGCCGTCCCAGGGTGTGAACGCCATGAAAAAATTCCTCAGCGCGCTATTGCTCGCTTCGGCGCCGTTCGTCGCGTGGGGCGAGACGCCATTCCTCCATTCACACAGCGCGATCGTGTATGACGTCGCGCGCCACGAAGTCCTGCTCGAAAAGAACGCCGACGAGGCCCAGCCGATCGCGTCGCTCACCAAGCTGATGACGGCGATGGTCGTGCTGGACAGCGCCCAGCCGTTGGGTGACACGGTGACCGTCGACAACGACGACATCGATCGGCTCAAGCATACGGGGTCCCGCATCCCTATCGGTGCGTCGCTCGAGCGAGGAGAGATGCTGCGTCTTGCGCTCATGGCGTCGGAGAACCGCGCTGCATCCGCGCTTTCGCATGCGTTCCCGGGCGGCCAGGCGGCGTTCATCCGGCAGATGAATGAAAAGGCGCGCGCGCTGAATATGGCCAGTACGCACTTCGACGATCCAACCGGGCTCTCGCCCGAGAATCTCTCGACGGCGCGCGATGTCGTGAAGATGGCGGACGCCGCGGCGCGCTATCCGTTGATCAGCGAATACACGACGCTTCCCCGTTACGAAGAGGCGATCGGCACGAGGACGCGGTTCTATCACAACACCGACCCGATAGTGAGCTCAGCCGACTGGGACGTGCTGGTCGCAAAGACAGGCTATATCCGCGAGGCGGGGCGCTGCATCGTGGTCGATGCGAACATGCCGAACGGGCAGGTGATGATTGCGCTGCTCGGCTCGCGAACCTCGTGGGGACGCTCTGCCGATCTCGTCACGATACGGCGATGGCTGAACGGCGACGACACGCCGGTCGTGGAACCGCGCTATTACGCAAGCGCCCGTGCGCATCATCACTATTCGATGCTCGCGCGCTCGCACGGCGTCAGGGTGCGGCTCGCATCGTACCCGAGCGCCCCGACGTCCGGTGCGCACCGGCAGAGCGTCAAACACCATGCCGGCAAGCGGGCGCACCATACGCTGGTTGCCGCGCTAGGCTAGACGGCATTCGTGTCGACCGGCGTATAAATCGCGAGTTTCAGCGCCGGATCGTCGTTCGCCTGAAACGTTGCGTACTGGTAGCGCTGCGTACCGTGCTTCGCGTGCGCCAGGACCTTCTGGCCCGACGCGCCGCTGCGCACGTCGTGCGTACTCCACCACCTCACGAATTCCTCGCTGCCTGAACGCAGGCGCTCGACCAGTTCGACGAACGCCGGGTCGCCCGCATAGAGGTCGTGGCTCGTGCGAAACAGCGCGATCATGCGGCGCGCTTCATCGGGCCAGCCCGCGCCAAAGAGCCGCCGTGCCTCCGGTTCGATGAACATGTAGATCATGATGTTGCGATCTTCCGCAGCGAGGCGATCGAAGCCAAGCAGATCGGAGGCGGCCTCGTTGCACACGAGGATGTCCCAGCGCCGGCCCGTGACGTAAGCGGGCAGACCGAGACTGGCGACGATCCGCGCAAGGGTCGGCGGCACGCTCTCGCGGGCGAAGACGCGCGCCTCGCCGCGCTGCGCGAGCACGCGCAAATGGGCGGCTTCGGCCTTGTCGAGCCGCAGTGCGTGGGCAAGCGCATCGAGCGTCGCATCCGAAGGGCTGACTGCGCGCCCCTGTTCGAGGCGGACATACCAGTCGACGCCGATGCCCGCGAGTTCCGCGACCTCTTCACGCCGCAGGCCGGGCGTACGGCGGCGCCTGCCGCCACCGAGGCCGACTTCGTCGGGGCTCAGCTTCTTGCGCCGGGAGCGCAGAAAATCGCCGAATTGGGTTTGTGTCGTGGCTGTCATCGCGTTCGCTTCGTGCAGGGTGGGTGGGACTGCGCAATCCTGGGATCGCAGCGGGCCTTGTTGCTGATTCTAAGCCTGCCAGAATCGGCTCGTTCCCCCTTCTGGAAGCGCCATGAAAGCTGCCATTCTGAAAACCCTCAACGCGCCGCTCACGATCGAACAGATACCGGACCCCACCGCCGGCACTGGCGAGGTCGTCGTGGACGTCGTTGCGGCGCCGGTGTTGTCCTATGCGCAGGAAGTGTTTAGTGGAGAACGCCGCTATCCCATCGACCTGCCGATCGTGCCTGGTTGCGGCGCGATCGGCCGGGTCCGGACCGTCGGCCCGGATGCGACGAAACTGCAACCGGGCGACTGGGTGTTCTGCGATCCGACGGTGCGCGCGCGCGACGACGCGCTCATGCCCGACATCGTGCTGCAGGGCTGGAGCGCGCGGGGCGAGGGCGGCCAGAAATTGCAGCGCTATTTTCATGATGGCCCGTTCGCGGAACAGCTTAGGGTGCCGACCGAAAACGCGGTGCGTATCGGCGACATCGATCCGGCCGACGCTGCGCGATGGTGTGCGCTCAATACGCTGCTCGTGCCTTATGGCGGGCTGCTCGCGTCCGATCTGCGGGCGGGCGAGATCCTGCTCGTGAGCGGCGCGACCGGCAACTTCGGCAGCGCGTGCGTCGCGGTCGCGCTCGCCATGGGTGCGCGGTGCGTCGTAGCCCCCGGGCGCAATGTACAGGCGCTCGACAAACTGGCGCGCAACTTCGGCGAGCGCGTGCGGACCGTGGCGCTTTCCGGCGACGAAGCAACGGACCGCGAACGCATGCAACAGGCGGCGCCTGGGCCGATCGACTGCGTGATGGACCTGATGCCGCCATCGGTTCCGGCGACGACGGTGCGCGCCGCGGTGATGGCGGTCCGCCCATACGGGCGCGTGGTCCTGATGGGCGGGGTCGGCATGCTCGGTGGCGCCGGGCTCGAACTGCCTTATCCTTGGATCATGCGCAATGACATCACGGTGCGGGGCAAATGGATGTACCCCACGCACGCCGTGACGCTCATGACAGGTTTGATTCACGGGGCGCTGCTCGATCTGCGCCATTTCGACGTGACGACCTTTGCGCTCGACGATGCGAACGAGGCCGTCGCGCACGCGGCGGCGAACGGCGGCCCGTTCAACATGACGGTGATTTGCCCGTAGCCTCGATTCATGCGCCTTGCGGCGATGAACGGCGTGCGCCGCTCCGTCCTGCCAGTGCGCCAAGCGCCGTTCGAGGTAATTCTTCGGTGGCGAGAGCCCACAGCGAATACGCCACGCCGCGCTGGAACAACAAGCTGACAGCACTGCGAAGCTCGCCCCTGCCGAGCGCATAGACCGAGTCAGTGACGGCCTTGGCGCCGTGCATCAGCACGCTGGCATGGCGGTAGCACCCCATCATGCAGGCGTTGCACGGTTCGCGTTGATCGGGCAGGCGGTCGAGGTCGAACACAGAGCCCATGGGCTCATGCCACGGTTCGCAACGCCAGACATCGAGATTCCAGTCGATATAAAAATACTTGCTCCCGGCGATGCACGGAATGAGTTGCTGTTCGCCGCGCACGAACCGCGCGACTTCGTCCAGTGCAGCGCCCGGGTCCATCACGCGAAAGCGCTTTTTGAGGGCCTCGATGGCACTCAATGCTTCGAGCAGTTCGTCGCGGCTGAGGTCGACGAGCTTCGAATTTTCGTCGTAAACGAGCGATGTGGAACCGAATGCGTCGCGCCTTGGGTAGGAGAACACCACGGAATCGAAGCCAAGCTGATTGAGCGTCTCGGGAAGCGCTGCGTAACGGACCAGATGGCTCACCGTAACCGTTGCGCAAACCGGGATGCCAAAAGCATGCGCCTGGGTGATGCCCTCGCGGATGCGGGCCGCAAGGCCGGGCAGGCCGCGATTGTGCTCGTGCTCGCTCATGTCCGCGCTATCGATCGAGATCAGGAGACGCTTGAGGCCGGCGTCAGCCAGCTGCTTGATGTGGCGGGGAAGGAACCAGCCGTTCGTGATCACGCCGCACTGGATGCCGGCTTTCGTGGCCGAGCCTACGAGCGATTCGATTTGCGGGTGCACCAGAGGCTCTCCGCCCTGCAGCGTCATGTAGCGAATCTTGCGTCTGCGCAGCATCGGCATCGCACGCTCGAACGCATCGGGATCGAGATAGCGGCGCGGACCTGCCATTTTCTTCTCACGAGAAAAGCCGCAGAAGTCGCATGCAGCGTTGCAAACGTTCGTCACTGAGACGTCACAGACCGCAGGCAATGGATTGCGTGGCTCGTTCGCGTCGTTGCTTACATTTGGCAAACTGCGCCACTTGATAGTCCGCTCTGTCCTGTCCATGGTGCTGGTGCCCTCACGGTTTGCCGGCTCATTGCGCTCGAACCATCATAGGTTACGCCATGCACGCGCGCCGCATCGGGTACGATTCTTATTCAAAAATAACTCCAACAAATCTTGTTTGACCGGCTAGTGCGAGTCGACTTCAATCCCCATACTTGAGGGTGTCTCGTCGGAATATCGGTTCCGGGCGAGTTTGCGAACGCTATGCACTGGCTGCAGAAGGAGGGGGAAATGGTTGACACTTCAACCACCAGGCCGCGCGTCATCGGCTTCAATCACGTCGCGCTGGAAGTCGGCGACATCGAGGAAGCGCTGGCATTCTATGGCCGCATCTTCGACTTTCAGTTGCGCGGCAAGAGCAGGACGATGGCCTTCATCGATCTTGGCGATCAATTCATCGCGTTGCAGGCGGGGCGCAAACAGCCCGCCGACGACGGCCGCCATGTCGGCCTCGTTGTCGATGACAAGGAGGCGGCGCGCGCCGCACTCAAGGCGGCGGGCGTGAAGCCGCTCGACGGTCCATTTCTGGATTTTCGCGACCCCTGGGGCAATCGCATCGAGATCGTGGGCTATGACAACATCCAGTTCACGAAGGCGCCGAACGTCCTGCGCGGCATGGGCCTGACGCACCTGACCAAGAACGAAAGCGCGAAGAAAGAACTGGCCGAAAAAGGGATGGCAGCCAGTTGATGGCCGGCTTTCGGTGATGGCCGATCGGCCGGACGGCTGCTTCGCTCAATTCGGTTGAGGTTGCGGTTCTTGTGGCGCCAGTTGCGGTTGCGGTGGTGGTTGCAGCGGCAGTTGCGGCTGCAGCAGCGGCAGCGGAGGAGGTTGCGGTGCCGTGATCGGTTCGAGACCGCTGTGCGTGATCGCGGCCGCCGCTTCCGGCGAGGACAGAAAGCGGATCAGCGCTTCTGCGCCGACAGGATTTCTCGCTGTGGTTGCAATGCCGCCGGAGTACACCGTGTAACGTTGTACTTCCGCGGGCAGACTGCCAACCACTATTATCCCCTTCACCGGCAACAGTTCCACGACCTGTTGCAAGCCGATCTCGGCGTCGCCGTTCGCGACGACAGTGGCGACCCGCTCGGCGGAGACCATGCGGCTCCTGCTATTCATGCGCCCGTCGAGGCCCAGACGCGGAAACAGTTCGTTGGCGATATAGACGCCGCTCGCGCTATCCGGATAGACAATCGACTTCGCTGCAAGCAGCGTGCGGCGCAAAGCGTCGACCGTGCTGATGTCCGGTTGCGGCGCGCCCTCGTGCACCGCGAGGCCGATTGGCGAGCGTGCGAAGTCCACCTTGCTGCCGGGCACCACGTTGCCCGCGCGAACCTGGTCGTCGAGCGCATTGCTGACCACGATCAGCACGTCGGCCCACTCGCCGCGCGCAAACCGCACGGGAATCGCATTCAGGGCGTTGCCTGTTGCAGCGCCCCAGACGGTGGCCAGCGTATAGCCGCTCTCGTCCTCGAATTGCGGGCCCAGATCACGATACACTGGCGCAAACCAGCCCGACATCATGACTTTCACCTGGTCCGCCAGACACACGCCGGGGCCCAATAACGCGAACGCGATGCACAGCGCAAGTGTGCAAAACCTCAGCTTGTGGATAGTCACGGTTGCGCCCCATCTCGATCGGCTGATCCGGCACCACGGACATGTATCGCTCCCTATTTGCAACCGCAGCGTGCAGCGAAAGCATGCGATGAAAACGCGCTATGTAAGCGCGTCGTGGATACGACCTTTTTGCATCGTTTATACAACACGTTCGTTTGCACACACACTGGTTTTCTTCGCCTCTGATAGTCTTTTCCCAGCGACAGTTCGGGCGGTTATCAAACTTGACGCGTGCGATCGTGAAATTGAAAACAGGGGGGCTTATCCATGTTGCATTGGCTTTCGAACTTGATTGCCCACAATGCCGCAACGCCGGAGAAGCAGGCTCAACGCGCGCTCAGTGAATTGCGCATGGCACTCTTCCAGGCCGAACAGCGGGTTCTCGATGCGCAATTGCAGGCCGAGTACTACCGCACGCGAATTGCGTTTTGCGAGGAGGTGCTGAAGGCCGGCATCGAACAGGTGTCGGACCTGCGCAAAGGGCAACGTGAAGCGGTTACTCACGACTTGCGTCCGAACCTGAAGCTCACGACTTCCTGAGAGTCGGGCGCGGCAGAAGAAACTCCGCCGGCATGATAGAAAGCGAGTGCGGCACCAAACTTGCTCAGCCGGTATGTAGGGAACCCTACTGTCGAACAACTAGACCCTACATCAGGAGACGATCATGGATAAACGTGAGTACAGCCACTCCCAGGAGATCGAACAGGACGACGCCGATCCGGAAAACGAACCTTATCTGCACCCGTATCGCTCGTTATTGCATGAGCCCACCGTCGTACTGGCTGGCAACCCGAGCGACCGCGCAGACGTCGCTACGTCGGCGATACTCGGGTACAACTGACTGACTGCAACGCGTTCGCTCGTCGATTGCCGGGTCAAATATTCGGTATTCCGAATGATTTGATCCGGCGATTCTGCTTTGGCGACTAGCGGCCGATGTGCGCCCATCCGGGCGCAGCGCACTTTTCTTTCCGGTAGTCGGCGGAACGATCGACGCACCGCTAGTGTCGTGAGTTAGAAGTTCGTTGAATCAATTTCCCGGTCTTCCTGGAATG
>NZ_JBMIQH010000019.1:0-180089 GCF_056155635.1 Paraburkholderia sp. BR10141 | reverse complement strand
CGTGGCGGCGGGCGCAGTCTCGGCGACGAGCTTCGACGCGGTGAACGGCTCCCAGTTGTACAACCTGGCCAGCTCGACGGCGGATTCGTTCGGCGGCGGCTCGACAATGAACAGCGATGGCTCGATCTCGAACCCGACGTATAACGTGGGTGGAGACACCTACAACAGCGTAGGTGGTGCGATTACGAACCTCGATGGCCGCGTGACACAGAACACGACCGACATCACGAACCTGCAAGGCGACGTCACGAACATCAATGGCCAGCTGGCCGATGCAGTGATGTACGACACGTCGAAGCACAGCGCGGTCACGCTGGGCGGCACGGATGCGACCACGCCGGTGGCGCTGCACAACGTGGCAGCGGGTCAAGTCTCGGCGACGAGCTTCGACGCGGTGAACGGTGCGCAGCTATACGAGACGGTGACGTACGACACGTCGACGCACGACTCGGTGACGCTGGGCGGCGCGGTCCATGCTCCCGTCGTGCTGACGAACGTGGCGAATGCTGCGCTGAACGCCACGAGCCTCGAGGCGGTGAACGGCTCGCAGCTCTACGCACTGGGCGCGAAGACCGATGCGGCGGGCAACATCACCAACGCGTTCGTCGCGTATGACGACACGTCGCTCAATACGGTCACGTTCGGCGGCTCGGGTCATGCGCCGGTCGTTTTGCACAACGTGGCGAACGGCGTGGATGCGAACGATGCGGTGAACGTTGCCCAGCTCGAAGCGATGGGAGCGAAGATCGATCCGTCGGGCAACATCTCGAACGCGTTTGTCGCCTACGACGACACATCGCTGAACTCGGTTACGCTTGGCGGGTCGCTGGATCACACGCCGGTTGCGCTGCACAACGTAGCGAACGGTGTCGTTGCGGCAAGCAGTACGGACGCCGTGAACGGCGGCCAGCTCTACGGTGTTGCATCGAGCACGGCCAGCGCGCTGGGCGGTGGTTCGACGGTCAACCCCGATGGCTCGATCTCGGCACCGACGTACGTCGTGGGGGGCAACACTTACAACGACGTGGGTGGCGCGATCTCCAACATCGATGGCCGCGTAACGAACATCGAGCAGACGGTGACCAACATCTCTGGCCAGGTGGCGAACGCGGTCCAGTACGACTCGTCGGCACACGACAAGGTCACGCTGGGCGGCACGGATTCGACGACGCCGGTCAAGCTGACCAACCTGCAGGACGCTGAACTCTCGGCGTCGAGCACGGACGCCGTCACGGGCTCGCAGTTGTACGCCACGAACGTCGTGGTCTCGAACCTGAATCAGCAGATTCAGAACATCAGCGTCAACGGTACTGAGTATCTGTCGACCAATACGACGAGCGGCGCGGCTTCGGCCACGGGCGCCAGCTCGATCGCGGCAGGCGGCGGTGCGATTGCCTCGGGTCCGAACGCGACGGCGATTGGCGACTCGGCGAAGGCCACGGGCAACAACTCGGTAGCGCTCGGTGCAAATTCGATCGCGGACGAGGACAACACCGTGTCCGTGGGCTCCCAAGGCAACGAGCGTCGGATCGCCCATGTCGCGAATGGCGTCAACGCTACCGATGCGGTGAACATGGGGCAGCTGCAGAGCGGCTTGAATGGGCTCCAGAGCAACGTCAACTCGGTGGCGCGCAACGCCTACGGCGGTATCGCGGCGGCAACCGCGCTGACAATGATCCCGGAAGTCGATCAGGGCAAGACCGTCGCGGTCGGTATCGGCACAGCCAACTTCCAGGGCTATCAAGCAGTGGCGCTCGGCGCATCGGCGCGCATCACACAGAACCTCAAGGTGAAAGTGGGCGGCGGTTATGCATCGGCAGGCGGTGCCACGGTCGGCGGCGGTATGTCGTACCAGTGGTAAGCGTCTGAGGCTCAATCGGTTGCGGTCTGGGCCGAAATGCAGAGCGGACTCCCTCGGGAGTCCGCTTTTTTGTTGGGCGCCTTCTGTCCGCCGTTAGCCAATCGGGTCCAGCCTTCTTCGCGCGATGATTTCCTTTGCATCTGCGAGTTTCTCAGCCAGCTCCGGACCGCGCTGCAGCGCCACCCCCACCGCGAGTATGTCGCCGATCGCGAGATGCGACGTCCGCGACGTCATCGGCGAGAAGACGTCGGTGTCTTCGTCGACGTTCGCGTGCAGGCCGACGCTCGCCAGACGCGCGAGCGGCGACGTGCCGTGAGTGATCGCAATCACCTTTGCGCCGCGATCGAGCGCCGTGCGCGCGGCATCCACGATGTCGCGCGTGCGCCCCGTGTTCGAGATCGCCACCACGACATCGCCGGGGCCGAGCAGCGCCGCCGACATCAGAAACGTTTGTGGGTCCGAATACGCGACGCTAGGCATGCCGAGGCGAAAGAACTTGTGCTGCATGTCCTGTGCAGCGATGCCCGAGCCACCCGCACCATAGAACTCGATACGCGCCGCGTGCGCGAGCAGGCCAATCGCCGCGGCGAGCGAGTCCGTCGAGAGATTGTTGCGCACCTGCAGGAGCGCGCCAATGGTGCGGTCGAGCACCTTGGCCGCGACGCCCGGTACCGGCTCGTCCGGGCTCACATCGCGGTAGACGGCCGGATGTTCTGAGGGCAGATCCGCGGCAACGGCCTGCGCGAGGCGAATCTTGAACTCCCGGAATCCGGAAAATCCCAACGCATGGCAAAACCGCGCGATGGTCGGCTGGCTCACGCCTGCGCGCTCGGCAACCTCGGTCATCGACAGATCGAGCACCTCGCGAGGCGCCTGAATCACGTAATCGGCGAGCTTGCGCTCCGAAGGGCGCAACTGCTCGCGCATGGCTTTCACCTGGGACAGCAGCATCAGGAAACTCGCACTATGCTGAAAGATCCGTGGACTATAACGGATCGGACGGTATGTACAAAAACTACAGGATCGACGTTTGCTCCTTTTCAGTTCCTGCGCGCATCAACGCGCAAGGCCTGTAAATAATGAGACTAGGCGGTCGTTTACCGTCGCGCCCCCAGGGTCTTACCGGGATTGTCGTCGTGTAGTTTTTCTACTAACATCGCGCCATCGCTGTCTGGTGCGCCCAAGGGCGCACCTGATCTGGCCCCGAGCGTCCCCGCCGTGACAAGAAGGAAGGAGATTCGATGGTTTCCCTGCATTCTCAATTGATGAAGGTCACGCAGCGCGTGATCGAGCGCAGCAAGCCCACGCGCGAGGCCTATCTGGCGCGCATCGCGGCGGCTCAGGACCGGTTCCCGGCGCGCGGAGCGCTCTCATGCGCGAATCTTGCCCACGGTTTCGCCGGCCTCGAGGGTCGCGACAAGATCTCGATCAAGTCGATTCGCGAGCCCAATATCGGCATCGTCTCGGCATACAACGAGATGCTCTCGGCTCACGCGCCTTACAAGGATTTCCCCGACATCATCAAGAAGGCGGCCCGCGAAGGCGGCGGCGTCGCGCAGTTCGCGGGCGGCGTGCCGGCGATGTGCGATGGCGTCACGCAAGGCAACGCCGGCATGGAGCTGTCGCTCTTTTCGCGTGAAGTGATCGCGATGAGCACGGCCGTCGCGCTCACGCACAACATGTTCGATGCGGCGCTGTGCCTCGGCGTGTGCGACAAGATCGTGCCGGGCCTCCTGATCGGCGCGCTGCAATTCGGCCACCTGCCGACCATTTTCGTGCCCGCCGGCCCGATGACGAGCGGCATCACGAACGACGACAAGGCCAAGGTGCGCCAGCAGTTCGCCACGGGCCAGTGCGACCGCGCGGCGCTGCTCGAATCGGAGGCCGCCGCGTATCACGGCCACGGCACCTGCACGTTCTACGGCACGGCCAACAGCAACCAGATGCTCATGGAGATCATGGGCCTGCATCTGCCGGGTTCGGCCTTCATCCATCCGCATACGCCGTTGCGCGACGAACTCACCGCTGCGGCGGCGCGCCGCGTGCTCGAGCTCACCGTCGAGCGCGGCCACTACACGCCGATCGGCCACGTGGTCGACGAGAAGGCCGTGATCAACGGCATCGTCGCGCTGATGGCGACGGGCGGCTCGACCAACCACACGCTGCACCTCGTGGCGATGGCACGGGCGGCGGGCATCATCATCGACTGGAACGACTTCGACGTGCTGTCGGACGCCGTGCCGCTGCTCGCGCGCGTCTATCCGAACGGCAAGGCCGACGTGAATCATTTCCATGCGGCGGGCGGCATCGCCTTCCTCGTGCGCGAACTGCTCGACGGCGGGTTGCTGCACGAAGACGTGAATACCGTCGCGGGTCGTGGGCTGCGTCACTACACCGAGGAGCCGAAGCTCATCGACGGCAAGCTCACCTGGGTGCCGGCGGTCGAGAAGAGCGCTGACGAGAGCGTGCTGCGTCCGCTGCCGACGCCGTTCCAGCCGGACGGCGGGCTGCGCCTGATGCAGGGGCGTCTGGGCCGCGGCGTCATCAAGGTTTCCGCGGTCGCGCCGGAGCGCCGCAAGGTGCGTGCGCCCGCCATCGTGTTCGATTCGCAGGAAGCCGTGCAGGAAGCGTTCGACCGCGGTGAACTCGAGCGCGATTTCGTGGCCGTCGTGCGCTTCCAGGGCGCGCGCGCGAATGGCATGCCGGAGCTGCACCGCCTCACGCCGTTGCTCGGCGTGCTGCAGGACAAGGGCTTTCACGTGGCGCTCGTGACTGACGGACGCATGTCGGGCGCGTCGGGCAAGGTGCCCGCAGTCATCCACGTTTCGCCGGAAACGCTGCTGCACGGCCCGATCGGCAAGGTGCGCGACGGCGATACGATCGTGATCGACGCGGTGGAAGGCGTGCTCGACATCGAAGTCGATGCTGCCGAGTGGGACGCCCGTCCGGTCGCGCAGCCCGCGCATCAGGAACTCAATGAAGTGGGCTTTGGCCGCGAGCTGTTCGGCGTGTTCCGCGCCACCGCCGCGCCGGCGGAGCTGGGCGCCACGGTGTTCGGTCCGCTCGTGGGCGAGCAGGCCGCGCCCGCACCGGCTGTTGCAACTGCGCATGGGCCGGCCCACGCCGCGAACTCAATTCATCATCAAGGAGCCTGAACATGGCAAATCGCACAGTCGCCGACATCGTTCGCCTCGGTCCCGTCATCCCGGTGCTCGCGTTCGATACGCCGGAGCAGGGCGAGCACGTTTCCCGCGCGCTCCATGCGGGCGGCGTGAAGGTGCTCGAAATCACGCTGCGCACGAAGGCCGGCCTCGAAGCGATCGAGCGCGCCGCGAAGATCGCGCCGGACATCGTCGTGGGCGTGGGTACGATCACGAAGCCTGAGCACTGCGCGCTCGCGAAGCAGGCCGGCGCACAGTTCGGCGTTTCGCCGGGCCTCACGCGCGAGATCCATCAGGCTTCGCTCGACGCGGGCCTGCCGCTGCTGCCGGGCGTGATGACGCCGACCGACATCATCGTCGCGATGGAACTCGGCTACGAGATCGTCAAGTTCTTCCCGGCGGTTCCGGCCGGTGGCCTGAACATGCTGCAGGCCTTCCACGGCCCGTTCCCGACGCTGAAGTTCTGCCCGACGGGCGGTATCAGCGCCGAATCCGCGCCGACCTTCCTCGCGTTGCCCAACGTGGTCTGCGTGGGCGGTTCGTGGCTCACGCCGAAGGCCGCCATCGCCGCGCAGAACTGGGACGAAGTCACGCGCCTTGCGCACGCCGCGAGCGAGCTGTCGCGTCCGGTGCGCTAAAAGAACGCGTCTCTTTGATGCGCTGACGCGCGCCGCATGCTGCGGCGCAACGAAGACCGGAATGCCGCGCCCCTTCGGTACGAGGGGCGTGCAACGAGCCGCGCGAACGGCGCCTTTCAGGCGCGCGCTTTGCGCGGCTCGCGTGTCTTTCAAGCACGCTGCACCAAAAGTCGTTATAAGCTCTACAATCCCCGGCCCGGCGACGGCCGGCTTTTGTCCCGCGCGCGCTGCTGCGGCGCTCATCCGTCGCCGCACAGGGCAAAAGGACTTCGAACAACTACCTGGAGAGGAGCCTCATGGGAGTGGCCCACGGCAGCATGCTGCTGATTTACGCGCTCGTCGCGATCGCCGCGCTGATCCTGCTGATCACGCGCTTCAAGGTTTATCCGTTTCTCGTCCTGATCATCGTTTCGCTGCTGCTCGGCCTCGCCGTCGGCATGCCGATGGATCAGATCGTCAAGTCGTTCGAAACCGGCAACGGCAACACGCTCGGCCACATCGCCATCGTGGTGGGCCTTGGCACGATGCTCGGCAAGATGATGGCGGAGTCGGGCGGCGCCGAGCGCGTTGCCACGACGCTCATTCGCTGGTTCGGCGAGAAGAACATTCACTGGGCCATGATGGTCGTTGCGATCATCGTCGGCCTGCCGGTGTTCTTCGAAGTCGGCTTCGTGCTGCTCATTCCGATTGCGTTCAACGTCGCCAAGCGCACGGGCAAGTCGCTGCTGCTGATCGGCCTGCCGATGGTGGCGGGCCTTTCGGTCGTGCACGGGCTGATTCCGCCGCACCCGGCCGCACTTCTCGCCGTGCAGGCGTATCACGCCGACATCGGCAAGACCATCGCTTACGGCCTGATGGTGGGCGTGCCCACGGCGATCATCGCCGGGCCGCTTTTCGCGCTCTTCATTCACCGCTACATCAAGCTGCCCGAGAGCAATCCGCTTTCCGAGCAGTTCGTGAGCAAGGCCGACCCCAAGCCCGATAGCGAGCTGCCGGGCTTCGGCGTCACGCTCTTCACGATCCTGCTGCCCGTGATCCTCATGCTGATCGGCAGCTGGGCCGATCTCGTGTTCGAGCCGAAAACGTTGCCCAACAACTTGTTGCACTTTATCGGCACCTCGGACGTCGCGCTGCTGATCGCCGTGCTGGTAAGCTTCTGGACCTTCGGCGCGCAACGCGGCTTCACGCGCGAGCAGATCCAGAAGTTCTGCGGCGACTGTCTCGCGCCGATCGCGGGCATCACGCTGATCGTGGGCGCGGGCGGCGGCTTTGGCCGCGTGCTGATGGACAGCGGCGTGTCGAAGCAGATCGTCGAGCTGGCGCAGAACGAACATCTGTCGCCGCTGCTGCTCGGCTGGCTCGTCGCCGCGCTGATCCGTCTCGCCACGGGCTCGGCCACGGTCGCCATGACCACGGCCTGCGGCATCGTCGCGCCGATCGCGTCGGCCAGCGCCATGACCGTGAAGCCGGAGCTGCTCGTGCTCGCCACGGGCTCGGGCTCGCTGATCTTCTCGCACGTCAACGACGGCGGATTCTGGCTGATCAAGGAGTATTTCGGCATGAGCGTCGTGCAGACGTTCAAGACATGGTCACTACTGGAGACCATTATTTCGCTGCTGGGCCTCGGGCTTACCTTCGCCCTCGCAGCGGTGGTGTAACGCGCAACTATGTTGCATGGGACCGGAGTCAGCGCTAAAGCGCTCACTCCGTTCGACAGGAGCAGTAAATGATTTTGATAGCGATGGGCGTGTCGGGCGCAGGCAAGACACGCATCGGCGAATTGCTCGCCGAGCGCCTCAAGTGCACCTTCACCGACGGCGACGCCTTCCACAGCGAAGCCAACAAGAAGAAGATGCACGACGGCATTCCCCTCACCGACGACGACCGCTGGCCGTGGCTGCGTACGATTCGCGCGGCGATCGAGGAGAAGCAGCGCGCCCACGAAACGGCCGTGTTCACCTGCTCGTCGCTCAAACGCTCGTATCGCGACGTCTTGCGCGGCAACGACCATGACGTGTGCTTCGTCTACCTGAAGGGCTCGTTCGAAGTGCTGCACGAGCGCCTCGCTTCGCGTACCGGACACTTCTTCGACCCGTCGCTGCTGCAAAGCCAACTCGACACGCTCGAAGAGCCGGGCGCGGACGAGGCGATCGAGGTCAGCATCGAGCTCACGCCCGAGCAGATCGTCGACGAGGTGATGAAGCAGATGCAAACGCGCGGCAATCAGGCATCCTGATCTCACGGCTATGCACGATCATGCGATCGTGCGGCGGTAAACGAAAAAGCGCTCGATTCGATCGAGCGCTTTTTTTATGGCCTTGCGATGTCGCGATTACGAAATGCGCTTCGCCAGTTCCGCCGCCTTGCCGACGTACGACGCAGGCGTCATCTCCAGCAGACGCTTCTTCGCGTCCTCAGGAATCGCCAGACCGTTCACGAACGTCTGCAGCGCTTCGCGCGTAATGCCCTTGCCGCGCGTGAGTTCCTTCAACTGCTCGTACGGGTTCTCGATGCCATAGCGGCGCATGACCGTCTGCACCGGCTCGGCCAGCACTTCCCACGTGGCGTCGAGGTCGTCGTTCAGGCGCTGCGGGTTCACTTCGAGCTTGTCCAGACCGCGGATCAGCGCGTCGTACGCGAGCAGCGAATAGCCGAATGCGACGCCGATGTTGCGCAGCACCGTCGAGTCGGTGAGGTCGCGCTGCCAGCGGGAGACGGGCAGCTTGTCGGCGAGGTGGCGCAGCGTGGCGTTCGCGAGGCCGAGGTTGCCTTCCGAGTTTTCGAAGTCGATCGGGTTGACCTTGTGCGGCATGGTCGACGAGCCGATTTCGCCGGCCTTCGTCTTCTGCTTGAAGTAGCCGAGCGAGATATAGCCCCAGACGTCGCGGTCGAGGTCGAGCAGGATCGTGTTCGCGCGCGCGACGGCGTCGAACAGTTCCGCCATGTAGTCGTGCGGCTCGATCTGGATCGTGTACGGGTTGAACGTGAGCTTCAGGCGCTGCTCGACGACTTCCTTCGAGAAGGCTTCCCAGTCGAATTCCGGATACGCCGAGAGATGCGCGTTGAAGTTGCCGACCGCGCCATTCATCTTGCCGAGCAGTTCGACCTTCTCGATGCGCTGGATCGCACGCGCGAGACGCGCCGCGACGTTGGCGATTTCCTTGCCGAGCGTCGTGGGACTGGCCGGCTGGCCGTGCGTGCGCGAGAGCATCGGCTGCTCGGCGTGCGTGTGCGCGAGCGCGACGAGACGCTGATGCACCGAGCGCAGCGCCGGCAGGATCACGTGCTCGCGTGCGCCCGCGAGCATCAGGCCGTGCGACGTGTTGTTGATGTCTTCCGAGGTGCAGGCGAAGTGGATGAACTCGCTTGCGCGCTCCAGTTCCGGCTGACCCTTCACCGACTCCTTGAGCCAGTACTCAACGGCCTTCACGTCGTGGTTCGTCACGCGCTCGATGTCCTTGATGCGCGCGGCGTCGTGCGCCGTGAAGTTCTCGGCGAGCTTGAGCAGGAATTGCTCCGAGGCTGCCGAGAAGCGCGGCACTTCCGCGAAACCGGCCTGCGAGAGCGCGATCAGCCAGTGGATTTCCACGGTCACGCGGTTGCGCATGAACGCGGCTTCCGAGAGCCAGTCGCGCAGCGCTTCGGTTTTCGAGGCGTAGCGGCCGTCGAGCGGGGAGAGCGCGTTGAGCGCGAAGAGGGTATCGGGACGAGTGTCGGACATGATGGGGACGTAACGTGGCGCGTTACGCTCAGTTGGCAGTCGGTTGCAGTCGGATTCGAGACCGCGGGAACCCGAGATTTTATCACCTTGCCGACAGTGGCCGAGGCCGACGCTGTCAGCAACGGCAAAGCGCCGGCCTTGGACGCACCCCGAGGGGTTCAGTCGTATCGGCCTGTTAACGAGATGGCACGTTTTGAGACGGATATAGAGTGCGCTCACGTCAAAAGTTTGCGCTTAATCAAATACCTGCCGCCATGACTCCCGATGCTCCCATTCTCGCTACCGGCGAGGCCGCTGACCTGGTCGAAGCCGGCCTGGCTTGCCACCGCGCGGGCCGGATCGACGATGCCCACGCTTACTATCAGTCCGCGCTCGCGGCGCACCCCGAAGATCCCGGCGCACTGCACTATCTGGGCGTGATCGCGCTCGGCCGCGGCCAACTGCGGGATGCCGCCGCGCTGATGGATCGCGCGCTCGCGCAGAAGCCTGACAGCGCCGAATATCTGGCCAACCGTGGCGTGGTCGCGCACCGCCTTGGCGACCATGCAGGTGCCGCCGTCTTGCAGCGCAAGGCGCTGGGGCTCGCCCCCGGCTTCGCGAACGCGCACAACAATCTCGGCAATGCGCTGATGGAACTCGGCGATCTCGCGGGCGCGGCGCAGCATTATCGGCATGCGCGTTCGCTGGAGCCGCAATCCGCCCACTTCGCGTTCAACCTCGGGCGCGCGCTGGAAGCCACCGGCGAAAAAGACGCCGCACTCGCGCAGTTGCGCACCGCCGCCGCGCTCGATCCCCGCGATCCGAAGACGTTAATCCACATGGGCCGGCTGCTACGCTCAATGGAGAAGCACGCCGAAGCGGCCGCCTGCTTCGAGGCCGTGATCGCGCGCGAGCCCGACAACGCGCTCGCGCTCTTCGAACTCGGCTATGCCTACGACGCGATGCACCGCTACGAAGCGGCAATTCCGCTTTACCGGCGTGCCGCGGAACTCAAGCCCGATGGGGCGGGCATCGTCAACAATCTGGCCTTCGCGCTGACCGCGCTGGCGCGCTACGACGAAGCGGAGATCGGCTATCGCCGCGCACTGGCGCTGAACCCCGACTTGCCGGAATCGCGCTTTCAACTCGGCATGCTGATGCTGCGGCGCGAAGACTACGCCGGCGGCTGGCCGCTCTTCGAGAACCGCAAGCTCACCTCGACCGCGAGAGCCAACTACCGCAAGCTGCCGTGCCCGGAGTGGCAGGGCGAGCCGCTGCGAGGCAAGCGTTTCCTGATCTGCCGCGAGCAGGGCATGGGCGATCAGATCCAGTTCCTGCGCTATGCGAGCCTGCTGGCGCAGATGGGCGCGCGGGTTCACGCGTGGGTCGCGCCGGAACTGGCATCGCTCGCGGCGACGGTGCCGGGCGTCGCACGCGTGCTCGACGCCGCGCCGAGCGACGGCGCCATCGCCTCGCAATACGACTACTGGTGCGACGTAATGAGCCTGCCGCTGAGGTTTCCCGGCCGGCCGATCTACGCCGACACGCCATACATGCGCGCCGATCCTGTGCGGGCCGCCGCCTGGCGCGCCCGCGTGAACGCGCTGGCCGGCGCCGCGCAGCGCCGTATCGGGCTCGTCTGGGCGGGCAACCCGCGCCATCAATTCGACGCTTTCCGTTCCGTGCCGCTCAAGTCGCTTCTGCCGCTGGCCGCGCTCACCGGCAACGCCTGGTTCGCGCTCCAGAAAGGCCCTGCGGCCGCGCAACTGGAGGCGATCGCGGGTCGCTGGCCGATGGATGCGCCAGGCGACGATCTGCACGACTTCGCGGCCACGGCGGCGCTCATCGAGACGCTCGATCTCGTCGTCACGGTAGATACGTCGGTCGCGCACCTCGCCGGCGCGCTCGGCAAGCCCGTTTGGGTGCTGCTCGCCGCGCAGCCCGACTGGCGCTGGGGCAAGGATCGCGCCGATTCGGTCTGGTATCCGTCGGCGCGCGTGTTTCGCCAGTCCACGCTCGGCGACTGGCGCGGCGTGGTCGCCGAACTGGAAGCCGCGCTTTCCGGGGCTTCCCGCTAAGGCGCCCGGCCGGCGCGCCGCGCGAAATTCGCCTGTGGGCGCCCAGGCGTGCGCTCGCGGGCCTAGAATGCGGACTTCTCATCCGCTCGCTGGCCCCGCATGGAACTCAAATGGCTCGAAGACTTCGTTTCGCTCGCGGAGACGCATAGTTTCAGTCGCTCGGCCGAACTGCGCCACGTGACGCAGCCGGCTTTCTCGCGCCGCATCCAGGCGCTCGAAGCGTGGCTTGGCACCGAGCTGATCGATCGTTCGGTTTATCCAACGCGCCTCACGGCTGCGGGCCAGGTCTTCTACGAGCAGGCGCTCGCGATGCTTTCGCAGTTTCACGAGGCGCGCACCCTGTTGCGCGGCCACACGGCCACGCCCGCGGCGACGATCGAGTTCGCGGTGCCGCACACGCTTTCGCTCACGTACTTTCCGCGCTGGCTGCAGCGCATCGAGGCGAAGCTCGGCCGCATCCACACGCGCCTGCGCGCGCTGAACGTGCACGACGCCGTGCTGTCACTCGTGGAAGGCGGCTGCGACCTCGTGATGGGCTATCACCACCCGAGCCACCCCGTCACGCTCGACCCCGCGCGCTACGACACGCTGACGCTCGGCATCGAGTCGATCAGCCCGTACTCGGCGCCGCAGCGCGCGGGGCGTGCGCGTTACACGCTGCCCGGCACGCCCGATGCGCCCGCACCGTATCTCTCCTATACGCCGAACGCGTATCTCGGCCGCATGACCGAGGTGATCGTTGCCAACGCACCGGCGCGGCTCTATCTGGATCGCGTGTACGAAACGGACATGGCGGAAGGCCTCAAGGCGATGACGCTGGCGGGTCACGGCATCGCCTTCTTGCCGCACAGCGCGGTGGAAGACGCCGTGGCCCAGGGCGAACTGATCCGCCTCGACCGCGGCACGCGCGGCGTGCCGGAGGGCCAGTTCACGCTCGACATGGAGATCCGGCTCTATCGCGACAAGCTCGCGACGCAGGGCGACGATGCGCGCCAGGCGCTCGTGCGCGAACTGTGGGAGGCGGTCAGCGAGGAACTTGCGCAGGGCAGGCGCTGACGAAGCGCAAGCTGCACACACACAACAGCCACGCAAACAGTCAGGCTATTTCAGTCTGTAAGGCCTCAACACTAGCCGCGCGACACGTTTTTTCGACTTCGGGGATGTTATGCACGAAAAGCATAACGGGATGATCAAACGGCATTGGATTTCACGTGGGCGTTTTCTGACAATGGCACCACTTGTTCGATCGGAGCGTTCATGTCATCCCAACTGCAGTCGGTTCCTTCCTATCTCCACGCCGACGATCTCGGCCCCTGGGGCAACTATCTTCGTCAGGTCGACCGCGTGGCGCCGTATCTCGGCTCGCTCTCGCGCTGGCTCGAAACGCTCAAGCGTCCGAAGCGTATCCTGATCGTCGACTGCCCCATCGAACTCGATAACGGCACCGTCGCGCACTTCGAAGGCTATCGTGTCCAGCACAACGTTTCGCGTGGTCCCGGCAAGGGCGGCGTGCGTTATCACCAGGACGTTACGCTCTCCGAAGTAATGGCGCTGTCCGCGTGGATGTCGGTGAAGAACGCTGCAGTGAACGTGCCGTACGGCGGCGCGAAGGGCGGTATCCGCGTCGATCCGCGCACGCTGTCGCGTGGCGAGCTCGAGCGCGTGACGCGTCGCTACACCAGCGAAATCGGCATCATCATCGGACCGAACACCGACATTCCTGCGCCGGACGTCAACACGAACGAGCAGATCATGGCGTGGATGATGGACACCTACTCGATGAACCAGGGCCAGACGGCCACGGGCGTCGTGACGGGCAAGCCCATCTCGCTCGGCGGCTCGCTCGGCCGTCGCGAAGCCACGGGCCGCGGCGTGTTCGTGGTCGGCTGCGAGGCTGCGCGCCGCACGGGTCTTTCGATCGACGGCGCACGCATTGCCGTGCAGGGCTTCGGCAACGTGGGCGGCATTGCCGCGCGCCTGTTCCAGGAAGCCGGCTCGAAGATCGTCGCAGTGCAGGACCATACCGGCTCGCTCTACAACTCGAGCGGCATGAGCGCGGAAGCGCTGCTCGAGCACGTTGCCAAGACGGGCGGCGTGGCAGGCTTTGCGGGCGCTGAAGTCATGGCGAACGACGAATTCTGGACCGTCGAAACCGACATCCTCATTCCGGCCGCGCTGGAAAACCAGATCACAGAGAAGAACGCGGGCAAGATCCGCACGAAGATCATCGTGGAAGGTGCGAACGGCCCGACCACGACGGCAGCCGACGACATCCTGCACGACAAGGGCGTGCTCGTGATCCCCGACGTGGTGGCGAATGCGGGCGGCGTGACCGTTTCGTACTTCGAGTGGGTGCAGGACTTCTCGAGCTTCTTCTGGACCGAGCACGAAATTAACGAACGTCTGGAACGCGTGATGCGCGAAGCCTTTACGGCGGTGTGGCAAGTGTCGAGCGAGCAGAAGGTCTCGATGCGTACCGCGGCGTTCATCGTGGCATGTAAGCGCATCTTGATGGCGCGCGAAATGCGCGGTTTGTATCCCTGATCGCACCCGGTTGGCAGGCGTCGCGACGCTGCACGCGGCGCCAGGCAAGGCGCACAGCGAAGTGACGAAACCGTGACTGCACCGTGACAGGTTTTTGCGCTGCACATCAAGGCGCATAGAAGGCGGACGTCCTCCACAAGGGGGCGTCCGCTTTCGCACATTCAGGCGTTGCGCCAGGGTCACTCTTGATGCTTTCAAAAAAATTACTTTGATAAACTGGCGGCGGTTCTTGTACCGGAGAAAACAATGCAAATGAAAAAGACCGCCGCACTGCTCGCACTCCTTGGTTGCGTCGCCACCAGCGCTTTCGCGCAGGACGCGGGCACGCTCAAGAAGATCAAGGACACGGGCGTCATCTCGCTGGGGCACCGCGAGTCGTCCATTCCTTTTTCGTACTACGACGACAAGCAGAATGTGATCGGCTACTCGCAAGACTACGCGATGAAGATCGTCGAGGCCGTCAAGCAGAAGCTGAACATGCCTAACCTGAAGGTCAAGATGGTGCCCATCACGTCGCAGAACCGTATTCCGCTCGTGCAGAACGGCACGGTGGACATCGAATGCGGCTCGACCACGAACAATGCCGAACGTCAGCAGCAGGCCGCGTTCTCGAACACGATCTTCGTGATCGGCACGCGCCTCATGACAAAGAAGGATTCGGGCGTCAAGGACTTCGCCGACCTCAAGGGCAAGACCGTCGTGACGACGGCGGGCACGACGTCCGAGCGCCTGCTGCGCAAGATGAACCAGGACAAGAGCATGGGCATGAACATCATCAGCGCGAAGGACCACGGCGAGTCGTTCATGACGCTCTCCACGGGCCGCGCAGTGGCGTTCATGATGGACGACGCGCTGCTCGCGGGCGAGCGCGCCAAGTCGAACAATCCGGGCGACTTCGTGATCGTCGGCCAGCCGCAGTCGCGTGAAGCGTACGGCTGCATGATGCGCAAGAACGACCCCGAGTTCAAGAAGGTCGCCGACGACGCCATCGCCAAGGTCCAGACCTCGGGCGAAGGCGAAACGATCTACAAGAAGTGGTTCGAGTCGCCGATCCCGCCGAAGGGTCTCAACCTGAACTTCCCGATGAGCGAGGACATGAAAGCGCTGTTCAAGAACCCGAACGACAAGGCGATCGATTAACACGGCCCCGGCCGTTCGACCCGCATTTAGCGTTTAGCACGGAACGGAAGAAGCGCCGCTTCTTCCGTTCTTTTTCTTGGAGTCTCTTGATGTCCTATCACTGGAACTGGGGCATTCTGCTCAGCCCGGTCTCGACGGGCGAACCCACCACGTACCTCGGCTGGATCCTCTCCGGCCTCTGGGTGACGGTCTCGGTGTCGCTGTGCGCGTGGGTGATCGCGCTCATCGTCGGGTCGTTCTTCGGCGTGCTGCGCACGGTGCCGAACAGGTTTCTCGCGGGCGTCGGCACAGTTTATGTGGCGATCTTCCGCAATATTCCGCTTATCGCGCAGTTCTTCATCTGGTACTTCGTGCTGCCGGAAATCGTGCCGCAATCGATAGGCAATGCGTTCAAGCAATCGACGCCGGGCGTGCAGTTCTTCTCGGCGTCGGTCGTGTGTCTCGGGCTCTTTACCGCGGCGCGTGTATGCGAACAGGTGCGCTCGGGCATCAACGCGCTGCCGCGCGGCCAGCGCGCAGCCGGCCTCGCCATGGGCTTCACGCAGTGGCAGACGTACCGCTATGTGCTGCTGCCGGTGGCGTACCGCATCATCGTGCCGCCGCTCACCTCGGAGTTCCTCAACATCTTCAAGAACTCGGCGGTCGCCTCGACGATCGGCCTGCTCGATTTGTCGGCCCAGGCGCGTCAGCTCGTCGACTACACGGCGCAGACCTATGAGTCGTTCATCGCCGTCACGCTCGCTTATGTGCTCATCAACCTCGTCGTCATGACGCTCATGCGCTGGGTCGAGGCGAAGTCGCGTCTGCCCGGCTACATCGGAGGCAAGTGATGCATCATTTCGACTGGAGCGGCATTCCGGGCGCGCTGCCCACGCTGTGGACGGGCGCGATCATCACGTTCAAGATCACGCTGTGCGCGATCGTGGTCGGCATTCTCTGGGGCACGCTGCTCGCGCTCATGCGGCTTTCCAGCGTGAAGCCGCTCGAATGGTTCGCCAAGGGCTACGTCACGGTCTTCCGCTCGATCCCGCTCGTGATGGTCCTGCTGTGGTTCTTCCTGATCGTGCCGCAGGTGCTGCAAAACGTGCTGGGCCTGTCGCCCGACATCGACATTCGCCTCGCGTCCGCGATGATCGCGTTCTCGCTGTTCGAGGCCGCGTATTATTCGGAGATCATTCGTGCGGGCATTCAGGCGGTGCCGCGCGGGCAGGTGAACGCTGCATTCGCGCTCGGCATGCGCTATGGCCGGGCCATGCAATACGTAGTGCTGCCGCAGGCGTTCCGCGCGATGGTGCCGCTGTTGCTTACGCAGGCCATCGTGCTGTTTCAGGACACCTCGCTCGTGTACGTGATCAGCCTCGCCGACTTCTTCCGCACATCCACCAATATCGGCGACCGTGACGGCACGATGGTCGAGATGGTACTGTTCGCGGGCGCGTGTTATTTCGTGATTTGCGTGATCGCGTCGAGCCTCGTGAAAGGTCTTCAGAAAAAGGTCGCAAGATGATTTCAATTAAGAACGTTTCGAAGTGGTACGGCCAGTTCCAGGTGCTGACCGACTGCACGACGGAAGTGAAGAAGGGTGAGGTGGTGGTGGTGTGCGGGCCCTCGGGCTCGGGCAAGTCCACGCTCATCAAGACCGTCAACGGGCTCGAACCGTTCCAGCAGGGCGAGATTCTCGTGAACGGCGAGTCGGTGGGCGACAAACGCACCAACCTCTCGAAGCTGCGCTCGAAGGTGGGCATGGTGTTTCAGCACTTCGAGCTGTTCCCGCATCTGTCGATTACCGAGAATCTCACGCTCGCGCAGATCAAGGTGCTCGGCCGCGGCAAGGACGAGGCCACGCAAAAGGGCCTGAAACTGCTCGACCGCGTGGGCCTGCGTGCGCATGCCGACAAGTTCCCGGGTCAGCTCTCGGGCGGCCAGCAGCAGCGCGTGGCGATTGCACGCGCGCTGTCGATGGACCCCATCGCCATGTTGTTCGACGAGCCAACTTCGGCGCTCGACCCCGAGATGATCAACGAGGTGCTCGACGTGATGGTGGAGCTGGCCCAGGAAGGCATGACCATGATGTGCGTGACGCACGAAATGGGCTTTGCGAAGAAGGTCGCGCACCGCGTGATCTTCATGGACAAGGGCGCCATCGTCGAAGACGACCAGAAGGAAGCCTTCTTTGCGAGCCCGAAGTCGGATCGCGCGAAGGACTTTCTGGCGAAGATCCTGCACTGAGGCTTCACACGCTTCGAAAAAAAAGCCGCGCTCGATGATGCGCGGCTTTTTTGTTTTGGGCGTGGCCCGGCTTACTCGCCCCAGGTCTGCAGTGCGTCCACCGCTTCCGGGTCGATCTCGCGCGGCTGCCCGGCGCACGGTGCGCTGGCCGACGCGTCGAGCGACGGGTTGGCGAGCCTGTCGAGCACCTTTTGCGGCACCGGCACGCTTGTCCTGGCGATCACGTCGCCGTGCTGGAACATCAGCAGGTCGCCGGGGGCGAAGCGCGTCCAGACCTCGTTGTCGGTGAGCGGCGCGGTGGCGATCACGGCCACGCGGTCCTCGGGCGTCGTGTACTTGGCGAAGTCGATGGAGACATCGGCATCGACGAGATGGGCCGTCGAGAACGGCCAGCGTCGCACGAGATAGTAGAGATGCGTCGAACAATGCGCGAACAGCGCCTGGCCGTTCGACATCAGGAAGTTGAAGACACCGAACTGCGTGACCTCGCGCGTGAGCGACTCCAGCGCGGCGAACAGCTCGGCGAGCGGCGGCTGCGCACCGGGGAACGCCTTGCGCAAGCCTTGTAGCAGCAGGCAGAACGCGCGCTCGCTATCGGTCGTGCCAACCGGTTGGTAGACGCCCGACATCACCGGATTGAAGTCCTGAAGGTCGCCGTTGTGCGCGAAGATCCAGTGCCGGCCCCACAGCTCGCGCTGGAACGGATGACTGTTTTCGAGCGCGCAGTTGCCCTGCGTGGCCTTGCGGATGTGTGCGATGGTGTTGCGCGACTTGATGGGATAGTGCTTGACCATCTCGGCGATCGGCGAACGTGCCGAGGCCTCGTTGTCGATGAAGAGGCGGCAGGCCTTGTCCTCGAAGAACGCGATACCCCAGCCGTCGGCGTGGTGATCGGTGGCGCCGCCGCGCGCCGCGAATCCTGTGAAGGAGAACGTGACGTCCGTCGGCGCGGCGCAATTCATTCCGAGAAGTTGGCACATGGTGCTGATGGTGCGTAATGCGACTGGGACGGCTGAGGCGGCGGCTGCAGTGGTAGGCGGGACCCGCCGTCGACCCGTTACAATGATGATTTTCCAAGCATATCACCGGCCTGCGGGTCGCCAATACGAAATTTGTCGGATGCATTGCAGGCCTGCATAGAAGGGCGCGTGCCGGGGGCGATGCAGCGCGGATTGTCGTGTGTACGCGACGGTGCGGGCAATGCACAGGTTGGATCGGCATCGATCGTCGCCGCGTTTTTCCCCGTGATATGCCCGGAATTTCCGGCAGCCTGAGCGTGTTTCAAGCGAACTTGCCGCCGTTCATTCATACCGCTGTTGGTTCACTACCGCGCCTGACTCTTGCCATGAACGCCTCTTCCCCCTCGACTCTCACGCTCGCCCGCCCCGACGACTGGCACCTGCACGTGCGCGACGGCGCGATGCTCGCGGCCGTGCTGCCGCATACGGCGCGCCAGTTCGGCCGCGCGATCATCATGCCGAACCTCAAGCCGCCGGTCACGACGACCGAGCAGGCCGCCGCCTACCGCGAGCGCATTCTCGCGGCGCTGCCGGCGGGCTCGACGTTCGAACCGCTGATGACGCTCTATCTCACCGACAACACGCCGCCCGAGGAAATCCGCCGCGCGAAGGCGAGCGGCTTCGTGCACGGCGTGAAGCTGTACCCGGCGGGCGCGACGACGAATTCGGACGCCGGCGTGACCGACATCCGCAAGTGTGCGAAGACGCTCGAAGTCATGCAGGAAGTGGGCATGCCGCTGCTCGTGCACGGTGAAGTGACGAGCGCCGACATCGACCTGTTCGACCGCGAGAAGGTCTTCATCGACCGCGTGATGATTCCGACGCGCCGCGATTTTCCGGGTCTCAAGGTGGTGTTCGAGCACATCACGACGAAGGACGCCGTCGACTACATCCGCGCCGATCATGCCACGCCCGGTCTACTCGGCGCGACGATCACCGCGCATCATCTGCTCTACAACCGCAACGCGATCTTCCAGGGCGGCATTCGTCCGCATTACTACTGCCTGCCCGTGCTCAAGCGCGAGACGCATCGCGTGGCGCTCGTGGACGCGGCGACCTCGGGCGATCATCGCTTTTTCCTCGGCACCGACAGCGCGCCGCACCCGAAGGGCCTGAAAGAGCACGCGTGCGGCTGCGCGGGCTGCTACACGGCGCTGCACGCGCTCGAGCTGTACGCCGAAGCGTTCGACAATGCGGGCGCGCTCGACAAGCTCGAGGGCTTCGCGAGCTTTTACGGCGCGGACTTCTACGGCCTGCCGCGCGCGACGGAAACGGTCACGCTGCGTCGCGAGAGCTGGACGCTGCCCGCCGAAGTCGAGGCGGGCGGCACGCCCGTCGTGCCGCTGCGCGGCGGCGAGACGATCGGCTGGAAACTCGCTTGAACGAGGCGGGGCAGGGTGTGGCTGCGGGCGCAACGGTCGGCCCGACCGGGGCTGTCGATGCGCCCGCACCGATGCCCGCGCGCGCCCCGCGCCGGACCATGCCGCTGGGCAGTTTCAGCGACATCGACTGGGCCCGCCCGTGGTTCGCGCAACACGAAGCGCGCGGCCGGCGCTGGCAGCAGGCCGCGCTGGCGGGATACGCGGCGTACCTGGATGCGCTGAACGCCGATGCGCTGGCCGCCGTCCAAAGCACGGGCCGCGGCCGGCCGCTGCGCTTCATCGCCCAGGACGACCTGCCCGAAGGCTCGGCCTATGAGGCGCATATCGCGGCGACGGGCTGCGTGCCGACGCGTCACAACCTCCACGACTTCTTCAACGCGCTCGCCTGGTTCGCGTTCCCGCGCATCAAGGCGACGCTGAACGCGCGCCAGGCCGCGGCGATCGACGTGCTGGGCGTGGGCCCCACGCGCGGCGGCGTGCGCGACGCGCTCACGCTGTTCGACGAGAACGCGGTGCTCTTTGCCTCATCGGATGCGCCGCTGGTCGCGGCGTTGCGCGGCTTCGACTGGCGCACGCTGTTCGTGGCGCAGCGCGCTGGCTGGGAAGCGGCTTTCGGGGAGACGATCGGCGCGGCGCGCTGCGAAGTCCGCGTATTCGGCCATGCGCTGCTCGAAAAGATGATCTCGCCTTATGCGGCGTGCACGGCGCACGCCTGGGTGGTCGAGGTGCCGCAAGCGTATTTCACGTGGCCGCGCGCGCAACGCGACGCGTATCTGGACGAGACAGTGAGCGTCTCGCTCGCCGCCGATGCCACGCATGAAGCGCTCAATGGGCGCAGCTTTGCGCCGCTGCCGGTGCTCGGCATTCCGGGCTGGTGGGCGCAAAACGAGCACCCGTCGTTCTACGACGACACCACAGTCTTTCGCGCCGGCCGCCGGACTCGCTAAATGCCAGGCAGGCGGCAATCGATCCGGCCCCCGGCGCGGCGCGCCAGCCCGTGCTAATATCGCGCCTCGCAAAGCAGGCCAGGCAGTCGCGGCTCCGAGGTTTCGGCCAAAGAGGCGAGGAAAGTCCGGACTCCACAGGGCAGGGTGATGGCTAACGGCCATCCGTGGCGACACGCGGAACAGGGCAACAGAGAACAGACCGCCGATGGCCCGATTTCGGTCGGGATCAGGTAAGGGTGAAACGGTGCGGTAAGAGCGCACCGCGTCTGCGGTGACGTAGACGGCACGGTAACCTCCACCCGGAGCAATTCCAAGTAGGCAGGCGCGCATCTTCGGGATGCAGGATGGGGCCCCCATTCCGTCTGCGGGTAGGAAGCTTGAGCGCGTCAGCAATGGCGCGCCTAGAGGAATGGCTGCCACGCGCGGCGCGTCTTCGGACGCGGCGTGTGCACAGAATCCGGCTTATCGGCCTGCTTTGCAGCCTCATTCATGCAAAAAGCCGGCGCGGTTCTTCGCAGAACCGCGCCGGCTTTTTCTTTTGCCGCCGATATCAAGCCGCGACGATCTCGAACGTATGTGTGATCTCGGCAGTCTTGCCGATCATGATCGACGCCGAGCAGTACTTGTCGTGCGAGAGGTTGATCGCGCGCTCCACGGTGGCCGGGTTCAGGTTCTTGCCGGTCACGGTGAAGTGGAAGTGGATCTTCGTGAAGACCTTGGGGTCTTCGCTCGCGCGCTCGGCCTTGAGCGTCACGCTGCAGCCGCTCACTTCCTGGCGGCTCTTCTTGAGGATCAGCACTACGTCGTAGGCCGTGCAACCGCCCGTGCCGAGCAGCACCATTTCCATCGGCCGCGGCGCGAGGTTGTGGCCGCCGCCTTCCGGTGCGCCGTCCATGTTGACGAGATGGCCGCTGCCCGTTTCGGCTGCGAACGCCATGCCGTCCTGACCCATCCAGCTAACTTTGCATTCCATATGCGTATGCCCCTGCGCGGTTTCTTGATTCAGACGGCATTGTAGCCCGCCCCTTACTGGTATGTCCGGGGGGCACGGCGGCGCGCGCCTTATGCCACGTGCTGGAATGTTGCGTCGCGACATCCTATCGACAAGGCGGATTTCCCTTACGCAATTAGGGGTTTCGCTCTAGCTGTCCTGGATGCTTTTCGCGGGCAGGATTTTCAACCCACTGATTTTTAAGAAATTCTCTTCCAGTACGTCGTTTCGATTGGATTTCACATTGTGGTGTTAGATTTCGCAATGCAAATGTCCTTGCGCCGCACAAGGCCCATCCGTATAATTCGTCTCATTGGTTGTCGTGCTTCACGACACCTCAGCATGTCTCCTCCACCCTCCTCAAAAGAGTGGATTAAGCCCGAACAAACGCGTTCGGGCTTTTTTTCGTCTGCCGCCCTCGGCTTGTCCCGTCAGTAACGCGCCGCAAGCAATTTTTGACTCGCAACTGAATTTCCCTTTATAATCGTAGGTTCTCCGCATCCATGTCCGCGCGGAGACGGGGAAACTCGAACCAGGGAGAGCCTGCGCCGACGTCGACGAGCGTCACCATATAAGCAGGACCAAAACAGGGCACAGCATTTTTTTTGGATCGATCATGAAGACTTTTTCCGCCAAGGCACATGAAGTGCAGCGCGAATGGTACGTGATTGACGCGACGGATAAGGTTCTCGGCCGTGTCGCCAGCGAAGTGGCACGCCGTCTTCGCGGCAAGCACAAGCCTGAGTTCACCCCGCACGTCGACACTGGTGATTTCATCATCATCATCAACGCCGGCAAGCTGAAGGTCACGGGCAACAAGACCACCGACAAGAAGTACTACCGTCACTCGGGTTACCCGGGCGGTATCTACGAAACGACGTTCGGCAAGATGCAGGAACGCTTCCCGGGCCGCGCGCTCGAGAAGGCCGTCAAGGGCATGCTGCCGAAGGGCCCGCTCGGCTACGCGATGATCAAGAAGCTGAAGGTCTACGCTGACGCAACGCACCCGCATTCGGCGCAACAGCCGAAGGCGCTCGAGATCTAAGGGGAGCCCACATGATCGGTAACTGGAATTACGGTACGGGCCGCCGCAAGAGCGCCGTCGCTCGTGTCTTCATCAAGTCGGGCAAGGGCGAAATCGTCGTCAACGGCAAGCCCATCGCTGACTACTTCTCGCGCGAAACGTCGCTGATGATCGTGCGTCAACCGCTGGAACTCACGAACCACGGCACGACGTTCGACATCAAGGTGAACGTGACGGGCGGCGGCGAAACCGGCCAGGCCGGCGCAGTTCGCCACGGCATCACGCGCGCGCTGATGGACTACGACGCAACGCTCAAGCCGGCACTGTCGCAAGCTGGCTTCGTCACCCGTGACGCACGTGAAGTGGAACGTAAGAAGGTCGGTTTCCACAAGGCACGTCGCCGCAAGCAGTTCTCGAAGCGTTAATTTCGTATTGGCGCTTTGCGCCTGCGCCCCTCGCGGGGTGCAGCGCAGCTGCAAAAGCCGTCCGCGCTTCGTGCGCCGGGCGGCTTTTTCGTTTGTTTTTTCGTTTTCGTCGGCGCGCCGAACGTGTGGCGCGCAAGCTGCGACAAGCTGGAGAAACCCCTTGATTTCGTGGGCTTAAGCACGATATCGGGAAGAGCCCTACAATAGCGGCTAGAAGCTTTTTTGGAGAGTTCGAATGAGCGCTGTCACCGAAACTACCGCGACCGAAATGCCCGGTCCCTTCGTTTTCACCGAAGCAGCGGCTGACAAGGTCAAGCAACTGATCGACGAGGAAGGCAACCCGGAGCTGAAGCTGCGCGTATTCGTGCAGGGCGGCGGCTGTTCGGGCTTCCAGTACGGATTCACGTTTGACGAAACGGTCAACGAAGACGACACCGTGATGAACCGCAACGGCGTCCAGCTTCTGATCGACTCGATGAGCTATCAGTACCTCGTCGGCGCCGAGATCGACTACAAGGACGATCTGAACGGCGCGCAGTTCGTCATCAAGAACCCGAACGCGACCACCACGTGCGGTTGCGGCTCGTCGTTCTCGGTCTGATCGATTTGCTGTAATAAGAAACGGGGCTTCGGCCCCGTTTCTTATTGGTGCGCGCCTGCTTAGCGCGGATAAATCGCACCCAGCACGCGCTCGCCGGCAGCCCCGGTTACGGCCGCGAGATTGCCAGGTTCGCGTGCCACGCAGCGCATGGCGAGCCACGCGAAGGCAAGCGGCTCCACCTGATGCGGCGGGACGCCGAGCGCTTCGGTGGTCGTGACCGGTACGCCCGCCACACCGCCCGTTTCAAGCGCCTTTTGCAGCGCGGCCATCAATGCGGCATTGCGCGCGCCGCCGCCGCAGACATACACGGCACGGCAATCGCTTGCGTGACGCTCGATCTCGCGTGCCACGCTCACGGCGGTCAGGGCGACTAGCGTGGCCTGCACGTCGGCGGGTGTCAGCGACTCGAAGCCCTTGAGCTTGTCGTCGAGCCACTGGGCGTTGAAAAGATCGCGACCGGTGCTCTTGGGCGGCTGCTGTTCGAAGAACGGTTCGTCCAGCAGGGCATTCAGAAGCGGCTGATGCAGATTGCCGCTCGCGGCGAACTTGCCGTTCTCGTCATAGGGCTTGCCAAGGTGCCGTTCGGCCCAGAGGTCGAGCAGAGCGTTGGCCGGGCCGCAGTCGAAGCCACGCACGGCGCCCGTCGACGAGAGCACCGTGATGTTGCTGATGCCGCCGAGGTTGCAGACCACGCGCGTTTCTTCCTGCGAACCGAACAGCGTCGCGTGGAACGCGGGCACGAGCGGTGCACCCTGGCCGCCCGAGGCGACGTCGCGGCTGCGGAAGTCGGCGATCACGTCGATATGCGTGAGTTCCGCAAGCAGCGCCGGGTTCTGGATCTGCACGGTGTAGCCTTTCTCCGGCCGATGCCGCACGGTCTGGCCGTGCGCGCCGATCGCGCGCACCTCGGCGGGAGGCACGGTGCTTCCGCGCAGCAACTCGTGGCAGCACACCGCATAGCGGGCAGCCAGCGCGTTGCCGGCGAGCGCTTCGCGTTCGATCTCGTTCTCGCCGGGCTGCTGCAACGAAAAGAGCGCCTCGCGTAGCCCCTGTGCGAAGCCGACGAACGCCTCGGCCAGTACCACTGGCCGCTTGCCCGCCTCGAAGCGCACGGCAATGCCGTCCACGCCATCCATGCTCGTGCCCGACATCAGGCCGAAATACACGCCGTCGGCGGCGTGTGCGCTCTCGTTTCGTGCGTCGCGTGGCGCCACGTTGTGCTCCTATGTCAATGCAATTCAGTGTCCTGCGAGGCAATTATCGGCGTAATGCGTCTCGAGCGTAAGCCGAACGGCTGACTACGCACCGGCGCAGGCGAGTCTGGCACCCAATTCCCGTTCCGAGGGCGGTGCAGCCTGGCTTCGCGCGCACAAACCGCAAACCTCGGCCCGGCGAGTCGAATCACGTAAAATTGCGGCCTAGACCCAGACTTAACGACAGAACCGATCGAAGCATGAGCAACGAGTCCACCTCCAGCAACGGCGCCAGCACCGGCGCAAAAGACGCCTTTCCGGTCACCGACGAAGTCCGTCACGCGCTCGCCGTCACGAAGCGCGGCGTGGACGAACTGCTGATCGAAGAAGAATTCGAGCAGAAGCTCGCCCGCAGCGCGGCCACCGGCAAGCCGCTGCGCATCAAGCTCGGCCTCGACCCGACCGCGCCCGACATCCACATCGGCCATACGGTCGTGCTCAACAAGATGCGCCAGCTGCAGGATCTCGGCCACAACGTGATCTTCCTGATCGGCGACTTCACTTCGCTCATCGGCGACCCGTCGGGCCGCAACGCCACGCGCCCGCCGCTCACACGCGAGCAGATCGAATCGAACGCGAAAACGTATTTCGAGCAGGCCGCGCTCGTGCTCGACCGCGAAAAGACCGAAATTCGCTACAACAGCGAATGGTCGATGCCGCTCGGCGCCGACGGCATGATCAAGCTCGCGTCGCGCTACACGGTGGCGCGTATTCTCGAGCGCGAGGACTTCACCAGGCGCTTCCAGAGCGGCGTGCCCATTTCGATCCACGAATTCCTGTATCCGCTCATGCAGGGCTACGACTCGGTCGCGCTCAATGCGGACCTCGAGCTCGGCGGCACGGACCAGAAGTTCAACCTGCTCGTTGGCCGCGAACTGCAGAAGCAGTACGGCCAGGAGCAGCAGTGCATTCTCACGATGCCGCTGCTCGAAGGCCTCGACGGCGTCGAGAAGATGTCGAAGTCGAAGAACAACTACATTGGCATCAGCGAGAAGCCCAACGACATGTTCGGCAAGCTCATGAGCATTTCCGACGTGCTGATGTGGCGTTACTTCACGCTGCTCTCGTTCCGTCCGATGGACGAAATCGAAGGGTTCAAGCGCGAAATCGAAGCGGGCCGCAACCCGCGCGACTTCAAGGTGCTGCTCGCGCAGGAAATCGTCGCGCGCTTTCACTCGCAGGCCGACGCCGAGCGCGCGCTCGAAGACTTCAACCATCGCGCCAAGGGCGGCGTGCCGGACGACATTCCGTCGATCACGCTCGCGGGCGCGCCCCTCGCCATCGGCCAGTTGCTCAAGCAGGCGGGGCTCGTGCCGTCCACGAGCGAAGCGCTGCGCAACATCGAGCAGGGCGGTGTGAAGATCGACGGCGCCACCGTCTCCGACAAGGGCCTCAAGGTCGAAGCGGGCGAGTTCGTCGTGCAGGTGGGCAAGCGCCGCTTTGCGCGCGTGACGCTCACGGCATGATTGCGCTGATCCAGCGCGTGCGCCGCGCCGAAGTGCGCGTGGCGGACGGCGGCAGCGAGCGCGTGACCGGCGCGATCGGCCAGGGGCTGCTCGCGCTGGTTTGCGCCGAGCGCGGCGACACCGAGGCGAACGCCGACAAGCTGCTCGCGAAGCTGCTCGGCTACCGCGTGTTCAGCGACGCGGCGGGCAAGATGAACCTGAGCGTGCAGAATATCGACGGCAACGGCACCGCAGGCGGCCTGCTGCTCGTCTCGCAGTTCACGCTGGCGGCCGACACGAACAGCGGTTTGCGTCCGAGCTTCACGCCGGCCGCGCCGCCCGATGAGGGGCGGCGTCTGTTCGATTATTTCGTCGCCGCCGCGCGCGAGAAGCATACGAGCGTCGAGACCGGCGAGTTCGGCGCCGACATGCAGGTGTCGCTCGTCAACGACGGCCCTGTCACGTTCTGGCTGCAAGTGCGCAACTGAACCATGCGCTTTTGACTATGAACACGGAAATTCTCTTTATCCGCCACGGCGAAACGGACTGGAACCGCATCAAGCGCATCCAGGGCCATATTGACATTCCGCTCGCGGAAAGCGGCCTCACGCAGGCGCAACAACTCGGCGCCCGGCTCGCGAACGAAGTGCAATCGGGTGCTCGGCTCGACGCAATCTGGTCGAGCGATTTGTTGCGCGCGCAACAGACGGCACAGCCCATTGCCGAAGCCCTGGGTCTGCCGATTCAACTCACCGAAGGGCTGCGCGAGCGCAACTATGGCGCGTTTCAGGGCCACGGCAGCGACGAAATCGCCGAGCGCTTTCCGGACGAGTACGCGCACTGGCAAACGCGTGACCCAGGCTTTGCGCCGCCGGAAGGCGAGTCGCAGCGCGAGTTCTACCACCGTGTGCTGCACGCGCTCGAGCCGATCCTGGCCAGGCACCCGGGCGGCCGTATTGCGTGTGTCGCGCACGGCGGCGTGCTCGACTGCGTGTACCGCTTCGCGAACGGCCTCGCACTGGACGCGCCGCGCGCGTGGTCGCTCCTCAACACGAGCGTCAACGTCGTCGATTTCGAACGCGGCGAGTACGTGACGCAGGCGCGCGTCGTCGCATGGGGCGACGTGGTGCATCTGGGCGGCGTCAGCGCCGACGACGGCTTCAAACGCACGCCCGAGGCGGGGCGCTAACGTACATTTTTGGCAGCGCGGGGCCTGGCCGCGCTGTCCTGTTCTTCCTGTCTTCCCCTCCCAGCGTCGCTCGTGTGCCTCGCCAACGCCACGGCCCGATCGATTTCCTTTCCGCTTGCTTGCGGCTTCTTTCTAAAGCCCAACCACAAAGTTAAGCGTCCTGCTAACATTTGCCCTACCTTTGGGCGCGCTGGCCACCGGGCTCCAGGCCCGGCCCTGCGTTGAAGAGGGACGCGCGCGCATGACAAGCGTGAGGCCGCGTGCCGAAGGTACGGGTATTCCAAGAAAACACGCAGGAGAAAGTCCAATGACGTTCAAGCTTCACAAGCTGCTGCCGGTGAGCGCAGCGGTCATGGCGCTCGCAGCGCTGTCGGCCAGCAACACGGCGTCGGCCGACCAGGTCGTCAAGATCGGCCACGTCGGTCCGCTCACGGGCGGTTCGGCCCACCTCGGCAAGGACAACGAGAACGGCGCGCGCCTCGCCATCGAGGAAATCAATGCCAAGGGCCTGACGATCGACGGCCAGAAGATCACGCTCGCGCTCGACGCTCAGGACGACGCCGCCGACCCGCGCCAGGCCACCCAGGTCGCGCAGAAGCTGGTAGACGACAAGGTCGTGGCGGTGATCGGCCATTTGAACTCGGGCGCGTCGATCCCGGCATCGAAGATCTACAGCGACGCCGGAATCGTGCAGATCTCGCCGTCGTCGACCAATCCTTCGTACACGCAGCAGGGCTTCAAGACCACGTACCGCGTGGTCGCGACCGACGCCCAGCAAGGCCCTGCGCTCGCCGATTATGCGGCCAAGAGCCTGAACGTGAAGACCGTGGCTGTGGTCGACGACTCGACCGCCTATGGCCAGGGCCTCGCGAACGAGTTCGAGAAGACGGCGAAGTCGCTCGGCATGAAGGTGCTCTCGCACGACGCGACCAACGACAAGGCCGTCGATTTCCGCGCGATCCTCACGAAGATCAAGGGCGAGAACCCCGACGCCATCATGTACGGCGGCATGGACGCCACGGGCGGCCCGTTCGCAAAGCAGGCCCGCCAGCTCGGTCTGCGCGCGAAAGTGCTGTCGGGCGACGGCGTGTGCACGGAAAGCCTCGCGGACCTCGCGGGCGCGGCGACGGACAATATCGTCTGCTCGCAGGCCGGCATGGCGGTCGAGCGTATGAACGGCGGCGCGGCGTTCGCGGCGAAGTACCAAAAGCGCTTCGGTCACCCGATCGAATTCGATGCGCCGTTCACGTATGACGCGGTGTACATCGTCGTCGACGCGATGAAGCGCGCGAACTCCATCGACCACGCGAAGATCCTCGCGCAGATCCCGGGCACCGACTACAAGGGTGTGATTGGCGAGACGACCTTCGATTCGAAGGGCGACCTCAAGCACGGCGTGATCTCGCTCTACAACTACAAGGGCGGCAAGAAAACGCTGCTCGACGTGGTGAAGATGTAAGCACGCGGTCGCGCGCAGCCGCTTCGGCGCGCCGCACATGAAACGGCCAACCTGCGCAGGGTTGGCCGTTTTTTATTCCGTAGCGCTTATTTCGCGGCTTGCGCCGCGGCCCGCCGCCGCGCGCGTTTCGAGACGCCGTTGACGAGCGCCCAGCGCAAGACCGGCGCGACGGCGAGCATGCCGGGCTGGACCATGGCGCGGCGCGCGAAGGCGAACGAGTCGAAGCCGAGCATCTGCTGCGCAAAGGGCGGCAACAGGTCGATGCCTGCGTTCCTGATCAGCGCGCTAGCGGGGCGCATCCCCGGGCGCGGCGCGGGCGCTTGCATGAGTACGCGCACCACTTCGAACGTGCGGTCGCTCGCGACGAGTTCGGGCTGCATCGATTGCAGATACGCAGCGATTTCGGCGCGCGAGCGCGGCACCTTCGCAGCGCCGAGCAGTTCGGCAATGCGCGCGACTTCGGCGTAGTACTGATCCTGCATCTCACCGGGCAGCGCGGGATTCACGAAGCGCAAATACGCGCCGATAAAACTCGAAACTTCGGCCACGTGCACCCAGGTCAGCAGCGCAGGATCGCTCGCGCGATAGGGACGGCCATCGGGTGCGGTGCCCGTCACGGCGAGGTGGATCCGTTTGACGCGTTCGATCAGCGCCAGCGCGTCGGCGCGGCTGCCGTAAGTCGTGCCGGCGATGAAGGTCGCGGTGCGCCGCAGCCGCCCGAGGATGTCGATGCGAAAGGTCGAATGGTCCCACACACCGGCGAGCGCGAGCGGATGCAGCGCCTGCAGCAGCAGCGCGCTGACGCCGCCCGCCATCATCGCGGCGAAATCGGCATGGACTTTCCAGCAAACGGCGTCGGGGCCGAAGAGGCCCGGGTCGCCGGGCGGATTCGAGTAATCGAGTTTCGGGCCGCTGCCCGTGGTGAGATGCGTGATGTTTTCGGCGAGCGTCATGCGCAGGCGGCGCACGAGCTGACCGGCAAGGCCGGTCGGTTCAGGCGCGTTGGGAGGAAGGCCGGCGTGATCGGACATCGTGCTCTCGCTCGCGCTGCGTTGGGGCTTGCGCGCCCTACGACGCGTCCGGTTCCCAGTCGCCGCCCGCCGACGCGTCGTCCGGCACCGTGAGGCCGAAGTGGCGGTAGCTCAGTTGCGTGGCTACGCGCCCGCGCGGCGTGCGCTGCAGATAGCCTTGCTGGATCAGGTACGGTTCGAGCACGTCCTCGATCGTGTCGCGTTCCTCGCCGATGGCGGCGGCAAGGTTGTCCACGCCTACCGGACCGCCGTCGAACTTGTGCAGGATGGCTTCGAGCAGCTTGCGGTCCATCAGGTCGAAGCCCACGGGATCGACGTCGAGCATGCGCAGCGCAGCGTCGGCGACCTTCGCGGTGATCGCGCCGTCGGCCTTCACCTCCGCGTAGTCGCGCACGCGGCGCAGCAGGCGGTTGGCGATACGCGGCGTGCCGCGCGAGCGGCGTGCGATTTCCAGCGCGCCGTCCGGGTGGATCTGCGCGCCGAGCAGCGAAGCCGAGCGCTGCACGATGCGCGAGAGTTCGCCCGCGTTGTAGAACTCGAGGCGCGAGACGATGCCGAAGCGGTCGCGCAGCGGGTTCGTGAGCATGCCCGCGCGCGTGGTCGCGCCCACCAGCGTGAACGGCTGGAGGTCGAGCTTCACGCTGCGCGCGGCCGGTCCTTCGCCGATCATGATGTCGATCTGGTAGTCCTCGAGCGCCGGATACAGGATTTCCTCGACGACCGGCGAGAGCCGGTGAATTTCGTCGATGAAGAGCACGTCGTTGGCTTCGAGGTTGGTGAGCAGGGCCGCGAGATCGCCCGCGCGCTCCAGCACGGGGCCCGACGTCTGCCGCAGATTGACCCCCATTTCGCGCGCGATGATATGCGCGAGCGTGGTCTTGCCGAGGCCCGGCGGGCCGAACAACAGCACGTGGTCGAGCGGTTCGGACCGGCGCTTCGCAGCCTCGATGAAGATCTCCAGCTGGCCGCGCACCTTTTCCTGGCCGACATATTCGTCGAGCTGGCGCGGGCGCAACGCGCGTTCGAACGCTTCCTCGTGAGTCGAGGCGGGCGTGGCGGCGATCACGCGGTCGGCGCCGGCGTGGTTGGCGGCGAGTTTGTCGGTTTCGATCATGCAGCGATTGTACCGCGCAGACTCTGCGGCGGCGGGGCCGTCCCGGTCATCACGATGGCACCGCAACTAACAGCACGCCTCGAGCGTGCGCGTGGGCGATCAGGCCTTGGAGAGCGCCTTGAGCGCGAGCTTGATGCCTTCCGAAACGCCGGTGCCGGCGGGCACGTTCTTGATCGCGGCCAGCCCTTCCTTCTCCGAATAGCCGAGCGCAAGCAGCGCGTTGAGGATGTCGTTCGCGTGGTCGGAAGGCGAAGCGGCGGCGGCCATTGCGCCGAGGTCCGCGCCGAGCTTGCCCTTGAGTTCGAGCAGCAGGCGCTCGGCCGTTTTCTTGCCGATGCCGGGCACGCGCGTGAGACGCGCCGCGTCCTGCTGCGTGACCGCTTGCGCGAGGTCATTCACGCTCATGCCGGAAAGCACGGCGAGCGCCATGCGTGCACCGATGCCGCTGATCTTGAGCAGCTCGCGAAACGTCGAGCGCTCCTCATGCGAGCCGAAGCCGAAGAGCAGATGCGCGTCTTCGCGCACGATCATCTGCGTGAGCAACACGATTTTCTCGCCGGTGCCGGGCAGGTTGTAGAACGTGCTCATCGGCACGTCGACTTCGTAGCCGACGCCGTTGCAGTCGATGAGCAGGTGCGGCGGGTTCTTTTCCAGCAATACGCCGGCAATGCGACCGATCATGGCGGGTTCTGTGATGAGGGAAAGCTCAAGAGTGTAGCGGAGGGCAGGGCAGTCCGGAGCGCGCGGCCCGAACGTTCGCCGCCCGGCCAGGCGCATCGGCCACGTATTCAGCCTATCAACCGTCCGCGGCGTACCCGCATGCCCTTCTTCGCGAGCGCAGGCGCGAGCCCGCCGAGCGTGGCGAGGGCGTCGCCGCCGTGCGCGTGGCAGATCGCCATGCCGAGCGCGTCGGCGGCGTCGGTGCCGGGCGTGCCGGTGAGGGCGAGCAGGCGCACGACCATCTGCTGCATCTGTTCCTTGGTCGCGCGTCCGTAGCCCACCACGGCCTGCTTGAGCTGCAGCGCGGTGTACTCGGCCACCGGTACGCCGCCCGACACCAGCCCGCAGATGGCCGCGCCGCGCGCTTGCCCAAGCAGCAGGGTCGACTGCGGATTGACGTTGACGAAGACCTTTTCGATTGCGGCCTGGTCGGGCGCGTGCTGACGGATCAGCGTGGAAACGCCCTCGAAGATGGTGCCGAGGCGCGTGGGCAGATCGGCATCGGCGGTGCGGATGACGCCGCTTGCGACGTACGTGAGCTGATGGCCGTGACGTTCGATCACGCCGAAGCCGGTGACGCGCAAGCCGGGGTCGATGCCGAGAATTCTCATGAAATGCGGGGAAGACGGATGTGCCTGCGATGGTACAACGAACGGCACAGATGCCGCGAGCCTTGAAGGCGCGGGCGAACGAGGCGCGCCGCGCAAAGAAAAAGCCCGCGAGACGCAAGTCCGGCGGGCTTTGCACAAGCGACGCGTCACGTGCAGGTGACGCGCCGCACGCAACCAGTGCGGCGAAGATCAGTGACGGAAGTGGCGGATGCCCGTCATCACCATCGCGATGTTGTGCTCGTCGGCGGCGGCGATCACTTCGTCGTCGCGCATCGAGCCGCCCGGCTGGATCACGCAGGTCGCGCCCGCGTTCACCACCACGTCGAGGCCATCGCGGAACGGGAAGAACGCGTCCGAGGCGACTGCCGTGCCCGCGAGCTTGAGGCCCGCGTTTTCGGCCTTGATGCTGGCGATGCGCGCCGAGTCCACGCGGCTCATCTGGCCCGCGCCGACGCCCATCGTCATGCCGTTCGCGCAGAACACGATGGCGTTCGACTTCACGAACTTCGCGACGCGCCATGCGAACAGCAGGTCGTCCATTTCCTTCGGCGTCGGGTGGCGCTTCGTCACCACGCGCAGTTCGTGCGGCTGCACGTTCTTCGCGTCGAGCGATTGCACGAGCAGGCCGCCGCCCACGCGCTTCAGATCGAATGCGTTATGGCCGTCGCCCAACGCGATCTCGAGCAGACGCACGTTCTGCTTCGCGGCGAACACGGCCTTCGCGGCTTCCGAGAACGACGGCGCGATCAGCACTTCGACGAACTGCTTGGCGACAGCCTGCGCCGCGGCTTCGTCCACTTCGCGGTTGAACGCGATGATGCCGCCGAACGCCGAGGTCGGGTCGGTCTGGAACGCCTTCGAGTAGGCTTCGAGCGCGTTCGCGCCGATCGCCACGCCGCACGGATTCGCGTGCTTGATGATCACGCACGCCGGGGCATCGAACGTCTTCACGCATTCCCATGCCGCGTCCGAGTCGGCGATGTTGTTGTACGACAGTTCCTTGCCCTGCAGTTGCGTGTAGTTCGCGAGCGCGCCGGCGGGCGTCGTGAGGTCGCGGTAGAACGCGGCGCTCTGGTGCGGGTTTTCGCCGTAGCGCAGGTCCTGGACCTTGTCGAACGCGAGGTTCAGCACGGCCGGGTAGGTGTTGCGCGACTTGTGCTCGAGCGCTTCGGTGAGGCTCGTGAGGTAATTCGTGATCGCGCCGTCGTATTGCGCCGTGTGCGAGAACACCTTGGTCGCGAGGCGGAAGTTCGTGGCGTAGCTCACGCTGTTGCCGTTCGCGCGCATTTCTTCCAGCACCAACGCGTAGTCGGCCGGGTCGACCACCACGGTCACGTCGCGATGGTTCTTCGCCGCCGAGCGCAGCATGGTCGGGCCGCCGATATCGATGTTCTCGATTGCGTCTTCGAGCGAGCACTCTTCCTTCGAGATCGTCTGGACGAACGGGTAGAGGTTCACGACGAGCAGGTCGATCGTCGGGATGTCGTGCTTTTCGAGCGCGGCCATGTGCTCGGGCAGGTCGCGGCGCGCGAGGATGCCGCCGTGCACCTTCGGGTGCAGCGTTTTCACGCGCCCATCGAGCATTTCCGGGAAGCCGGTGTAGTCGGCCACTTCGGTGACGGAAAGGCCCGCGTCCGCGAGCAGTTTCGCGGTGCCGCCGGTCGAGAGGATCTTGACGCCGAGGTCCGACAGCGACTTCGCGAAGTCGACGATGCCGGCCTTATCGGAAACGGAGATGAGCGCTTGCCTGATCATGATGGGTAACGAGGTAGATTGCCGAGAGATCGAGGGGGCTGCGCCGAAGGTCCAGATAAACGCAGCGGCGTTACAGCAGGCCGTGCTGCTGGAGCTTCTTGCGCAGCGTGTTGCGGTTGATGCCGAGATACTCGGCGGCGAGCGACTGATTGCCGCCTGCCTGCTCGAGCACCACCTCGAGCATCGGTTTTTCGACGCACGCCATCACCATTTCGTAGACGTCGTGCGGATTGCTGCCGTCGAGGTCCTGGAAGTAGATGCCAAGGCTCTCGCGGACGGATTGTTCGATGTTGTGCTTGCTCATGCTGCCAGTCGATCGGTTGATTCGTCGCTGCCGTCGCTGTCGTTGTTCTCGTCGTCGACGTAGACGAGGCGCTCGGAGCGCGCCTTCTGTTCGTCGAAGAACTGATTGACGGCGACGAGCTGCTCGCGCGTGGTGTCCAGCGTATTCATGCGGTGCCGGAACGTATTGGCGCCGCAAAGGCCGCGAGTGTACCAGCCGATATGCTTGCGCGCAGTACGCACGCCCGTAAATTCACCGTAAAAAGCGTAGTGGTCCTCCAGATGCTCGTTCATGATCGACTGGATTTCGTCTACGCGCGGGGCCGGCAGCTGCTCGCCCGTCGCCAGGAAATGCTCGATTTCGCGGAACAGCCACGGGCGCCCCTGCGCCGCGCGGCCGATCATGATGGCGTCGGCGCCCGTGAGTGCGAGGACCTCGCGCGCCTTTTGCGGCGACGTAATGTCGCCGTTCGCGACCACCGGAATGCGCGCGGCGGCCTTCACCGCGGCAATCGTTTCGTACTCCGCTTCACCGTGATAGAGATCGGCGCGCGTGCGGCCATGCACGGTGAGCATGGCAATGCCGCTTTCTTCGGCAATGCGCGCGATGGTAAGTGCGTTGCGGTTGTCGCGGTCCCAACCCGTGCGGATCTTGAGCGTGACGGGCACGGCGTCGGGACCCACGCCCACGGCGTCGACCACGGCCTTGACGATGCGCGCGACGAGCGGCTCGTTCTGCAAGAGCGCCGAGCCGGCCGCGACGTTGCAGACCTTCTTGGCCGGGCAGCCCATATTGATGTCGATGATCTGCGCGCCGTTCGCGACGTTGTAGCGCGCGGCTTCGGCCATCATTTCCGGATCCGCCCCGGCGATCTGCACCGAAATGGGTTCCACTTCGCCCGCGTGATTGGCGCGGCGCATGGTCTTTTCGCTCTTCCAGAGCTGCGCGTTGGACGCGACCATTTCGGAGACCGCATAGCCCGCGCCGAGGCGCTTGCACAGCTGGCGGAACGGCCTGTCCGTGACACCCGCCATGGGGGCGACGAACAGGTTGTTACGCAAGGTGTGACGGCCGATAGTGAACATGACGCGCGGGCGAGGCCGGTACCGCGACCCGGATGGCAATCCGGCCGGCGCGGCGATCGGCGTGAACTTGAAAAAGGGGAAACGCATATTTTAGCGTAAGCGGGATGCGAGGTCGCGCTGCGCGGACCCTGGTCTTGTCCCGGGGCGGCGTTGCCGCGCTCAAAGAAAAGCGATGCGACCCTTAGTTCGCCTCAACTCCGCTGCCCGAACATCATCTGCCGCGCGAGCGCCGTCTTCACGGGCGGTGCGAATTCGAGCGCCGTGAGCGCGAGCCCGCGCAGCGTGGCGAGTGGGCCGAAATCGACGGTGAACAAGCGGGCGAGCGTATCCGTCGCGCCGATCGTCATGCGGCGGTCGAACGCGCGACGGCCGGCGAACTCGGCGAGTGCGCGCGGCGTGGCACCGTGCTGCGCGAGCGAATCGGCGAGCGCGTGGGCGTCGCGCAGACCGAGATTGAGACCCTGGCCCGCCACGGGATGCAGTGTTTGGGCCGCATTGCCGACCGCCGCGATGCGGCCGTGGCCGCAAACGAGGGCGTCGAGCGCGTTCAGGCCGAGCGCAAAGGCCGCGCGGCCGTGAACATGCGTGAAGCGGCCCATGCGCGCCCCGAACGCCACGCCGAGTTCGGCGAGGAAATCGGCGTCCGAAAGCTGCGCGCGGCGCTCGGCCTGCGCCGGGGAGCAGCACCACACCAGCGCGTAATCCGCGCCGCGCACGCCGCCCATCGGCAGGAGCGCGATCGGGCCTTCGCTCGTGAAGCGCTCCCACGCGACGTGCGGTTGCGGGGCAGCTAGCGTCACCACGCCGACCAGCGCCGTTTGCCCGTAGTCGCGCGTCCGTTTGGTTTCGGCGGCCGGCAGTGCGGCCTTGGCATCGGCTTCGTCGGCCTCTTCTGCATCGTCTTGCGCGTCGCGTGGCGGCGGCGTGCGATACAGGCCGCCCTCGGCGTTCACGAGGATGCGCGTGCGCAGATGGCGCTCGACGCCCGCGCTCACGACCGGCAGCGTCACGCCGTCGTTCTCCACGACGGGATCGTGCGCCTGCGTGTGATGCAGCCAGTGCACCCGCGTGCCGCGCACGGCCTGCGCAAGCGCCTGAACGATCGCGCCGTAGCGCGCCACGTAGCCGAGCGCGGGCAAATCGTAATCGTGGCGGTCGATCAGCGTGCGCCCGAAATGGCCGCGCTGCGAAACATGGATGCGCTCGATGGGCGTCGCGTCGTGCGGCCACGCGAGCGCTTCGAGCAGCGTGCGGCTGCCCTGCGAAACGGCGATGGCGCGCGGATCGCCGGCGCTGTCCTCGGGTTCGCGCGCGTCGATCAGCGCAATCGAGAGCCCTTGCGTGGCGCTGCGCCGCGCGAGCCAACCTGCGAGCGCGAGACCTACCGGCCCCGCGCCGACGATCGTCACATCGTGGTCGAATTGAGCGGGCGCGTTCGCGCCGGTGGGAGTGTCGTTCGCGCTGCCGGAAACTGCGTTCATGTCGTTTGCTTCGCTTCGTGTGGAATCTTCGCGTCTGCGTTTCCGTCTGCGTCAGGCGCCGCGTTGCGCGCCCTGCATGAGCGCTTCGATTTCATCGGCGGCAACGGGCACGCCGCGCGTGATCAGCTCGCAGCCCGTTTCGGTGACGATGGCGTCGTCCTCGATGCGGATGCCGATGTCCCAGTAGCGCTCGGGCACGTCCTCGGCCGCGCGGATGTAGAGACCCGGCTCGATCGTGAGCGTCATGCCGGCGCGCAGCGTGCGCCACGGCGGCGGGGCGTCGGGCTTTTCGGTGCTTGCCGCAACGCCGCGTTCACCGCGTTCCCTGTAGTCGCCCGCGTCGTGCACATCCATGCCGAGCCAGTGCCCGGTGCGATGCATATAGAAGCGCGCGTAGGCGCGCTCGGTAATCACGTCGTCGACGCTCGCAAAGCGCTGCCGGTCGATGATGCCGGTATCGAGCAGCCCCTGCGCGAGTACGCGCACCGCGGCGTCATGCGGCGCCTCGAAATTCACGCCGGCGCGCGTGGCGTCGATCGCGGCCTGCTGCGCGGCGAGGACGATGTCGTACAGCTCGCGTTGCGCGCTCGTGAAGCGGCCGCTCGCGGGGAAGGTGCGGGTGATGTCCGAGGCATAGCCGTTCAACTCGCACGCGGCGTCGATCAGCACGAGGTCGCCTTCGCGCGCCACCGCGTTGCCCGCTGGGTAGTGCAGCACGCACGCGTTCGCGCCTGCCGCGACGATCGAGCCGTAGGCGGGCGCCTGCGCGCCGTGCTTGCGGAACGTGTAGAGCAACTCCGCCTCGATTTCGTACTCGCGCATGCCGGGCCGGCATGTCTGCATCGCGCGAGCGTGCGCGAGCGCCGAAATTTTTGCGGCGCGGCGCATCGTGTCGAGTTCGTGCGCATCCTTGATCACGCGCATGTCGTCGAGCAGCGGCAGCAGGTCGTACGCGGCGGCCGGCGCCGTGACGCCGCTGCGCCCCTGCGCGCGCACCGCGTCGATCCAGCGCTTCACCTGCGCGTCGAAGCGATCGGAGGCCGCGAGCGCGTAGTGCAGCGCCGGACGGTTGGCGATGAACTGCGGGGTGCGCGCATCGAGTTCGTCGGCAGGAAACGCGGCGTCGAAGCCAAACGCTTCGCGCGCGGCGTCCGGGCCGAAGCGAAAGCCTTCCCACGTTTCGCGCTCAACGTTCTTCGCGCGGCAGAACAGAATGGCGGCGGGCTGGTTCTCGCCCGCGTTCGCGTCGAGCACGAGCAGCGCCTCGGGCTCGGTGAAGCCGGTGAGGTAGTAGAAGTAGCTGTCGTGCCGATACGGATAGTCCGCGTCGCGGTTGCGCAGCGCTTCGGGCGCGGTCGGCACGAGCGCGACACCGCCGCCCTGCGCACGCAGCGCTGCAAGCACACGTTCGCGGCGCGCGCGATAGAGCGCCGCGCCGCCGTCGGGGCCGCGCTGCATGTCGGCTGCGTCGGCCACGCTGGCCGCAGGTTGGGCTTCGCTCGAGGCGGCCGGGGCGCTTTGCTTGAGGGTCGAGTCCATCGTGAGATTGTAGCGCTGGCTACAAAGGCGCGCGCTGGCTCGCGGTGACCCGACCCGCGCGCCGCTATGGCCGGCTGTTGTCTCTTGCTGACATCATTTGTAGGAAAAATCCTGCACTGCAACAGACGGCGCGTCAGAAAATTACGAATCCAACGTATACTTCGGCCGGATTCCAGAAAAGGCAGGTGGTATGAAACTTATCGGTTCGCTCGGCAGCCCGTATGTCCGCAAGGCGCGGATCACGCTCGCCGAAAAGAAAATCGACTACAAGCTGGTGCTCGAAAACGTGTGGGGCGAGGAAACGGCGATTCACGATTTCAACCCGCTCGGCAAGGTTCCGTGTCTCGTGATGGACGACGGCGAGGCCGTGTTCGACTCGCGCGTGATCTGCGAGTACGTCGACATGCTCTCGCCCGTGGCCAAGCTCATCCCGCCCGCAGGACGTGAGCGCATTGAAGTGCGTTGCTGGGAGGCGCTCGCCGACGGCATGCTCGACGCCACCGTGCTGATCCGCCTCGAAGGCACGCAGCGCACGCCGGAACAGCGCAACGAGGCGTGGGTGAAGCGCCAGGAGCGCAAGATCCACGAGAGCCTCGCCGCGATGGCCAAGGGGCTCGACGGCAACCCGTGGTGCGCGGGCAACCGCTACACGATCGCGGATATTGCCGTGGGCTGCGCACTCGGCTATCTCGACTTCCGCATGCCGGAGCTGAACTGGCGCGAGGCGCATCCGAATCTCGCGCGCCACTTCGAGAAGCTTTCGCAGCGTCAATCGTTCGTCGACACGGTGCCGCAAGGCTGACGTCCAGTCCATCTGCAACTGACGTGACTTAAACAAAACGCCCGACGGCATGATGTGCCGTCGGGCGTTTTCGTTCAAGCCGCGGATCGCCTTCCTCAGACGATCTTTTCCTCGGCCGGCGCGAACGAATCGCTGCGTGCAACCGGCCACCACTTCTCGTACAGCTGATAGCGATAGCGGCCTTCGAGCAGATCGCCGGGCTTGAGGTACTTGAGCAGTTCCGACATCAGCTTTACTTCATACGACGACACGCGCCGCACGATGTGATGCGCGCGCAGATCCGATGGGCTCGCGAGACCCGCGGCCTGAATCAGCTCCTGCAGCGCGTGCAGCGTGTTGTGGTGGAAGTTGAAGACGCGCTCGCCCTTGTCCGGCACGTTCAGCGCGCGCTGGCGCACGGGGTCTTGCGTGGCGACGCCGGTGGGGCAGCGGTCCGAGTGGCACTTCTGCGCCTGGATGCAGCCCACGGCGAACATGAAGCCGCGCGCCGAGTTCACCCAGTCCGCGCCGATCGCGAGCGTGCGCGCGATATCGAACGCCGTGATGATCTTGCCGCTCGCACCGATCCTGATCTTGTCGCGCAGGCCGATGCCCACGAGCGTGTTGTGCACGAGAAGCAGCCCTTCCTGCAGGGGCGTGCCGATGTGATCGGTGAACTCGAGCGGCGCTGCGCCCGTGCCGCCTTCCGCGCCGTCCACGACGATGAAGTCGGGCAGGATGCCGGTTTCCAGCATCGCCTTGGCGATGCCGAAAAACTCCCACGGATGGCCGATGCACAGCTTGAAGCCCGTGGGTTTGCCGCCCGAAAGCTTGCGCAGGCGCTCGATGAATTCGAGCAGGCCGCGCGGCGTGGAGAACTCCGAGTGGCGCGCAGGCGAGACGCAATCCTTGCCGATGGGAATGCCGCGCGTTTCGGCGATCTCGGGCGTGACCTTGGCCGCGAGCAGCATGCCGCCGTGGCCAGGCTTCGCGCCTTGCGAGAGCTTCACCTCGATCATCTTCACCTGCGGCTCGTTCGCGAGGCGCTGGAATTTATCGGCGCTGAAGGTGCCGTCGTCGTTGCGGCAGCCGAAGTAGCCCGAGGCGATCTCCCAGATGATGTCGCCGCCATTTTCGCGGTGATATTTCGACATCGAGCCTTCGCCGGTGTCGTGCGCGAAGCCGCCTTTCTTCGCGCCCATATTGAGCGCGCGGATGGCATTCGCGGACAGCGCGCCGAAGCTCATCGCCGAGATGTTGAAGATCGACATCGAATACGGTTGCGCGCGGTTGGCGCCCACGAGCACGCGGAAGTCGCTGCCCGCGAGCTTCGTCGGCGCGAGCGAATGGCTGATCCACTCGTGGCCCACGGCCTTCACGTCGAGTTCGGTGCCGTACGGGCGGCTGTCCACAGCGTTCTTCGCGCGTTGGTAGACGAGGCTGCGCTGGGCGAGCGAGAACGGCTTTTCGTCGGTGTCGTCCTCGACGAAGTACTGGCGGATCTCGGGCCGCACGAACTCGAACAGGAAGCGCAGATGACCCCAGATCGGGTAGTTGCGCAGGATCGCGTGGCGCTCCTGGAACATGTCGTAGAGGCCGAGCGCGACGAGCAGCGCGGGCACGATCATGCAGTACCACGACAGGCGATGGAGCGCGGCAGCGGCGGCACAGGCCGCGAGCAGCAGCACCGCGCCCCACATGGCGAGATAACGTCGGGAAAACATTGGGGGGAACTCCTCGAACTTGATGTAATGCGCGCGCCTGCTCTCCTCTTGTGAAGGGGCGGCGCGCGTGAGCCGCGCGATTGCTGGGCGCGGCTTGCGGGAATGATGCCGCAAGTTCGTGAAACTGGCAGGCAAGCGGGCAGTGTCGTTCGAGCGGCCTGTGGGAGGCGTCGAAAGTCGGATAAAAAACGCGGCGCCCAGGGCGCCGCGCGGTGTTTTCTTACGTTTTGCCTGACGCAGCTTGCGTCACGCGGCCGTCGCCGCAGCAGGCTTCTTGCGCGGGACGCGCTTCCTTTTCTTCGGCGCTTCGGGCGGCAGCACGGCGGGCACGTGCGGCGCGAGTGTCGTTACCGCCTCGATGATGCCGCCGCCCAGGCAAACGTCGCCGTCGTAGAGCACCGCCGACTGGCCGGGCGTCACGGCCCATTGCGCGTCGGGAAAACGCAGCGTGAACTGGCCCGCGCCGAATTCGTCTGCGGTATGGAACGAGCAGGGCGCATCGGCCTGGCGATAGCGCGTTTTCGCGCCGCATGCATGGTCCTGCGCCGGCGGCTCGCCCGCCACCCAGCTCACGTTGCCTGCGCGCAGCTCGTGCGCGAGCAGCCACGGATGATCGTGGCCCTGCACGACGTAGAGCGTGTTCGAGGCCATGTCCTTGCCCGCCACGAACCACGGATCGCCGCTGCCGTCCTTGCTGCCGCCAAGTCCAATGCCCTTGCGTTGCCCGAACGTGTAGAACGCGAGGCCGATATGCTCGCCGACCACCTTGCCGTCGGGCGTCATCATCGGGCCGGGTTGGGTCGGCAGATAGCGGTTGAGGAAGTCGCGGAACGGCCGCTCGCCGATGAAGCAGATTCCTGTGGAATCCTTCTTTTTCGCGTTCGGCAGGCCGATCTTTTCGGCGATCTCGCGCACCTTCGTTTTGGGGATCTCGCCGAGCGGGAACATCGTCTTCGAAAGCTGCGCCTGGTTCAGGCGATGCAGGAAGTACGACTGGTCTTTCGTGTGGTCGAGCGCCTTCAGCAGTTCGAAGCTTCCGTTGCCCTCGTTCTGGCGCACGCGCGCGTAGTGGCCCGTGGCGATCGTTTCCGCGCCGAGCGACATGGCGTGGTCGAGAAAGGCCTTGAACTTGATCTCGGCGTTGCACAGCACGTCCGGGTTCGGCGTGCGCCCCGCGGAATACTCGCGCAGGAACTCCGCGAACACGCGGTCCTTGTATTCGGCGGCGAAGTTCACGGCCTCGACGTCGATGCCGATCAGGTCCGCGACCGACACCACGTCGATCCAGTCCTGACGCGTCGAGCAGTACTCGCCGTCGTCGTCGTCTTCCCAGTTCTTCATGAAGAGACCGACGACGTCGAATCCCTGCTCCTTGAGCAGCCATGCGGTAACCGACGAATCGACGCCGCCCGACATGCCTACTACGACCTTACGTTTGCTCATTTCGTTGCTGCCTTAGTTCATCCTGGGTGCTGCCTTCGGTGCCGTCGCGTGCGTCTGGATGAAATCCAGCGGCACGCGCTTGCCGGCGAGGTAATCGTCGACACAGCGCATCACGAGCGGCGTGCGATGGCGCTCGCTTGCCGCGCGCATCTCGTCAACGCTCATCCACACCGTGCGGACGATATCCGGATCGAGCGCACGGTCTTCCGCCTCGGCTGCGACTCTGCCGCAGTACGTGAAGCGCACGTACGTCGCGCCGCTCTCGCCGGGTTTGCCGAAGTGCGTCATGTACACGCCGACCAGCGCTTCGGGCGTGAACGCATGTGCGGTTTCCTCGAGCGTTTCGCGCACTACGGCCTCGTGCAGCGTTTCGCCCGCTTCCAGATGGCCGGCGGGCTGGTTCAGACGCAGTCCAGATGGCGTGTGTTCCTCGACGAGCAGAAAACGCCCGTCGCGCTCGACGATCGCGGCCACGGTGACGTGGGGTGCCCAGGTTTCCTCATTCATGGGCCGGTATTTTACCGGGACGGCGCGAACGCTGCCCGGGGCCGGATCGGGCCCCAGAGGGCACTTGCCCGGATCGGCTGGCACTGCCGACCGTCCGGTCGGACGACACGGCGTGTTGTGTGCATCGCACAAAAACGGGCAATTCCCGCTACAAAGGCGTCGCTGCTTTCGGTTAAAGTGGTGCCGTCGTTTGCCGTTGCAATGGATGCCGGCGCTTGAACGCCGTTTGTCGGCCTCCCTTCGCTCGATTCGAGCCAGAACAGCTAGAACAAGAAGGTCGAGGAGGAAACAACGATGCATATCGGAGTGCCCGCAGAGACGCGGGCGAACGAAACCCGCGTGGCCGCGACGCCGGAGACAGTCAAGAAGTACGTCGCCCAGGGCCACACGGTTACGATCCAGGCCGGCGCCGGCACTGGCGCGAGCTATCCCGACGAGGCCTACACGGCCGTGGGCGCGCAGGTCGCCGATGCGGCCATGGCCTTCGGCGCGGACCTCGTGCTCAAGGTCCAGTCGCCCACCGTCAGCGAATTGCCGTTCATGAAGCGCGGCGCGGTGCTGGTCGGCATGCTCGATCCCTTTAATGCGGAAAACGCCGCGAAACTCGCCGAGGCAGGCGTGACGGCGTTCGCGCTCGAAGCCGCGCCGCGCACCACGCGCGCGCAAAGCCTCGACGTGCTGTCGTCGCAGGCGAACATCGCCGGGTACAAGGCGGTGCTCGTGGCCTCGAACCTCTATCCGCGCTTCATGCCGATGCTCATGACCGCCGCCGGCACCGTGAAAGCCGCGCGCGTACTGATTCTCGGCGCGGGCGTGGCGGGCCTGCAGGCCATCGCCACGGCGCGGCGCCTGGGCGCGGTGATCGAGGCTTCGGACGTGCGCCCGGCCGTCAAGGAGCAGATCGAGTCGCTCGGCGGCAAATTCCTCGACGTACCCTACGAAACCGATGAGGAGCGCGAAGCGGCCGTCGGCGTGGGCGGCTATGCCCGGCCCATGCCGCCGTCGTGGCTCACGCGCCAGTCGGCGCTGGTGCACGAGCGCGCGAAGCAGGCGGACATCATCATCTCGACCGCGCTGATTCCGGGCCGCGACGCGCCGACGCTGCTGCCTTCGGAAACCGTGCAGGCGATGAAGCCGGGGTCGGTGGTGATCGACCTCGCGGCAGGACGCGGTCCCGTTGCCGACGAGGCAAGCGGCCGACGCGGCGGCAACTGCCCGCTCACGGAGGCCGACAAGGTGGTGACGCACCACGGCGTGCAGATCTGCGGCTACACGAACCTCGCCTCGATGGTCGCCGCCGACGCCTCCGCGCTCTACGCGCGCAACCTGCTCGACTTCCTGAAGCTCATCGTCACGAAGGAAGCCACGCTCAACATCGATCTCGCGGACGACATCGTCGCGGCCACGCTGTTGGCCCGCGACGGCCAGGTCACGCGCAAGGCATGACGAGGAGGAGAACAAGAATGGAAGTCATCAACCATACCGTCATCAACCTGATCATCTTCGTGCTGGCCGTGTACGTGGGCTATCACGTGGTCTGGAACGTCACGCCCGCGCTGCATACGCCGCTCATGGCCGTGACCAACGCGATTTCCGCAATCGTGATCGTCGGCGCGATGCTCGCCACGGGCCTGACCGTGGGCGGACCGGGCAAGTTCTTTGGCACCTTCGCCGTGCTGCTCGCGGCCGTGAACGTGTTCGGCGGGTTCCTTGTCACACGGCGAATGCTGGAGATGTTCCGCAAGAAGGAGCCGAAAAAGCTCTCCGCCCCTGGCGGCAAGGAGGGCGCATGATGGGGCTGAACTTCGTGAGTATGAACGTCGTTACGCTGCTTTATCTGGTGGCGTCGGTCTGCTTCATCCAGGCGCTCAAGGGGCTGTCGAATCCGAAGAGCGCGCGCGCCGGCAACGTGTTCGGCATGGTCGGTATGGCCATCGCCATTCTCACGACCCTTGCGCTGATCGTGAAGGAGTCCGCACAGTTCGGCTCGAACCTCGGCCTGGGGCTTGCGCTGTTGTTCGCGGCGCTCGTGGTGGGCGGCGGCCTCGGAGCGTACGTCGCCGCGCGCGTCGAGATGACGAAGATGCCCGAACTCGTCGCGGCCATGCACTCGCTGATCGGTCTGGCGGCGGTGTGCATCGCGTATGCGGTGGTCTCCGAACCGGCCGCGTTCGGACTGGTTGCAGAAGACGCGCCGTATCCGGGCTTCCTGCCGTACGGCAACCGCATCGAACTCTTTATCGGTACGTTCGTCGGTGCGATCACCTTCTCGGGTTCCGTGATCGCCTTCGGCAAGCTCTCCGGGAAGTACAAGTTCCGCCTGTTCCAGGGCGCGCCGGTGGTCTATCCGGGCCAGCATCTGATCAACCTGATGCTCGCGCTCGGCATGATCGGCTTCGGCGTCCTGTTCTTCCTCACGCAGTCGTGGCTGCCGTTCATCATCATGACGCTGATCGCGTTCGCGCTGGGCGTGCTCATCATCATCCCGATCGGCGGCGCGGACATGCCCGTGGTCGTGTCGATGCTGAACTCGTACTCGGGCTGGGCGGCGGCGGGAATCGGCTTTTCGCTGAACAACGCCATGCTGATCATCGCGGGGTCGCTCGTGGGCTCTTCCGGCGCGATCCTCTCGTACATCATGTGCCACGCGATGAACCGCTCGTTCTTCAACGTGCTGCTGGGCGGCTTCGGGGGCGAGGCGGGTGCGGCGGCGGCAGGCGGCGCGCAGGAGCAGCGTCCGGTGAAGTCGGGTTCGGCTGACGACGCCGCGTTCATGCTCGGCAACGCCGAGAGCGTGGTGATCGTCCCCGGTTATGGCCTTGCGGTGGCACGCGCGCAGCATGCGCTGAAAGAACTCACGGACAAACTCGTGGAGAAGGGCGTGGACGTGCGTTACGCGATTCACCCGGTGGCGGGCCGCATGCCGGGCCACATGAACGTGCTGCTCGCGGAAGCCGAGGTGCCGTACGACATGGTGTTCGAAATGGAGGACATCAACAACGAGTTCGGCCAGACCGACGTGGTGCTGGTGCTCGGCGCGAACGACGTGGTGAACCCGGCGGCGAAGAACGATCCGAAGTCGCCGATCGCGGGCATGCCGATCATCGAGGCGTACAAGGCGCGCACGATCATCGTGAACAAGCGCTCGATGGCGGCGGGCTACGCGGGCCTCGACAACGAACTCTTCTACATGGATAAAACCATGATGGTGTTCGGCGACGCGAAGAAGGTGATCGAGGAGATGGTGAAGGCGGTGGAGTAGGCGCGGCTCGCATCAGACCCACGCGAAAGGCGCGCAGCGATGTGCGCCTTTTTCATTTGCGGCTGTGCTGAGCGCTCAGAGCGAAGGCGCATTCACGCGGCGCAGATAGTCGGCGAGGCGCCGCCCGCTTACATCGGGAAACTGCTCGAGCACTTCCACGTTCTCCATGCGCGCGATGTTGAAGTTGCGGAAGTCCTCGCGCATTTCGCACCAGGCGCCCACGGTCCATTGCGCGCCCCAGTACACGAGCCCGAGCGGCCAGATGCGCCGCTGCGTATGCGCGCCGATGCGGTCGCAGTACGCGAAGCGCACGACGAGCCGCGTGTCGACGGCGCGATGCAGCGCGTCGAGCTTGTCCGAAAACGCGTGATCCATGTGATACGCGGGCGCGAACACGGCAAGCCGTTCCAGCACGGCGCGCTTTTCCGCGGGCATCGCGGCGGCGATCTTCGCCAGCGCGCCGCGTGCGCCGCTCGCGAGCGCCGCGCCGCCCCACGATTCGGCCATGCGCGCGCCCACCGCGAGCGCGGTGAGTTCGTCGGCGGTGAAGGTGAGCGGCGGCAGACTCGCGGTGCGCGCGAGACGGTAGCCAATGCCCGCCTCGCCCTCGATCGGCACGCCCGAGAGCTGCAGGTCGCGCACGTCGCGATAAACCGTGCGCGGCGAAACTTCGAGCCATTCTGCGAGCTGCTGCGCCGTGGTGAGACGCCGGCCGCGCAGCAGTTCGGCGATGCGAAAAAGGCGGTCGGCACGGCGGGTCATGGCAGGGCAGTCGCGAAGGCGGGCGCGGTGACTGGGATAAGCACAGATGATAGCGCCGGGCGCGCGTGGCGCCCGGCCGCGGCTTAGCCGAGCTTCGGCGCGTGCAGACCGACGCGGTTGCCTTCGGTATCGATGAAGAAGCCGATATAGCCGTAATTGTTCGGCAACTCCACCGCTGGCCCTTGCTGCTTGCCGCCGGCTTTTTGCACGCGGTCGAGCACGGCGGTGACCGATGGCTGCGCGTTCAGATACACGAGCACGCCCTTCGGGTCGGGCTTGGCGTCATGCGGATTGAACACGATGCAGCCGCCGGTTTCCGTATCGGTGTGAGCGAACAGCGCCATCGGCACGCCGCCGACCACCTCGCGCTGCAGCGCGGTGTCGAAGGCGGTTTCGTAAAAACGGGCGGCACGCTCCAGGTCGTGCGCGGGAATTTCGAACCACGAGATCACACGGGACAGATCGGTAGACACGGTGCAGCTCCTCGAAGACAACGGCGGACGTTGAATGGCGGCAGCCGGGCGGCGGCAGCCTCGCCGGATGGCGTAGAAGCAGTGTGCCAGGGGGCTGCTGACAGCGTGTTGTCAGTAGGTTTGACGCGCCGTGACGGGCGAGTCGAGGCGGCGGGTGGGAAGGCCACCCGCCGTGCGCGTTTGCCAATGTCAGCTGGCGTCGTCGCTGCTGGCGGCGGGGTTCGCTGGACGCTGGCGCACGCTGCCCGCGATCAGGTCGAAGCGGAACAGGCGGCATTCGAGCGCGCCGTTGTAGAGCGGCGTCTTGGCAGCTTCGCGCAGGCGCAGCTGGCCTGGCAGCTTGCGGTCCGACGTGAGGACGAACGCGCGCCAGCCCGTGAAGCGCTGCTTGAGCGCGTCGCCGAGCGCCTGGAAGAATTCGGCGTCGGGCGCCTCGTCCTTGGCGCGGCGAAAGCCTTCGTCGTCGTCGCCGCGCAGCTCGCGCGCCGTAGGGCGTGCCTCGCCGCGCGCGTTGCGCCCGCGCACCTCGATACGTTCGCCGTACGGCGGATTCGCCACGAGAATGCCGGGCGCAGCCGAGGGAGGCGTCATGTTGCGCGCGTCGAGCTGCTTGAGCGTCACGCTGCCAAAGCCCGCGCGCTTGAAGTTCGCACGCGCCTTTTCCAGCATGACATCGGAGATGTCGCTGCCGTAGATCAGCAGATCGCTGGTCTTGCCTTGGGCGAGATTGCGCGCCGTGTTCGCCTCGCTCTTGAGGTGTCGCCACGCGGCCATGTCGGCCTGCTTGAGCGACTCGAAGCCGAAGCGGCGATCGAGTCCCGGCGCGATGTCGAGCGCGACTTGCGCGGCTTCCGCGAGAAAGGTGCCGCTGCCGCACATCGGGTCGTAGAGCGGCGTGCCGGGCGTCCAGCCCGTGAGGCGCAGGATGCCCGCGGCGAGGTTCTCGCGCAGCGGGGCGGCGCCCTTGTCCAGACGCCAGCCGCGCTTGAAGAGCGGCTCGCCCGAGGTGTCGAGATAGAGCGTGCATTCGTTCGCCGTGAGGAAGGCGAAGACGCGCACATCGGGATAGGCGGTATCGACGCTCGGACGCGCACCGGCCTTGTCGCGCATGCGGTCGCAGATCGCGTCCTTCACGCGCAGCGTGGCGAATTCGAGGCTGCGCAGCGGCGACTTGATCGCGGTGATGTCGATGCGGATCGTCTCGTTCGCCGAGAACCACTGCTCCCACTGCTGCTCGCGCGCGAGCGCATAGATGTCCTGTTCGCTGCGGTACGGGCGCTGGGCGATCTTCAGGAGCACGCGGCTCGCAATGCGCGAATGGAGGTTGGCGGCGATGCCGCCGGCCCAGTTGCCGCGGAAATGCACGCCGCCGGGCACCTCGGCGCCGACCTGAAGTGCGCCGGGCGGCAGGCGCCGTTGCGCGGTTTCGGCCAGTTCGGCGGCGAGCGTGGCTTCGAGGCCGCGCGGGCAGGGGGCAAAGAAATCGAAAGACATGAAGGAGGATGGGACGCTGCGGGGAAGGCGCTATTGTACGCGGGTTGCGGGAGCGGCCAGGCGTGCATGCCGCCAGCGCCGCTGGAGACCGCTCGATAGCCGCACCTGGCCGCCATTTGCCTCGTCGCGGACGCCTCCTCCAAGAGCGTGACGTGCGGACCTTTATCGGCTCTGGATCGCCTTTGGGGCGTGGCGATCAGGTGCGCCGCAGACTCGCCTCAGCAAAAAACGCCGCCTCAGCCGCCGGCGGCCGCCATCTGCGGACACGCGATGCTCGCCGCCGTCTTCGCACGCACACCAGCCTTCGTGCCATTCGAGGCCACACTCACGCGCGGCGCGGCCGCGAGCGCGCGCACGCCGCTCGCGATCGACTGCGAGAGCGCCTCGACCGCCTGCCGGTGGCCGATGACGAGCGCGTCGTAGCCGTCGCCCACCTTTTCGTTGAGCACGCTGCGGCAGGTCAGGACCGTTTGCGAGTCGAGCGCGCGCACGCTCCACACGGCGTCGATGAGCGCGTGCGAGCCCGGCCACGATTCGAAGCGCTGCACGTTCACGCTCACGCGATAGACGGGCACGCCCTCGGGATGCGGCGAGCCGTACACGTCGATGGTGCCGAGCTGCTGCGTGAGGTCGCCCGAGAGCGCCCGGCGGATCTCGTCGCCGGGCATCGAGGACCAGCGCTCCTGCTCGAGTACGCGCACCTGGTTGGCGTCGGTTTGCACGACGAACTGTGCCTTTGCGACCTGCGGCGGCACGTCGACAGGCGCCAGTTCGATCAGCCATTGGGCGTTGCCCGCGCTCGGCGCGGCGGCGGCGGTGCGACTCGTGTCGTCGCTCGGGCTGAGCGTGTAGAACCGGCTGGCGGGCGAACTGCAGCCCGCCAGCGCGGCGGCTATGACCAGCGCGCCGAGCGCGGCAAGGGCGGGGACGCGTCGGAACGTCATGGCTTGTCTCCAGATTTGCCGCGCAGCAGCGATTCGGGATGGCGCTCCAGATAATCGGAGAGCGCGTTGAGCGATTGCAGCGTACGCGTGAGTTCCTGCATCGCCTGATGCACGTCGGACTGCAGCGGCGAATCTTGCTGCAGCGTGGACTGCGCGGCGTTGAAGGTCTTCTGCGCCTGGTCGAGCGTGCCTTGCAGCTGCGGCAGGATCTGGTCGTTCACCTTGCCGAACAGCTGGTTGGCGTTCTTGAGCGAGTCGTTCAGGTTGTTGCCGATCTTGTCGAACGGGATCTGATCGAGCTTCTTCGCAATGTCCGCGACCTGCAGCTGCAGTTCTTCGAGCGAGTTCGGCACCGTGGGCAGCTCGAGCGGGTCGTGGTTGAAGTCGACCGTCGCGGGGCCCGCCTTCGGGAAGATGTCGAGCGCGATGTAAAGCTGACCCGTGATCAGGTTGCCGGTGCGCAACTGGCCGCGCAGGCCGCGCGCGACGAGCCGCTTGATCAGTTCCTCGCTTTGCGGCGTATGCGGCGCGGGCGCTTCGCCGCGGATGCGGCGCGACAGGCGCAGCGGATAGAGGTCGATCGTCACTGGCATCGTGAAGTTGTGCTGTTTCGGGTCGTATTCGATCCCGATGTCGGTGACCTGGCCGAGCGCGATGCCGCGGAAATCGACCGCCGCACCCACCGAAAGGCCGCGCAACGACTGGTTGAAGTACATGACCACGCGTTGCGGCGCACCGTCCGGCTCGCGCATTGCCTCAGCCTCGTCGGAGGCCAGCGCGAAGGTGGCGCTGTCGGGCGCCTGGGGGCCCATGGACTGCCCGGGCGGAGCCTGGAACGCGAGGCCGCCCACCACGATCGTGGCGAGGGATTGCGTGTTGACCTTGATGCCGTTCGAATCGAGCTGCACGTTCACGCCGCTCGCGTGCCACCAGCGCGTGTTGGTGCCCACGTACTGGTCGAAGGGCGCGCTCACGAACACCTGCACCGTCACGCCGGTGCCGTCCTTGTCGAGCGAATAGCCCGTCACCTGGCCGACCTGGATGCGCCGGTAGAAGATCGGCGTGCCGATGTCGAGCGAGCCGAGCGTCGCACTGTGCAGGGTATAGCGATGGCCCTTCTCGTCGATGGTCACGGCAGGCGGCGCCTCCAGCCCGACGAAGTCGCTTTGCGACTCCTGCGAGCGGCCCGCGTCCGCGCCGATGTACGAGCCCGACAGCAGCGTGGTGAGGCCCGAAACACCACTAGCGCCCACGCGCGGGCGCACGACCCAGAAGCGGCTGTCCTTCACGGCGAAGCGTTCGGCGTCCTTGGTGAGCTCGACCGTAACGATCACATGTGAAAGGTTGGGCGAGAGCTTGATGGCGCGCACCGAGCCGATGTCCACGTCCTTGTACTTGACCTTGGTCTTGCCGGGCTCGAGTCCTTCGGCGCTCACGAAGCTGATCGTGATGGTCGGGCCGCGCGTGGCGACCGACTTCACGACGAGCGCCACGCCGATCAGCGCCGCGACGATCGGCACGATCCAGACGAGCGAGGGCAGCCAGCGCCGCGGCTTGACGATCTCCGGCTCCGGCAGATTGGGCGGGGTCGGTCCTTTCGGACTATTCATGGGGTTGATCCTGTGTGTGTTGCGCAGGTTTGTGTTTGTCTTCGTCCACCGGATCCCAGATCAAGCGCGGATCGAACTGCATCGAGGCGATCATCGTCAGGATCACGACCGAGCCGAACGCGATCGCGCCGGGGCCCGCCGTGATGACCGCAAGGGACTGGAAGCGTACCAGCGCCACGGTTAGCGTGACAACGAACACGTCGAGCATCGACCAGCGCCCGATGAATTCGACGAGCCGGTAGAGCTTCGTGCGTTCCACGGGCCGCCAGGTCGAGCCGCGCTGCGAGGTGAACGCGAGCAGCGCGAGCACCGAGAGCTTGAGCATCGGCACGAGAATACTGGCGATAAAGACGATCACGGCAAGCGGCCAGTCGCCCGAGGTCCAGAAGTAGACCACGCCGCTCATGATGGTGTCGTCCTCTTCGCCGACGAGCGAGGTCGTATGCATCACGGGCAGCAGGTTCGCGGGGATGTAGAGCAGCGCCGCGGCAATCAGGAGCGCCCACGTACGCATGATGCTGTCCGGGTTGCGCTCGTGCATGGGCGAGCCGCAGCGTGCGCAGCGCACGTGGCCATGCGCGCGCACATTCGCCTGCACGTGCCCGCAGGCGTGGCAGGAGATGTAGCCGGCGTCGCTGGCGGTCTGGTATTTCATCGGGGCCCCTTGGGCAGCGGGCGGCCGCGCGGCGCTGCCGGGTCTTGCGCGCCTGTACCGGGCTCGCGGATCTCGGGCTCGGAGAGCGGGTGCGCCGGTGACGGCGAGGCGGGCGAATGCGGCGTGTGCGGTCCGCCCGAGCCGGCGTCGCCGGCGAGGCCGCCCGGACCCGCACTGCCCCCGCGGGCCGCGCGGGCGGCGTCGCGCAGGCCGTCGGCAATGTCCCAGAGCGTGCGCGCATCGAACGTGACGACCACGGTGAACATCAGCGTGAGCGCGCCGAAGGCGAAGAGCGCGGTTTCGGGAATCACCCGCGCGAGGCTCACCATTTTCACGATGGTGATGAGCACGCCCAGCATGAAGACCTCGAGCATGCCCCAGGGCCGCACGAACTGGATGCAGCGCAGCACGTAGTCGAAGCCCGGTGGAATGAAGCCGCGCCGCACAGGCAGCAGGACGTAAAGCAGCGCTACCATCTCCGTGAGCGGAAAGAGGATGGTTGCGCAGAACACGATCACCGCGATGACCTCCATGTCCTCGTGCCACAGCACCACGAGGGCGCCGAACAGGCTCGACTCCGTAGTGATACCGTTCGCATCGAGCTCGATGATCGGGAACGACTGGGCGATGATGAAGGTGACGAGCGCCGCGAGCGTGATGGCGCAGATGCGGTCGAGCTGGGACGCGGCGCTGCTGTAGAGCGTGGCGCCGCAGCGCGAGCAACGCGCTGACTGGCGGCCGAGCAGCCGCGGTTTGCGGTAGAGCGCGTCGCAATCGTGACACGCGATCAGTTTGTCCTGGGCCATGCGGGCAGGTGTTGCAAAACGACGTGAACGAAGGACGCGCTGCGGCGGCACACAGGCCGAAAGGTGCCGACAGCGCTTCGCGCCATGTTACCAAACGCGCCCGGCGGCGTGCCGGAACGAGCCGCGGGCCCCGCACGGGGCGGCTGCCGGAGCTGCGAACGGGCTGCGAAGTGTGCCACGTTTGTGACGTGAGCGTGTGCGAGCCCGGCGGGGACCCGGCCCTTATCTCCAGATGTTTGCAGTCACCCATTTTGGACTATCTTTCGGGCATGGAGCATGCATGGCTGCGCAAGGTGGCCGCTGCCCATCCACGAAGTCAATGACTACGCAATCAAAGCGAGACGATCATGGAAGCCTTGTCGAGGTGGATTCGTTCTTATCGGTGGCGCCCGGCGGTCGGGGCCGCGGCAGTGTGGGCCGGCGCCGCTGCGGCGCTGCTCGCGGGCGCAGCCGCGCATGCGCAGCTCGACGCGGCGAAGAGTACGATCGTCGCTGTCTCGCGCCAGATGAACGTGCCGGTCCAGGGCAGCTTCACGAAGTTCGACGCGCAGATCGCCTTCGATCCGGCCAAACCCGCGGGCGGCAGCGCGAAGATCACGGTCGACACGGCGAGCTATGATCTGGGCGACCCGACCTACAACGATTCGGTGCACGGGCCCGAATGGTTCGACGCGAAGACGTTCCCGCAGGCAACGTTCGTCTCGACGGCCATCGCGCCGACCGCAACGAACCAGTACAGCGTGAGCGGCAAACTGACGATCAAGGGGCACACGCAGAACGTGGCGGTGCCCGTCGTGCTCACGCAGCAGGGCGGGACGCAGACTTTCGACGGCACGTTGCCGATCCACCGGCTCGCCTTCGACATCGGCACCGGCGAGTGGAAGGACACCTCAATTGTGGCCGACGAAGTGCTCATCAAATTTCACATCGTCGTCGCGCACAAGTAGAGCGACGACCCCGAGGAGGCGCTTTTGAACAAGCTCGTACTGATGGCCGCAGGCTGCGCCGTGTCGCTCGCCGCTCTGATGACGCAAGCCGCGCACGCCGCCGATACTTACCAGCTCGATCCGAATCACACGTTTCCGAGCTTCGAAGCCGACCACTTCGGCGGTCTGTCCACGTGGCGCGGGAAGTTCACGAAGACCACGGGCATGGTCACGCTGGACCGCGCGGCGAAGACGGGCACCGTAGACGTGACGATCGATCCGGCGTCGATCCAGACCGGCAATCCGCAGCTCGACCAGCATCTGGTGGGCGACGACTTTCTCGATGTCGCGAAGTACCCCACGGCCACCTACAAGGGCACGCGCATCGTCTTCAATGGCGATACGCCCAAGGAGGTGATCGGCGACTTCACCCTGCACGGCGTGACGCGGCCGCTCAAGCTCGAGATCGCGTCGTTCAAATGCATGCAGCACCCCGTGCTCAAGCGCGAGGTATGCGGCGTGGAGGCCGAAGCCGCATTCAACCGCGACGACTTCGGCATGGACTCGGGCAAGAAGTACGGCTTCCAGATGAAGACCACGCTGCACATCCAGGCCGAAGGGATCAAGCAGTAGGCAAGCGCGGCGGCGCGGCGAAGACCGTTGCGTTGCGCAGGCACGAAAAAAAAGCCGGTTCGCGAGAACCGGCTTTTTTGCTGGTGCGCCGCTTACACCTGCGCGCCCGCGTTCGGATCGTTCGGATCGAACTTTTCCTTCTTGTCCTTGATGAGGTCTTCGCGCTTCACGCCGAGCCACATGGCAAGCGCCGCGGCAACGAACACCGACGAGTAGATACCGAAGAGAATACCCACCGTCAGCGCCAGGGCGAAGTAGTGCAGCGTCGGGCCGCCGAAGAAGAACATCGAGAGCACCATCATCTGCGTACAGCCGTGGGTGATGATGGTCCGCGACATCGTGCTGGTGATCGCGTGGTTGATGACTTCGGTCACGCTCATCTTGCGCTCGCGCCGGAAGGTCTCGCGAATCCGGTCGAAGATAACGACCGATTCGTTGACCGAGTAGCCGAGCACGGCGAGCACGGCCGCGAGCACCGAGAGCGAGAACTCCCACTGGAAGAACGCGAAGAAGCCCAAAATGATCACGACGTCGTGCAGGTTCGCGATCACGCCGGCCACGGCGTACTTCCATTCGAAGCGGAACGACAGGTAGATGACGATGCCCGCCACCACGCAGGCGAGCGCGAGCAGGCCGTCGGTGGCGAGTTCCTTGCCGACCTGCGGGCCGACGAACTCCACGCGCTGCAGCTGCACCTGCGGCTCAGCCGCCTTGAGCGTGGACATCACCTGGTCGCTCTGCTGCGCGGAGCTCAGGCCCTGCTTGAGCGGCAGGCGGATCAGCACGTCGCGCGAAGTGCCGAAGTTCTGCACCTGGGCGTCGCCGTAGCCGATCTTCGTGAGCGAGTCGCGCAGCGGCTCGAGCGGCACCGCCTGCGGATACTGCACTTCAATGACCGTGCCGCCCGTGAATTCGATCGACAGGTGCAGGCCACGGTGGAAGAGGAAGAACACCGCCGCGATGAAGGTAAGAAGCGAGATCGCGTTGAAGATCAACGCGTGCTTCATGAACGGGATGTCCTTGCGGATGCGGAAAAATTCCATGTTCGTGACTCCGTATCAGCGGGACGAGCCGGTGTTGTTGCCGGAGCCGCCAGTGCCGCCCTGGGCATCGCGGCGGCGTACGACCGGTTTGGCGCGTGCGGCGCCCTTCGCGCCGGCCTTGGCCGGTTCGCGCCGGGCGGCGCCGGTGGTGGCCGCAACGGCGCGGCCCGTGTCCGTGCCGGCATCGGCGCCGGCGAGCGCGGGCGTGCCTTCATCCGGCTCCGGACGCCACACCTGACCCACCGCGAGCGACTTGAGCTTCTTCTTGCCGCCGTACCAGAGGTTCACGAGACCGCGCGAGAAGAACACGGCCGAGAACATCGACGTGAGAATGCCGATACAGTGCACGATCGCGAAGCCCCGCACCGGGCCCGAACCGAACGCGAGCAGCGCGAGACCGGCGATGAGCGTGGTTACGTTCGAGTCGAGAATCGTCGCCCAGGCGTGTGCGTAGCCGTTCTGGATGGCCAGTTGCGGCGGCGCGCCGTTGCGCAGTTCTTCGCGCACGCGCTCGTTGATCAGCACGTTCGCGTCGATCGCCATACCGAGCGCCAGCGCAATAGCCGCGATACCCGGCAGCGTGAGCGTGGCCTGCAGCATGGACAGCACGGCGACGAGCAGCAGCAGGTTCACCGACAGGCCGATCATCGAGATCGCGCCGAACAGCATGTAGTACGCGATCATGAACACGGCGATGGCGGCGAAGCCGTAGATCACCGAGTCGAAGCCCTTGCGGATGTTGTCCGCGCCAAGGCTCGGGCCAACCGTGCGTTCCTCGATGATGTCCATCGGCGCGGCAAGCGAACCTGCGCGCAGCAGCAGTGCGAGGTCGGCGGCGGCCTGCGGCGTGGGCTGGCCCGTGATCTGGAAGCGGTCGCCCAGTTCCGACTGGATGGTCGCCACCGTCAGCACTTCGCCCTTGCCCTTTTCGAACAGCACCATCGCCATCGGCTTGCCGATGTTGTCGCGCGAGACGGCGCGCACCGCGCGGCCGCCCGCCGAATCGAGGCGGATGTTGACCGACGGACGCTGATGCTCGTCGAAGCCCGCCGAGGCGTCGATGATGCGGTCGCCGGTGAAGATCACCTGCTTGCGCAGCAGCACCGGCGCGGCATTGCCTTGCGTGAAGAGCTCGTCGCCCGGCGGCACCGGCGCGTTCACGTCCGGATGCAGGCCCATCGGGTCGGCGAGGCGCGCTTCGAGCGTCGCCGTGCGTCCGATGATGTCCTTCGCCTTGGCGGTGTCCTGCACGCCCGGCAGCTCGACCACGATACGGTCGTCGCCTTGCTGCTGGATCACGGGCTCGGCCACGCCGAGTTCGTTCACGCGGTTGTGCAGCGTCTGGATGTTCTGCTTGAGCGCGGCTTGCTGAACCGCCGTCTTCACGGCCGGCGTGAACGTGCCGACGAGCTGTACGCCGCCTTCGGGGTTGTTCTGCGAGGACCACTGCAGTTCGGTGATGCCGCCCGAGCCCGCGAGAACCTTGCGCGCCTGCTCGGCCGTATCGGCGTCGGCGAAATTGACGACCACCGACTGGTTGACGCGGTTCACGCCGCCGTCGCGGATGTTCTTGTCGCGCAGGAGCGTGCGCACGTCCGAAGCGTCGGAGTCGAGCTTCTTGTTGAGCGCGCCGTTCATGTCGACCTGGAGCAGGAAGTGCACACCGCCGCGCAGGTCGAGGCCGAGGTACATCGGCAGCGCGCGCAGCGACGTGAGCCAGCGCGGCGAGGCGCTCTGCAGGTTCAGGGCGACGATGTACTGCGGGTCGTTCAGGTCGGCGTTCAGCGCCTTGTTCAGCGCGTCTTTCAGGCGCAGCTGCGTGTCCGTGTCGGCGACGCGCACGCGGATGTTCGCGTTCATCGACGAGTTGTCGAACGTCACGTCGGTCGCGCGGATATTGTTCGCGGCGACCGCGGCCTCGACCTGGGCGAGCGTGCCCGAGTCGAGCTTGACGGTGGCTTTACCGCTCGACACCTGGACCGCGGGCGCTTCGCCGAAGAAATTGGGCAATGTGTACACGAAGCCGATGACGAGCGCCACCAGCATCACGACATATTTCCAGAGGGGATAACGGTTCATTGGTTGACCCAACGGGGGAGGGGAATGGCCTTAAGCGCTGCGTGCGCGTCCGGCGTTGCCTTCGGGGCGTACCTGCATTGACGTTTGCCGGTCAGTGGCTGCGAGGGCGGGTCGGATGCGCGAGGCCGTTCTTTCGGAGGCAACGGCCTCGGGGAAACCGTGAAGCTTTACAGCGACTTGATCGTGCCCTTCGGCAGGATGGTCGAGACCGACGACTTCTGCACGGTGATTTCCGTGCCATCGGCGATTTCGACGCCGACGTAGGCTTCGCTGACCTTGGTCACCTTGCCGACGATGCCGCCGCTCGTGATCACTTCGTCGCCCTTGGCCATGGCCGCGAGCATGTTGCGATGTTCCTTCTGACGCTTCATCTGCGGACGGATCATGATGAAGTACAGCACGGCGAACATCAGAATGAGCGGCAGGAAGCTCATGAGGCTCGATTCGGCACCACCTGCTGCACTGCCTTGCGCGAAGGCATTGGAAATGAACGACACGTTGGTCTCTCCGTTTTTTACGATCAAAAAGCGAGCCGGTTATTCTACCACCGGCATTCATCGCGACGATGACGCAAAATTGGCTTTGCGATCAAGTGCTTATCGCGGATCCCGCCCCGACGCGACATGCATGCGCGTGAAAACCGGGGCGGCGCGAGCGGACCGCATGCCTTGTCCGCACCATTGTCGTGAAAGGTTATTGTAATATTCCGCGGGCGGCAGGTAACACCGTCTCAGTCCACGCCGCGTGCGCGCTGCTCGGCGAAGCGCTGGCGGAACGCCGCGAACGTCTTCGTCTCGATCGCCGCGCGCATCTCGCTCATCAGCTCCAGGTAGTAGTGCAGATTGTGGATCGTGTTGAGCTGCGCGCCGAGGATCTCGCCCACGCGGTGCAGGTGGTGCAGGTAGCCGCGCGTGAAGTTGCGGCAGGTGTAGCAGCCGCATTGTTCGTCGAGCGGGCGCAGCGAGTTGCGGTGCACGGCGTTGCGGATCTTGATGTCGCCGAAGCGCGTGAAGATCCAGCCGTTGCGCGCGTTGCGCGTGGGCATCACGCAGTCGAACATGTCGACGCCCGAGGCCACGCCCGCCACCAGGTCCTCCGGGGTGCCGACGCCCATCAGATAGTGCGGCTTGTCGGCAGGCAGCTTCGGCGCGATGTGTTCGAGCACGCGCATCATGTCTTCCTTCGGTTCGCCCACCGAAAGACCGCCGATCGCGTAGCCGTGGAACGGCATCTGCGAGAGGCCGGCGAGCGATTCGTCGCGCAGGTCCTCGAACATGCCGCCCTGCACGATGCCGAAGAGTGCATTCGGATTGCCGAGACGGTTGAACTCGTCGATCGAGCGCTGCGCCCAGCGCATCGACATGCGCATCGAATCCGCGGCTTCCTTGTGCGTGGTGGGCACGCCGTTGGTCGCGTAGGGCGTGCACTCGTCGAACTGCATGACGATGTCGGAGTTCAGCACCTTCTGGATCTGCATCGACACTTCGGGCGAGAGGAACAGCTTGTCGCCGTTCACGGGCGAGGCGAAGCGCACGCCGTCTTCCGAGATCTTGCGCAGGTCGCCGAGTGAGAACACCTGGAAGCCGCCCGAATCCGTGAGGATCGGCCGGTTCCAGCCCATGAAGCGATGCAGGCCGCCGTGCGCCTCGATCGTTTCCAGGCCCGGGCGCAGCCAGAGGTGGAAGGTGTTGCCGAGGATGATCTGCGCCTTCATCTCTTCGAGCTCGCGCGGCTGCGTGGCCTTCACGGTGCCGTACGTGCCCACGGGCATGAAGATCGGCGTTTCGACCACGCCGTGATTGAGCGTGACGCGGCCACGGCGGGCGAGGCCGTCAGTGCCGAGCAATTCGAATTTGAGGCCGTTCTGCGGGCGTTCGCCCAGATACGTGCCGTGTTCGGCGCGTGCGTTGCTTTGATGACCGTCGGTCATGCGGTTGACTCCTGTGCCACCGGAAAATGCTTTGCATGGGACCGGAGTATGCGCTAAAGCGCCAACTCCGGATCGCGTGCTTTGCATGGGACCGGAGTAAGCGCTAAAGCGCCAACTCCGGATCGCAAGTCCGGCGCAGATGGTGAAAGGCCGCCGCGCGTTGGTTGTGTCGCGCGGAGGCTTGGGAAGCGCAAGTGTTACTTGTTGAGCGCGTCGTCGGTTCGGGTCAGCAGCATGGCGTCGCCGTAACTGAAGAAGCGATACCGTTCCGCAATCGCGTGACGATACGCAGCGCGTATCGTTTCGATGCCCGCGAACGCCGAGACGAGCATCAGAAGCGTGGACTTCGGCAGGTGGAAGTTCGTCACGAGCCGATCGACCACACGGAACTTGTAGCCAGGCGTGATGAAGATATCGGTTTCCGCCTGCGTTGCCGCGAGTGCGTGGCCTGCGCGGTCGGCGTCGCGCGCGGCGGCTTCGAGCGCGCGCATCGAGGTCGTGCCCACCGCAATCACGCGGCCGCCGCGCGCCCGCGTGGCCGCGATCTTGTCGACGAGCGATTGCGGCAGTTCGTACCACTCGCTATGCATCTTGTGCTCGGCGATGTTCTCCACGCGCACCGGCTGGAACGTGCCCGCGCCCACGTGCAGCGTGAGCGTGGCGCGCTCCACGCCATGCGCGTCGAGTTGCGCGAGCAGGGCGTCGTCGAAGTGCAGGCCCGCCGTGGGCGCGGCCACCGCGCCCGGATTCTGCGCGAACACCGTTTGATAGCGCGTTTCGTCGCTCGCGTCGGCGTCGTGCGTGATGTAGGGCGGCAGCGGCAGACGCCCGTGCTGCTCGATCAGCGTGAGGCCGTCGTCCGGAAAGTGCAGCGTATAGAACTGATCGACGCGCTCGCCCACCGTCACGTCGAACGCATCGGCGAGGCGCAGCACCGTGCCGGGGCCGGGGCTCTTGCTCGCGCGGATCTGCGCGAGCGCCGTGCGCGCGCCGGTCAGGCGCTCCACGAGCACCTCGATCTTGCCGCCGCTCGCCTTCTGGCCGAAGAAACGCGCCTTCAGCACCTTGGTATCGTTGAAGACGAGCAGGTCGCCCGGCGCGATGCGCGCGGGCAGGTCGGAAAAGCGGCGGTCGGTCAGACGCGCAGGTTGGCCTGGCAACTGCGTCGTGTTATCGACCTCGAGCAGACGGCTCGCGCTGCGCTCGGGCAGGGCGGTCTGCGCGATCAGTTCCTCGGGGAGGTCGAAATCGAAATCGGAAAGCTTGAACATGCGGCCTGAAGTAACGGAAATGCGCCGGAGGCCCGGCGCGCGGCGGCTTCGCGGAGCCGAACCGTCAAGCGGTTGTGCCCCAAAAAGCGGCTGCAATGGCCGTTCGTGCGTGACGAAAGGCTATGATTGCGGGACGTGCGCGATAGCGATGCGCGCGGCGTGCCCGATGGCAGAGGCCGTCGCGCTGCACGCGCCGCGCCATACCGGAAAGCCGATATTGTACTTGCGAAGCTGCCCATGCCCCCATCCGTTAGCCGATTGATGTCCGAAGCCGATACCGCGAGCGAGGCGCCCGACGACGCGCGCAAGCCCGAGGACGGCGAGCGCAAGCGGCAAGCGGACCCGACGCAAGGGGCCGCAGCGCCCGCGCGCAAACGCGCCGCGAAGAAGTCCGCGGACAAGGCCGTGGAAGAAGCCGTAGAAAAAGCCGCGGCCAAAGACAAGCCCAAGCTCACCAAAACCGCCGACCGGCTCGCCAAACTCGGTCTGCGCAGCGACATCGATCTCGTGTTGCATCTGCCGATGCGCTACGAGGACGAAACCACGCTCACGCCCATCGGCGAACTGCTGCCGGGCGGCATCGCGCAAACCGAAGGCGTGGTGTTCGACAACGAGATCGCCTACCGCCCGCGCCGCCAGCTCGTCGTGAAGCTGGAGGATCACAACGGCGACCAGCTTCATTTGCGCTTCCTGAACTTCTACGGCTCGCAGGTCACGCAGATGGCGATCGGCAAGCGTCTGCGCGTGCGCGGCGACGTGCGCGGCGGCTTCTTCGGCATGGAGATGGTGCATCCGGCGGTGAAGGTCGTAGAGGGCGACGCGCCGCTGCCGCAGGCGCTTACGCCGGTATATCCCTCCACGGCGGGCGTGAGCCAGGCGTATCTGCGCAAGGCGATCGACAACGCGCTGTCGCGTGCGCATCTGCCAGAACTGCTACCGGATGCGGTGGCGCAAGAATTCATGGAGCCGCTGAATCTGCCGCCCTTGATGGACGCCGTGAAGACGTTGCACCACCCGCCCGTGAACGCCGACGAGCACGAGCTGATCGACGGCACGCATCCCGCGTGGACGCGCATCAAGTTCGAGGAACTGCTGGCGCAGCAACTGTCGCTCAAGCGTGCGCACGAAGAGCGCCGCACCCGCGCCGCGCCCGCGATGGCTCGCCACGTCGCAGGCCGCAAGAGCGACGAGACGCTGCTCGCGCGGCTGCGCGGCGCGTTGCCGTTCACGCTCACCGGCGCGCAGGAGCGCGTGGTGGCGGAAATCGCGCACGATCTCGAACAGCCGCACCCCATGCAGCGTCTGCTGCAAGGCGACGTGGGCAGCGGCAAGACCGTGGTCGCGGCGCTCGCGGCGGCGCAGGCGATCGACGCCGGCTACCAGGCCGCGCTCATGGCCCCCACCGAAATCCTCGCGGAACAGCACGCGCGCAAGCTGCGCGGCTGGCTCGAGCCGCTCGGCGTGCAGGTGGCGTGGCTCGCGGGCAGCCTCAAGGCGAAGGAAAAGCGCGCGGCGCTCGAAGCCGCGGCGCTCGGCACGGCGCAGCTCGTGATCGGCACACACGCGATCATTCAGGAGGCCGTGGAATTCGCGCGGCTCGGCCTCGTGATCGTCGACGAACAGCATCGCTTCGGCGTCGAGCAGCGGCTCGCGCTGCGTGCCAAGGCGCAGAACGCGAAAGCGCCGGGCGAGACGCATCGCGAGTTCCAGCCGCATCAGCTGATGATGTCGGCCACGCCGATCCCGCGCACGCTCGCCATGACCTACTACGCGGATCTCGACGTCTCCACCATCGACGAGCTGCCGCCCGGCCGCACGCCGATCCTCACGAAGCTCATTTCCGACGCGCGCCGCGAGGAAGTGATCGCGCGCGTGCGCGCAGCGGCGCTCACGGGTCGTCAGGTGTACTGGGTATGTCCACTGATCGAGGAAAGCGAGACGCTGCAGCTGCAAACGGCCGTCGAGACTTACGAAACGCTGGTAGCCGCGCTGCCGGAGCTCACCGTCGGGCTCGTGCACGGCCGCCTCGCTTCCACGGACAAGGCCGCCGTCATGGATGCGTTCTCACGCAACGAGGTGCAGCTGCTCGTGGCGACGACGGTCATCGAAGTGGGCGTGGACGTGCCCAATGCGTCGCTGATGGTGATCGAGCACGCCGAGCGTTTCGGCCTCGCGCAATTGCACCAGTTGCGCGGGCGCGTGGGGCGGGGCAGCGCCGCTTCGGTGTGCGTGCTGCTCTATACCGGGCCGTTGTCGCTCACGGGCCGCGCGCGCCTGCAAACCATGCGCGAGACCACCGACGGCTTCGAGATCGCGCGCAAGGACCTCGAAATCCGCGGCCCCGGCGAATTCCTGGGCGCGCGTCAATCTGGCGCGGCAATGCTGCGCTTCGCGAACCTCGAGACCGACGCATGGCTCATCGAGCCTGCGCGCGGCGCGGCCGATCGGCTGCTGCACGAGTTTCCGCTCGTCGTCACGCAGCATCTGAATCGCTGGCTCGGCGCCCGCGAGCAGTATCTAAAAGCGTGAAAAGTCCAACTGCGAGCCCAACTGCGAGTCCATTGCGCGGAACCTGCGCGCGCCTACGCCGTCTGACCCTTTTGTCATGATCACGCCCCGCATAGGGGTGTTGATTATTGGCGAATCACCGCCATAGGTGTATAACTACAAACTATTGATTCACCTTTTTTGATTGGTCCCCGAATGACGCTCACTGAATTGAAATACATTGTCGCGGTAGCTCGAGAGCGCCACTTCGGACGGGCCGCGGAAGCCTGCTTCGTGAGCCAGCCGACCCTTTCGGTCGCCATCAAGAAGCTCGAAGACGAACTGAACGTGCAGATCTTCGAGCGCGGCACGAGCGAGGTGAGCGTCACGCCGATCGGTGAGCAGATCGTCACGCAAGCCCAGCGCGTGCTCGAACAGACGCTCGCGATCAAGGAAATCGCCAAGCAGGGCAAGGACCCGCTCGTGGGACCGCTGCGCCTTGGCGTGATCTATACGATCGGGCCCTACCTGCTGCCCACGCTCGTCAAGCAGATGATCAAGCGCGTGCCGCAAATGCCGCTGATGCTGCAGGAGAACTACACGCTCAAGCTCATCGAGCTGCTCAAGCAGGGCGAAATCGACGTGGCGATCATGGCGTTGCCGTTCCCCGAAACCGGCCTCACGCTGCGCCCGCTCTACGACGAACCGTTCGTCGTGGCGCTGCCATCGGGCCACGCGTGGGAACAGCGCCCGAAGATCGACCCGGACGACCTCAAGCAGGAAACCATGCTGCTGCTCGGCAGCGGTCATTGCTTCCGCGACCACGTGCTGGGCGTGTGCCCCGAACTGATGCGCTTCTCGCAGAACGCTGACGGCATCCAGAAGACGTTCGAAGGCTCGTCTCTGGAGACCATACGTCATATGGTCGCGAGCGGCGTGGGCATTACCGTGCTGCCGCGCATGTCGGTGACCGAGGTGAAGCCGCACGCGGGCGGCGTGGATTCCGGGCTGCTGTCCTACGTGCCGTTCGACGAACCCGTGCCGGACCGCCGCGTGGTGCTCGCGTGGCGCAAGAGCTTCACGCGCATGCCGGCGATCGAGGCGATCGTCGACGCCATTCACGCCTGCGAGCTGCCCGGCGTGAAGAAGATCGAGGCGCCTGCCGAGGCTGCCTGACGTATCTCGCGCCGTGCGCTTTCGGGCTGCGCGGCGGTTTTCCTTTCGAGCGAGGCATCCGCCCGCGCCACCATCCCCAGCCTTACGTTCCTTGCGACCCTAATAATCAACGCCTATTTGATAGATTGAATAAATCAAATTACAGATATCGATAGTCGTTGATAGAGTTTCCTCTAACCGATCTCAACCGGAAACCCCTGGAGGAAGCGATGCAAACCACCACTCCGAACACCCCCAGCACCTCGGCACGCACCCATTCTGGCCTTCGCACCGTGTGGTTCTCGCTGCTCGTCGACCGCGCGCTGTCCGCCTGACGGCCTCGCGCCATCCCGAAGCAGATTTCACTGAATTCCAGAACACACACGCAAGCAAGGAAGGAATCCAGCATGACCGACCGTACTCTCACCTCGGCAGCCGGCGCACCCGTCGTCGATAACCAGAACTCGCTCACCGCCGGTCCGCGCGGCCCGGTGATGCTCCAGGACGTGTGGCTGCTCGAAAAGCTCGCGCACTTCGACCGCGAAGTGATTCCCGAGCGCCGCGTGCACGCGAAGGGCTCGGGCGCGTTCGGCACGCTCAAGGTCACGCACGACATCTCGCGCTACACGAAGGCGAAAGTGTTCGGCGAAATCGGCAAGGAAACGCCGCTCTTCATCCGCTTTTCGACCGTGGCGGGCGAGCGCGGCGCGGCGGACGCCGAGCGCGATGTGCGCGGCTTCTCGATCAAGTTCTACACGGAAGAGGGCAACTGGGACATCGTCGGCAACAACACGCCGGTGTTCTTCATTCGCGATCCGCTCAAGTTCCCGGACTTTATCCACACGCAAAAGCGCGATCCGCGCACCAACATGCGCAACAACGTGGCCGCGTGGGACTTCTGGTCGCGTCATCCCGAGTCGCTGCATCAGGTGACGATCCTCATGAGCGATCGCGGCATTCCGAAGAACTATCGCCAGCAGCACGGTTTCGGCTCGCACACGTTCTCGTTCATCAACGCGAACAACGAGCGCTTCTATGTGAAGTTCCACTTCAAGTCGGCGCAGGGCGTGGAGAACTACAGCGATGCCGAAGCCGCGCAGGTGATTGCTCAGGACCGCGAATCGGCGCAGCGCGATCTTTTCAACGAAATCGAAAAGGGCAATTTCCCGAAGTGGCATTTCCGCATTCAGGTGATGCCCGAGGCCGATGCCGCGAAGGTGCCGTACAACCCGTTCGACATCACGAAGATCTGGCCGCACAAGGACTATCCGCTGATCGACGTCGGCACGATCGAGCTGAACCGCAATCCGGAGAATTATTTCGCCGATGTCGAGCAGGCCGCTTTCACGCCGGCGAACGTGGTGCCGGGCATCGGCTTCTCGCCGGATCGCTTGCTGCAGGGGCGTTTGTTCTCGTATGGCGACACGCAGCGCTATCGCCTCGGTGTGAACCATCACCAGATTCCGGTGAATGCGCCGCGCTGCCCGTTCCACTCGTTCCATCGCGACGGCGCGATGCGCACCGACGGCAACCTGGGCGGCAACGTGAACTATGAACCGAGTCGTTTCGGCGACTTCGCGCAGCGTCCGCAGGCGGGCGAGCCGCCGCTCGCGGCCGGTGCGGTCGATCACTACGATCACCGCGAAGACGATGACTACTACAGCCAGCCGGGCGCGTTGTTCCGGCTGTTCGATGCGGGCCAGCGCGAGCGGCTTTTCGCGAACATCGCCCGGCATATCAACGGTGTGCCGGCTCAGATCGTGGAGCGTCAGATCGAACACTTCCGCCGCGCCGATCCTGCGTATGCGCAAGGCGTGATCGACGCGATCGCGAAGCTGGCGAAGTAAGGACGCAGGCGCGGTTTGTTGTCACGACGTCAAGACAGCGAGCCGCGCCTGAAGCAGGAATTCGAGGAACGACCACAGGAGCATGATCATGACCCGAACGATGACGATGACCCTCAAGACGATGGGACCGGGAAATGCGGCCGCGATGGCGCGCACGCGTGCGCAAGGCACGCAGATCGTGCGCCGGATGGTGGGCTTTGCGATCGTGGCGAGCGGCTTCGTGGCGATCGCCACGCAAGCCTTCGCGCACCTGGCAGGGCATTGAACGAGCCGGGCGCGTTGCTGCACAGTAGGGCCGGATGAGCCGGGTTTCTGATATTTCCAGGCTACACTGACGACCGATCGAGCGCTCGCGCGCCAGTTTTTTTTAAGGCGCAGGCGGGCACAACAGGATCGTCAAGCACGCGTAGTCTCACTGCTACACAAGGAGTCGTCATGGCCAAAAAAGCAACCGTACAGCACGTGAATATCGGCATCAGCGACAAGGATCGCAAGAAGATCGCGGAGGGTCTCTCGCGCCTGCTCGCGGACACCTACACGCTGTATCTGAAGACGCACAACTTTCACTGGAACGTCACGGGGCCAATGTTCAACACGCTCCACCTGATGTTCGAAGGGCAGTACAACGAACTCGCGCTGGCTGTCGACGCCATCGCCGAGCGTATTCGTGCGCTGGGCGTGCATGCGCCGGGCAGCTACAAGGAATTCGCGAAGCTCTCGTCGATTCCCGAAGCGGACGGGGTGCCGGCCGCGGAAGACATGATCCGCCAGCTGGTGGAGGGCCAGGAAGCCGTGGTGCGCACCGCGCGCGCGATCTTCCCGTCGACGGAAGCGGCCAACGACGAACCGACCGCCGACCTGCTCACGCAACGCATGCAGACGCACGAAAAGACCGCGTGGATGCTGCGCTCGCTGCTGGCCTGATGCCGATGCGGCGCCCGGGCGCTGCGCCTGAAGCGCGATTAGCACGATGAAAGGCCCGCCGGATGTCCGGCGGGCCTTTGTTTTTGCGCGGGCGCGGCTCGCGGCGACGGCGCGCCGCCCTGGCCTACAATAGCGGCATCGCTTTTCCCGCCCCGATCATGTTCGCCCGACTCCCGCTCTATTTGCGGCTCGTCCGCATGGACAAGCCGATCGGCAGCCTGCTGCTGCTGTGGCCGACGCTCAACGCGCTGTGGATCGCCTCGGACGGCCATCCGCCCCTCTCGCTGCTGATCATCTTCACGGTCGGCACCGTGCTGATGCGCTCGGCGGGCTGCGCGATCAACGACTACGCCGACCGCGATTTCGACCGCCACGTCAAACGGACGGCCGAACGCCCCATCACGTCGGGCCGCATTCGCGCCTGGGAAGCGGTGGCGATTGCCGCGGGCCTCGCGCTCGTGTCGTTCCTGTTGATCCTGCCGCTCAATGCGCTGACGAAGCAGCTTTCGGTCGTGGCGCTGTTCGTAGCGGCGTCGTATCCGTTCACCAAGCGCTATTTCGCGATTCCGCAGGCGTATCTGGGCATCGCGTTCGGCTTCGGCATTCCCATGGCATTTGCCGCCGTGCAGGACCACGTGCCGGCGCTCGCGTGGATCATGCTGGCCGCGAACGTGTTCTGGTCCGTGGCCTACGACACCGAATACGCGATGGTCGATCGCGACGACGACATCAAGATCGGCATTCGCACCTCGGCGCTCACTTTCGGCCGTTTCGACGTGCTCGCGATCATGCTCTGCTATGCGGCCACGCTCGGCATTTACGTGTGGGTGGGCGTGACGCTGGGCTTCGGCTGGCTCTACTGGCTCGGCTGGGCGGCCGCCGTGGGCTGCGCCATTTATCACTACACCCTCATCAAGAACCGCGAACGCATGCCGTGCTTCGCCGCGTTCCGCCACAACAACTGGCTGGGCGGCGTGCTGTTCGTCGGGATTGCTGCCCACTACGCCGTCGCGGGACTCTGAGGCGAGATCGATGAAAAAAAGCGCCGGGTGCATGACGCACCCGGCGCTTTTTCTATCTGGACTGCGGTGCGCTTACTGCTTGCCGAATTCCTCGCCCATTTCCTTCGCGCGTGCATCGGCCGCTAGCGCGCCCTTGACGATGGCGGCCTTCACGCCCGAAGCGTCGAACGATGCCAGCGCGGCGGCGGTCGTGCCGCCCTTGGAAGTCACGCGCTCGCGCAGCACGGCGGGCGGCTCGTCCGATTGCAGCGCGAGTTGCGCCGCACCCGCGAACGTGGCGATGGCGAGCGCGCGGCCTTGCTGCTCGTCCATGCCGAGTTGGCGCGCCGCTTCTTCGAGCGCTTCGATGAAGTAGAACACATAGGCCGGCCCGCTGCCCGAAATGCCCGTGACCGCGTCGATCTTCGCTTCGTCGTCGAACCAGACCGTTTGGCCGACTGCGCCGAGCACATCCGAAGCGAGCTGGCGGCCCGCTGCGTCCACGCCGCTGCTCGCGACGAGACCGGTTGCGCCCATGCCGATCAGCGCGGGCGTGTTCGGCATCGTGCGCACGACGCGCGCGTGGCCGTTCAGCCAACGCGAGAGATCGTCGATGCGAATGCCGGCCATGATGCTGATGACGACCTGATGCGCACCAAGGTACGGTGCGACGCCTTCGGCCACGGCCTTGGCGATTTGCGGCTTCACGGCGATCAGAACGGCGTCGTACGACGCGAGCGCGGCGTCCGCGGCGGCGCCGGTGCGCACGCCGAACTGCTCGGCGCTGCGCTTGCGGGCGTCCTCGTTCGGATCGATCGCGTAGAGGTTGTCGGCGGGAACGCCCTTGCGGATCAGACCGCCGATGAGTGCGGCGGCCATGTTGCCGCCCCCGATGAAGGCAATTTTCATGGTGATGGAATCGTTCAGTGAATCAGTGAGAGTAGTCGCGCGCGCCGAAAATCGCGGTGCCGACGCGCACGATCGTCGCGCCTTCGAGCACCGCGGCTTCGAGGTCGGCCGACATGCCCATGGAGAGCGTGTCGAGCGCGAGGCCATCTGCGCGTAGCGCTTCGAACAGCTCGCGTAGCTGGCGGTGCGGCGCGCGTTGCCCCTCGAGTGAGGTTTCCGGCTCGGGAATCGACATGAGCCCGCGCAGGCGCAGGTTGGGCAGGGCGGCGATCTGGCGCGCGACCTGCCGCGCTTCTTGCGGAGTGACGCCGCTCTTGCTGGCTTCGCCGCTCACGTTGACCTGCAGGCAGACGTTGAGCGGCGCCATGCCGGCGGGACGTTGCGCCGACAGGCGTTCGGCAATCTTCAGACGATCGACCGAATGGACCCAGTCGAATCGCTCGGCTACAGGGCGTGTCTTGTTCGATTGGAGCGGCCCGATGAAATGCCATTCCATGCTCGCGCGCAAGTCGGCGAGCGCCTCGATCTTGTCCACGGATTCCTGCACGTAGTTTTCGCCGAACGCGCGCTGGCCGACAGCGTGAGCGGCGCGCACGTCTTGCGCAGGAAACGTTTTCGAAACCGCGAGCAGCTCGACGCTTTGCGGGTCACGGCTGGCGTTGCGGGCGGCGGCGGCGATGCGCTCGCGGACAGCTTCGAGATTGTGGGAGAGATCGGTCATCGGGCTGAACGCCGGCGCGTGAAATGGCGCGCGCCGCTGTTTGGATCCAAAACGAACAGAACGAGGGCCATTATACGGACTGCGCACGGCGCGAAACACTGGCCGGAAAGGCTATACCGAATGGCCGACTGTTGGCGCGCCGCGCGTCTCGTTACGCTGGTTCTGTTCCCGATGGAGTCAATTCGTCACCAGCATATGTTCGACCAGCTCAATCCAGTGCGTGACCGGAATTGCCGTGCCGCTTTGCAGGTGCGTAATGCAGCCTATGTTAGCGGAGACGATCAATTGCGGCTCCAGCGCCTGCAGCCGGTCCACTTTCTGGTTGCGCAGCGTGTAGGAAAGGCGCGGCTGCATGATCGAATAGGTGCCCGCGGAGCCGCAGCAAAGATGGCTGTCGGCCGGCAACCGCACATCGAGCCCGAGCGCGGTGAGCAGCCGTTCCACGCCGCCGCGCAACTGCTGGCCATGCTGCAGTGTGCAGGGCGGATGCCACGCTACCGTCTTGATGCTACGGCGCCTCGTGTTGGCCACGAGCTGTTCCTCGAATGCGGGCAGCAATTCCGAGAGATCGCGGGTGAGTTCGACCACGCGGCGCGCCTTCTCCACATAGGCCGGATCGTCGCGCAGCAGGTGCGCGTATTCCTTCACCGTCGCACCGCAGCCCGAGGCGTTCATCACGATCGCTTCCGCGCCTTGCTCGATGTACGGCCACCAGGCGTCGATGTTCGCGCGCACGTCGTCGAGCGCGTCATCGGCGTAGCCCATATGCAGGCGGATCGCGCCGCAGCAGCCCGATTGCGGCGCGACGATGGTTTCGATGCCGAGCGCGTCCAGCACGCGCGCGGTCGCGATGTTGATGTTGGGCATCATCGAGGGCTGCACGCAGCCTTGCAGCATGAGCATCTTGCGCGCGTGCTTCGCCGTGGGCCAGGCGAGCGAGCGCTGGCGCACAGGCACCTTGTCGCGCAGGCGCTTGGGCAGAAGCGGCCGCACCTGCTGGCCGAGGCGCATCGCCGGCGTGAAGAGGGCGCGGCGCGGCAGCACGCCCGCGAGCAGGCGGCGCATGATGCGCTGGCGCAGCGGCCGCTTCACCATCTGTTCGGCATGCTTGCGGCCTACTTCCACGAGGCGTCCGTACTGCACGCCGGAAGGGCAGGTGGTCTCGCAACTGCGGCATGTGAGGCAGCGGTCGAGGTGCGTGAGCGTGCTCTTCGTGACCGGCGCGCCTTCCACCATCTGCTTCATGAGATAGATGCGCCCGCGCGGGCCGTCCAGCTCGTCGCCGAGCAACTGATAGGTCGGGCAGGTCGCGGTGCAGAAGCCGCAATGCACGCACTTGCGCAGGATCGCGTCGGCTTCGTCGCCGTCGGGGGTGTTGCGTATGAAGTCCGCGAGGTTCGTCTGCATCGCCGCGTGTGGGTGTCGTCAGAAGTCGGAATACAGCCGGCCGCGATTGAAGATGCGGGCCGGGTCGAAGGCGGCCTTCAGGCCGCGATGGATCCTCATGAGCGGCGCGGGCAAAGGCGTGAAGACGCCCGCGCTGCGATCGTAGTCGCGTCCCGTGCGGAACATCGTGGCGTGACCGCCGGCTTGCTTCGCGCTGATACGCACGGTTTGTGCGTCGGTTTCCGTGATCCACCAGCGCTGCGCGCCGCCCCATTCCATGAGTTGCGCGCCGGGCAATTGCAGGGGCTCCGCGATCGAGGGCAGCGCGAGGCGCCAGAGCGCCGCGTTGGGCGCAATCGACGCAAAGAACGGATCGGTCTGCTCGCGCAGGCCCGCCCAGAAGCGTTCGGCCTCCACGGCGTCCACTACTTCGCCGCCCAGGCTCGCGCGGGCCGTCTTCACCGCGGCTTCCGCGCCCGCGAGGCGTACCGCGAGCGTGCCGTTGCGCCAGGCGCTCGCCGTCATCGGCAGCGGGCGGCCGCCCCATTCGTTGAGCTTGCGCACGGCGTCCGTGCCGTTCATGTCGAACTTGAGCGTGGTTTCCGCTTGCGGCGTCGGCAGCACCTTCACCGAAAGCTCCAGCAGCAGCCCGAGCGTGCCGAGCGAGCCCGCCATGAGCCGCGAAACGTCGTAGCCCGCCACGTTCTTCACGACCTGGCCGCCGAAATGCAGCACCTCGCCGTGGCCGTTCATGAGCACCGCGCCCAGTACGAAGTCGCGCGGTGCGCCCGCGCTCGCCCGCCGCGGCCCGGCAATGCCTGCGGCAATGCAGCCGCCCAGGGTGGCCTGCGCGCCAAAGTGCGGCGGCTCGAACGCGAGCATCTGGCTGTGGGCCGCAAGCGCCGTTTCAATGTCCGCAAGCGGTGTGCCGGCGCGCGCCGTGATCACCAGTTCTGCCGGGTCGTACGCGATGATGCCGCGGTGTGCGCGCGTGTCGAGAATCTCGCCTTCGAGCGACTGGCCGTACCAGTCCTTCGTGCCCCCGCCGCGAATGCGCAGCGCCCGGCCATCGGCGCTCGCCGCCCGGATGCGTTCGGACCAGTCCGAGACGATGTCGTCCTCTTCCATGTCGTGATGGTCGCGCTCGTTCGTTATATGGTTCGTTCGATTGTACTGAGCGAACCCCGCCTGACAACCCGGAGCGGACCCTCATTCGGGTCACGCGATATGCATAGACTGCGCGGTGCCGGGTGCGTGTTTGCGCGTCCGTCAGAAGCGCGGCAACTCGGGGTGTGGCAGCAGATTCCCGCGCACATGCATGCGTCCGTACTCGGCGCAGCGCGCCCGGGTGGGGATCCCCTTGTCGGGGTTGAGCAGCCTGGCCGGGTCGAACGCATGTTTCACCGCATGAAACGCGTCGCGCTCCTGCGGCGAGAATTGCACGCACATCGAATTGATCTTCTCGATGCCCACCCCGTGCTCGCCCGTCACGGTGCCACCCAGTTCGACGCAGGTCTCGAGAATGTCCGAGCCGAAAGCCTCTGCGCGGTGCCATTCGTCGAGGTCGTTGCCGTTGAAGAGAATGAGCGGGTGCATGTTGCCGTCGCCGGCATGGAACACGTTGATGCAGCGCAGTCCATACTGCTTTTCCATCTCGTGGATGCGCGCGAGCAGCGGCCCGATCGCGCGGCGCGGCACGGTGCCGTCCATGCAGTAGTAGTCGGGCGAGATGCGGCCCGCGGCCGGAAACGCATTCTTGCGGCCCGACCAGAAGCGCAGGCGTTCTTCCTCGGTGCGCGAGATCTGGATGCGCGTGGCGCCATGCTCGCGCAGCACCGTGGTCGTGCGCGCGATCTCGTCGGCGACTTCCTCGGGCGTGCCGTCGGCTTCGCACAGCAGGATGGCGGCGGCGTCGAGGTCGTAGCCCGCGTTCACGAACTCCTCCACCGCGCGCGTGGCCGGCTTGTCCATCATTTCCAGGCCCGCCGGAATGATGCCGGAGGCGATGATGCCCGCGACGGCGTCGCCGCCTTTCACGACGTCGTCGAAGCTCGCCATGATGACCTGCGCGGTTTGCGGGCGCGGAATCAGTTTGACGGTCACCTCGGTCACGATCGCGAACATGCCTTCGCTGCCGATCATCACCGCGAGCAGGTCGAGGCCCGGCGCATCGGGCGCGAGCGAGCCGAATTCGACGATCTCGCCGTCCATCGTGACGGCGCGCACCCGCAGCACGTTGTGCACCGTGAGGCCGTACTTCAGGCAATGGACGCCGCCGGAATTCTCCGAAACGTTGCCGCCTATCGTGCAAGCGATCTGCGACGAAGGGTCTGGCGCGTAGTAAAGGCCGAAGGGCGCCGCCGCTTCGGAAACGGCCAGATTGCGCACGCCGGGTTGCACGGTGGCCGTGCGCGCATAGGAATCGACTTCGAGAATGCGCTTGAAGCGCGCGAGCGAAAGCACGATGCCATGCCGGATCGGCATGGCGCCGCCCGAGAGGCCGGTGCCCGCGCCGCGCGGCACGACCGGCACGTCGAGGCGCCGGCAGATCTGCACGATGCGTTGCACCTGCGACTCGGTCTCCGGCAGCGCCACGGCGAGCGGCAGCCGCCGGTAGGCGGCGAGGCCGTCGCACTCGTAGGCGACGGTGTCCTCCTCGCGATGCAGCAGGCAATGCGCCGGCAGCACGGCCATCAACGCCTGGACTACCTCGCGCTGGCGTTGCGCGAGCGCTTCCGGGCTCAGCTCGGGCAAGTTCGCCTCGGGTGCGTTCATGTCTCCTCCCGTCTGTTGCGCATGTGTGCGCTTCTCAGCGCTTGTCGGTTACACCGCCCAGCTGAAGATCTTGCCCGGATTCATCAGGTTGTGCGGATCGAGTGCGTGTTTGATCGCGCGCATCGTGTCGATGGTGTCCGCGCCGTGCTCTTCCACGAGGAAATCCATCTTGTGCAGGCCCACGCCGTGTTCGCCCGTGCAGGTGCCGTCCATCGCGATCGCACGCTGCACGATGCGGTGATTCAGGCGTTCGGCCTCCTCGATTTCCTCGGGCTTGTTCGGGTCGATCAGGATCGCCACGTGGAAATTGCCGTCGCCCACATGGCCGACGATCGGGCAGGGCAGCGGCGAGGCTTTGAGGTCGGTTTCCGTCTCGATCACGCATTCGGCGAGGCGCGAGATCGGCACGCATACGTCGGTCGTCACGGCGCGGCAGCCGGGCTTGAGCTGCAACATCGCGAAGTAGGCGTTGTGGCGCGCGTTCCACAGGCGGCTGCGGTCCTCGGGGCGCGTGGCCCATTCGAAGCCTTCGCCACCGTGCTGCGCGGCAAGCTCTTGCACGAGCTGCGCCTGTTCCGCGACGCCCGCCTCGGTGCCGTGAAATTCGAAGAAGAGCGTGTGCTTCTCGCGCAGCGTGAGGTTCGAATGCTTGTTGATCGCGCGCACCGCGAGCGAGTCGATGAATTCCACGCGCGCGATCGGCACGCCGATCTGGATCGTCTCGATCACCGTGCGCACGGCCTCCGCCATCGAAGGGAACGCGCACACCGCCGCCGAGACTGCCTCGGGCTGCGGGTAGAGTCGCACCGTGATTTCGGTGATCACGCCGAGCGTGCCTTCCGAGCCGACGAAAAGGCGTGTGAGGTCGTAGCCCGCCGACGACTTGCGTGCGCGCGTGCCGGTTTTGACCACGCGGCCGTCGGCGAGCACGGCGGTCAGGCCGAGCACGTTCTCGCGCATCGTGCCGTAGCGCACGGCGTTGGTGCCCGAGGCGCGCGTGGCCGTCATGCCGCCGATGCTCGCATCGGCGCCCGGGTCGATCGGGAAGAACAGACCCGTGTCGCGCAGCGCTTCGTTGAGTTGCTTGCGCGAGATCCCGGGCTCGACGGTCACGGTGAGATCTTCGGCGTTGATCGAGAGCACGCGGTTCATCTGCGAGAGGTCGATCGACACGCCGCCCTGCACGGCCAGCAAGTGACCCTCGAGCGACGAGCCGTTGCCATAGGGAATGATCGGCACGCCGTGACGGGCGCACAGCTTGACGATGGTCTGGATATCTTCGGTGCTCTGCGCGAACACCACGGCGTCGGGCAGTTGCGGATCGAAGGGCGATTCGTCGCGGCCGTGATGGGCGCGTACGGCTTCGGAGGTGGAGACGCGTTCGCCGAACGCGCTGCGCAGCTGATCGAGGAGTTCGGCGGGGAACGGGCGGCGTGCGAGGGCCGGCGGCGCGGGGTGATTCACGCGGGTGTCTCCTTCGTATGGGTATGACTTCTGGCTCGGACCATTTTACGCTGAACGTCCGCGCCGCAAAGCCGCGCTCCTTATGCTGCAGTGCACGAAACCTATAATAGGGCCGGCAGGCGTGGACGCCGTACCCGGCGCCGGGTGCGCGTGATGCGCGACCTGCGCGAATTTACAGCTTCGGAGAGCACGAGATGGGCAATCGCCTGAGCAAGATTGCAACGCGCACCGGCGACGACGGTTCGACCGGCCTCGGCGACGGCAGCCGCGTACGCAAGGACGACGCGCGCATCGCCGCGATCGGCGACGTCGATGAGCTGAACTCGCAGATCGGCGTGTTGCTGTGCGAAACGCTCCCCGATGATGTGCGCGGGGCGCTCGTCGCAATCCAGCACGACCTGTTCGATCTCGGCGGGGAGCTGTGCATGCCGGGCCACACGCTCGTGACCGACGAACACCTCGCGCGGCTCGATGGCTGGCTCGAGCACTACAACGCCACGCTGCCGCCGCTCAAGGAATTCATCCTCCCCGGCGGCTCGCGGGCGGCGGCGCTCGCGCACGTGTGCCGCACCGTGTGCCGGCGCGCCGAGCGCGCGGTTGTCGCAATGGGCGCGTCGGCGAACTCGGGTCCGCTGCTCGCCGATACGCCTCGCCGCTACGTCAACCGGCTCTCCGACCTGCTCTTCGTGCTCGCGCGCGTGCTCAACCGGGCCGCGGGCGGCAGCGACGTGCTCTGGCGGCACGACCGGGGCGCGGGCAAGCGCGAGTAAGGCATAAAAGGGCGCGAGCGCGCGGCGCCGTCCGGCCGACGTGCGCTCCGAGGTGGCGTCTAGCGTCCAACCGCACCGCCATCGTCCGAAAAAGACTGTTTCCCGCACCGCAAAAACTCCGCCGAAGCGGGCTCCACGGCCATGCGCCGCGCGTCCCGGGCGACCGCAGTCGGGAAATTGCTGGGTGCGACAAAATGCCTGGGTCGGGCTGTGGCATTAAAGATGTATTGTGTATGCATCTTTACCACGGAGAAGCCGTAAATGACTGCGCTCACCGCCGACCAGATGGCCCGCGTGAAGGCCACTGCGCCCGTTTTCGCCGAGCACGGCGCCACGATCACCAAGCATTTCTACAAGCGGATGTTCGCCGCGCACCCCGAGCTCAAGAACATCTTCAACCAGACGCATCAGCAAAGCGGCAGCCAGCCCGAAACGCTCGCCCGCGCCGTGTACGCGTACGCGGCGAACATTGACAATCTGGGCGCGCTCGGCGGCGCGGTCACGCACATCGCGCACAAGCATGCGAGCCTGAACATCCGTCCGGAGCACTATCCGATCGTCGGCCGCCATCTGCTCGGCGCAGTCGTGGACGTGCTCGGCGACGCCGTGGACCAGCCCACACTCGACGCCTGGGCCGTGGCCTACGAGCAGCTCGCGAACATCATGATCGGCACCGAGGCGAAGCTGTACGAAGGGGCTTCGTGGAGCGGCTTCCGTCCGTTCAAGGTGATGCGCAAGCAAGTCGAAAGCGATGAGATCACCTCGTTCTATCTCGCGCCGGCCGACGGTGCATCGGCAGGCGGCTTCGAGCCGGGCCAGTATGTGAGCGTCACGCGCTTCGTCGACAAGCTCGGCGTGGACCAGCCGCGTCAGTACAGCCTCTCGGACGCGCCGCACGGCAAATGGCTGCGCATCTCGGTGAAGCGGGAGGCTGGCCGCGGCGAAGCGCAGCCGGGCCACGTATCGAACCTCATGCATGACGGCGTGGAAGAAGGCGCGGTGGTGCACGTGAGCGCGCCGATGGGTGAGTTCACGCTCGATCGCAAGAAGACGTCGCCGGTCGTGCTGATGAGCGGCGGTGTGGGCATTACGCCGATGAAGTCGATGCTCTCCACGCTGATCGCCGAGCGTAGCGAGCGCAAGGTGACCTTCGTGCACGCATGCCGTAACGCGAAGGTGCACGCATTCCGCGACTTTCTGCGTCACGCGGTCTGCGAGTACCCGAACGTCAAGCGTGCCGTGTTCTACGAAGAAGTCGGTACAAACGACCGCCAGGGCGTTGACTACGACTTCGAAGGGCGCATCGATATCGGCCGCATCGAAGCGGATGCGTTGCTGCCCGACGCCGATTACTACCTGTGCGGCCCCGTGGCATTCATGCGCGAACAGCGCGAGGCGCTGATTGCCCGCGGCGTCGATGCTTCGCGTATCCACACGGAGATCTTCGGCTCCGGCATGCTGTAACGTTGCACACGAGGCGTGCCGAAATTACACGCTGAGTACGCCGAATGAAAAAGACGCCGCGCGTAAGCGCGGCGTTTTGCATATGCAGCGGTAAAACATGTATCGAATTGCGACCGGGATCACTCACCCGAAGCCCGCCGGTTCACGGCGCGATACCCCGATGGCGAAATCGAGAGCCTGCGTCGGAAGATCCGCGCAAGACGCTCGCCGCGCGGCACGCCGCAGCGTTGCGCGATCTCGTCGATGGGAAGATTGGTTTGCGCGAGCAGGAGGCAACTGGCATCGAGCCGGGTACGCAGCAAATATTCGGACGGCGTGAGTCCCGTTTGCGTCTTGAAGTGGCGCAGGAAGTTTCGCATGCTCATCTGCGCGACGCGCGCCGCATCGGCCACCGAAATCGGCTGATGGTAGTTCTCGCGCAGCCAGTGCGCAGCCGAACTGATCTTGCCGTTCGCGCTGTCCGCTTCGCCATCGTCGAGCATGGGGCCGAGCCGCTCCCACGAGCCCGGCATCGAGTCCTCGGAGACGCGCTGCGCGAGCGCCACGCCGTGATTGCGCTTGACCACCTTGAGCGCGGCGACGAGCGCCTCGGAAGGCGTCACGACAGAAGCGCCGGCGTTGCGCGCTTCCAGCGCCCGGCGTAGCCGCTGCGCCGAGCTTGCCGTATTGCCGCCCGTGCGCAGGAAGGGCACATCGGCGGCGGCGAGTACGGCGCGTCCCTCGCCGAGCGCGCGGATGATGCGCACTTTCGGTGCGAGCATCTGCAGCCGCGTGATGAGCCGCGCGTTGTCGCGCGCTTGCATCGCACCAGGGCCGCCGGCGATGAACAGTGTGTCGAAGCCGCTGCGCAGCGGGCCATGCAGGCTCTCGGACCATATCCGCAGGCCGCAGCCGCTGGCCACGTTGCCGCCAGGCTCGGAAAGCATGACGATCGAATAAGCAGGAAGCGTGTCGGCGCAGGCATCGTTCGCGAGACGAAACACATCGGCGAGCAAGGTCACATCCCCGAGCGGGAAGCCCTCGAAAACCAGGATGCCGATGCGTTTGGCCACGTGTCCGAACTTCAAGTGAGCGCCGCGCGGCTGGAAAGCGGCTTGCCGGCAGACCACCCTGTCGATGTACATGGCCGGTTCCTCGCGCAGAAAGGATTCGCAGGAGTACGTTGCGCTTTTGCGCCGCGTGCCCTGATCCGGCTGAGTGGGGCTGTTACATGCGGTCACATCACGCTCTCGGGATTCATGATAGGCCCGTGGGGTGCTGACGCACGCCGCAGTCTGAAAATGCCGAGAACTTGGCAGAATGGCTCGGTATGGTGGGCAAGGCGGAGCGGTCCTGGCGCGGCGTTGCACCCGGGTCTTACGGGCGCGCACGCGCGCCCCGCGCGAGCTTCACGAACGCCTTGCGGGGAAATCCACGACGCGTGTGTGTCTGTTACTGGGGCATTTTCAGCGGAAATATTGTTTCGAATTCTTGTGCACGTCTTCGCGCATGAGCAGCTCCTCTGGCCACAGCCACGCGTACTGGCTGTGCTGATCGAAGCGCCCCACAGGCACGGTGCTATCCAGCATGAACGCATACGCAAGTACAACGTAATGTGTGCCGATGCCGTTTTCTGCCGCGAAGTTGTCCGGATAGTGATGCTCGAAGACGCCGACGAAGCGCGCAGCCGAGCGCTGCATGCCCGCAATGCCGAGCTCTGTTTCGACGATGCGCGTGAACGCGCCGTCGAGCCATTCGTCCTTGTGGATGCGTCCGCCGGGCACGAACCATTTGCCGCGCGCCGGACGATTGCGTCGTTCACCCACAAGCACGCGGCCGTCGGCGTCGGCGACGATGAGGTCGATCCCGACAAGCGGTGCGAGCCGCACAACCTCGAGGAATTCGGTAGGCGACAGCATGGACGAGCGGATCCGTGGGGTGGCGGTCGTGTCGATATGATTGTCTCGAGCGCAGCCGTTGCGCGCGCGGCGCATGACAATCAGGCGTCGCGTTCATGAGCAGTCTAGGCGGCTCAAAAACGCGTTGCACTGTCCAGAGCCGCCTAAGTCTCGCTATCGTGGGCCAAGATGCGAGCCCTGGCCCTCGCCCTCAAGGCTTCGGCGCGACATAGCCCGCGGGCGTGACGGCATTCGATCTGGCGATCTCGGCGTTGTCCGACACTACGTATACAGGCGATTCGGTCAGGCGCAGCGGGAGCATGCCGTCGTTGTAAGTCATGGTGGTCGGGTTCCCCATCAGGTCGAACACGCTTACCTTGCCCGAGCGCCCGCGCGCGTCCACCTGAAGCGTGTAGTTCGTCGCGCGCGTCGCGTCGTACCCGGTCTTCGCGCTCCAGCGCGCGTTGTCGTGGCTCCACAGCGCCGTGATTACCTTGCCGCCGCCCGGACGCGCGAACGCGTAGGCGTAAACGCCTGCGGGCGTGCCCCGCAACGGCCCGAGTGTATACGTACCGTCGATCAGCCGCGTCATGGTCGCGACCGCGAGCGCGGCCGGCTTCGGGCTGATGTTCGAGGCGCCGTACATGCCCTTCGGATGCTCGAGTTCGAAAAACACGCCGTAGCCGGGTGTCGTCTCTGGCATGTCCGCGCCATAGAAGATGAACGTCGTGTCCGCGCCTTCGCCCAGCAGGATCAGATGCGAGCGCGCGACGACCGCGCCCTGCGCGTAGAGCGTTTGTGCGTCGGGATAGTTCGCTGCGTAATTCGTACCGATGTCGTAACTAATACCCGTTTCGGTCACGACGAGCGGGGCGCCCGGCTTGAGCAGGTCGCGCATCGTCGTGCGCAGTTCGCGCATGGCTTCGGGTAGCGAAAGCGTGCCTTTTTCGGGGGCGCCATACAGACGCTCCGGCGGATGCGAAGGGCTAGTGCCGAAATCGTAGTAGCCGTGGATCGTCACGCCATCGAGATATTTAGCAATCCCAAGCGGTGCGAACTTCTTGAGCCACTCGGTGTTGCCCTGCACGCCTGCATAGGTCGGGCCCATCACGATCGCCGACGGGTCGGTGGCGTGTATGCCCTCGTAGACGGTCTTGTAGAGATCGACGAAATGCGCGTCCGTATCTTTCCATGGCAGCCCGCCGTCCTTGTCGGGCTCCCACGTGACCTGATAGTAGTCGTGCGTCTGGCGCGGGAAGACGCGTGCCCGGATGCGCGCGGACTCCGCGCCTACGCGCGACATGTATTCGCGCAACTGGGGTAAGGACGAAGGCACGTAGCTGTGGGTCTCTTCGCCGTTCGGACTCGCCCAGCCGGGAAAGCCGTCGAGCGTGATCAACCGCATGATGTCGCCGGGCTTGAACTGTAGATCGAGCTGGGGGGAGGCCGCGTCGAACATATTCGGACCTTTGGGCTCCATGACGTACCAGCCCCGCTTGTCGTTGGCCCACGCCAAACCGAGGTCGGTGTAGAGCGGCCGCAGGCCATCACCGCCGCAGCAGTGCTGTCCGGGCGCGATATATGCTGAGCCTTGGCCACCGAAGCGGTGCAGGTCCTGGCGCGCGAAGGTGGGTGCGGGAAGTGCTGCACTCACGTCGGGCAGCAGGCCGAACGTGGTGATTCCGGCCGGCCGGGTGCCACGTCGGGGCAAACCCGTAGAGGGCTGCGAAGCCAGCGACGCCGAAAACGCGAAGTAGCCCGCCTGCGGCAGCGTGCAGGTGAGCGACGTGACGCGTGGGCCGGCTGCCACCGTGAAGTTGCCGCTTGCTTGCGGGCGGCTCCAGGTATCCGTGATCTGCCATTGCACCTTGTCGTCGCCCGTCGCGCGCGTGGTCACATCGATACGCACGCTCTTGCCGCGGGGAAAGAGGCGTGTTCCGTCGCTTCCGGGTGTATCGGCGGAGATGGGATCGTCGCCTGTGTCTGTTGCGATGCGGCTGGCCGCGCTCCTGCAAACGGGCGCGTCGGCGGCGCGACAACTCAGCACCGGGAGCAGCACGCCGAGGACGCTAAGCACGAGCGTGGCGGCCGGCACCCATGAAAAAGCGCGCGATCCGCGCGCCGGAGGAGGGTTCACAAGTGCAGATGCAAGCGCTGGTCGCAATGTCATTGGCAGGTTCCTCACAGCATGAAAGGGTAAGACTAGTTGTTCGAGCCAGTCATTTGACGCCAGCCTCCAGGCATTGTGCGCAATTTCTCCGGGAAGCGGCGCGACAGAGTTGTGCAGTGCTCGCGGAGCCCGATCATATAAAGCGGCTTTTTGTGAATTTTTTTATTGTGCGGCGCAAACAGGATTTAACGGGTTTAAAATGCGCCTGGCATGCTCGAAATCGGAACTCAAAGCTTCTTAAACATCATTTAATCAGACGAATAGACGCGCGGTCTCTAATTGCCCGTTTCGCTTCCATCCCGTGCGTACGCATCGATCGGAAGGCGTCAAACGATTTTGTAGTAACAAAGGCGAATATACCTGCCTGTAACGGTTATCAGGCACTTTTGGCCAATTCGATGTAATCGAACCAATTGCCTTTCACGCAGTTTGCTTTTTGTCATTTGATTTGGCGCCCAACCATCTAATCGGTCCTCGACCGGACTAAATGCGCCAATGTCTCGCCAGTTTCGGTCAGTCATCGTTGCGGGAATTTTTCTCTGCCTATGATGCACTGCACATGGAATGCTATCGAAATGCTATTACCGGGACTTTTCGCTTGGTACGGGGGATTGTTTAGGGGAAAAGCATGGCGTACGCAAGTCTGGATTTGCCGTCGTTCAGTCGCCCGCATCTAGTCACCGCGGGCATCAGTCGAGAGGTGCGTCATATCGCAATTCTGCTGTTCGATGGTTGTTCGCTCCTCGGCGCCGGTATCGTGGCTGAAGTGTTTCATGTAGCGAACGAGCTCTCGACAGACACCGCTCGTAGTTCGCCTTACGATGTAAGCATCCTTTCGGCCGACGGCGGCAACGTGACGTGCTCGTCGTCGGTACGGGTCTGGACAGATGGACTCGATGCGCGCCACTACGTCGGTTTCGACGCGCTGTTCGTGGCGGGTGGAAAGGGTGCCTTCGCGGCCGCCAACGACGAACGTCTCGTCGCATGGTTGCGTCGCGTGCATGCGAATACCGGCACTATTCGTCCGATTGGTGAAGGCCGTTCACTGCTCGAAGCAGCGAGTCTGTGCGGCCAGCGCACGCAGCACGAGTTCGGCTCGTATGCGATGCAAACGGGACGCGAGGAAGCGGGCGGTGACGCCGGCGACCGGCTCGAGTCGATGAAGAGCGCGCTCACGCTGGTCAAGCGAGACCTGGGCGTGGATGTTGCGCGCGCGGTGACTGAGCGGCTCATGCCCGATTCGGGCGGCAACCTGTTGCCATTCCTCGGCGATGCGCTGGGTAGTGCGCCAGCTGACAAAGTGCGTGCAGCTGCGCGCTGGCTGCAGGAAAACTGTCAGCGGGCCATTTCGATAGCGGACGCTGCGCAGGTTGCCGCGATGAGCGAGCGTAACTTTCTGCGCCGCTTCAAGCTCGAGATGGGCATCACGCCATCTGATTACTTACTGCATGCGCGGCTTGCGATTACCTGCAGCCTGCTCACCGATTCGGAATTGCCGGTCGACAAGATCGCGCGCCGCACCGGCATGGGCAATGGCGATCGCCTCGCCAAGATCTTTCGCAAACGCATGATGATTTCGCCCACCGAATACCGCGAGCAAAGCCGCCGCGAGGCCGGCGTCGCTGTATCGTAACGCCGCGGTAACAACGGTCGCACTTCGTTACAAACGGGGTCGCTGTTCGCGAGCCGAGGTGATCCTGCCCGATATGAAGGAGTCCGAAGATGAATGAAAGGTCATCGATTCACGAAGGACAAAGTCAGGCCCGTGCGCAAAGCGAGCCACGTCCAGCGCGCGAAGACGCCACGCCTTGCACGCGCATCGTGCCCGTGGTACTGGCGGGCGGTTCCGGTACCCGCTTGTGGCCGATGTCGCGCGAACAATTCCCTAAGCAGCTAATTGGTGTGGTGGGCAGCGATACGCTGCTGCAGGCAACTGTGCATCGCCTCGACGGCTTTTCGTCAGAGTGGGAGGTCTCGAGTTCGCCAATCGTCGTATGTGGTGAAGAACACCGCTTCGTGATCGTCGATCAGTTGCGTGCATGTGGCATGGACGCGCGGCTCGTCGTCGAGCCGGCGCGGCGCGACACGGCGCCGGCGCTCACGCTCGCTGCGGCGCTTGCGTGCGCAAACGGCGACGACGCGATTCTCATCGTGATGCCGTCGGACCATGCGATCGCCGACGTGGACGCCCTGCAGCGCGCGCTCGAATGCGCAGCGCGCCACGCGCAGCGCGGCGCGATCGTCACGCTGGGCGTGCCGCCGCGTTCGCCTGAAACGGGGTTTGGTTACATCCGCGTCGGCGAGGCGCTTGCCGACGGCGCGCATCGTATCGACGGTTTCGTCGAAAAGCCCGCGCCGGAACTCGCCACGCAGTACATCGCGCAGGGCGGCTACTGGTGGAACAGCGGCATCTTCGTGATGCGTGCGAGCGTGTGGCTCGATTCGCTGCGCGCGCTGCAGCCCGATATGCATGCGGCGTGCCTTGCCGCGTTCGTCGATGGCCAGCAGGACGGCCCTGCGTTCCGACCGGCCGCCGATGCCTTCAAGCGTGCCCCGTCGGACTCGATCGACTACGCGGTCATGGAGCGGCTGTCGGCCAGCAACGGCTGGACGCCCGAGGGCGTGGTGGTCGCGCTCGACGCGGGCTGGTCCGACCTCGGCTCGTGGGACGCCGTATGGGCGGCAATGGAAAAGGACGAAGACGGCAACGTCGGACGCGGGCGCGTGGTATTCGAAGGAGCGGTCGCGACTTACGCGCACTCCGACGGCAGGCTCGTGGCTTGCGTGGGCACGTCCAACCTCGTGGTGGTCGAAACGGCAGATGCGGTGCTCGTCGCCGACCGCTCGAAGGTGCAGGACGTGAAGGGGCTGGTTGCACGAATCAAGGCGGAACACGCGCCCGAGGCGGCGTCGCATCGCAAGGTGCAACGTCCGTGGGGCTTTTACGATTCGATCGATTCGGGGGAGCGCTTCCAGGTCAAGCGCATCGTCGTCACGCCGGGCGCACGGCTCTCGCTGCAACTGCATCACCATCGCGCCGAGCACTGGACGGTCGTGCGTGGCACCGCGCTCGTCACTCGTGGTGAGGAATCCTTTCTTATGACGGAAAACGAGTCCACTTATATTCCGCTCGGTGTGCGTCACCGGCTGGAAAACCCGGGCAAGGTGCCGCTCGAAATCATCGAGGTGCAGTCGGGAGCGTATCTGGGAGAGGACGACATCGTTCGTCTCGACGATACGTACGGCCGCTGCGGTTGAGGCTGGCGGCACGGCTTGCAGGGAGAGAAAAAAGGGAGAAAGCATGCGCGAGCTACAAAACTTGATGGCGAGAGTGCTCGACGTATCTGCCGTAATGATCGGCGCGAGCGTGGCTTCGGAGATCCGCTTCGAAGATATCGTGCCGCGTGGCGTGAACGAAGCTTTCGTGCTGCTCTCCGCAGCCTTCGCGCTCGTGATCTTTCCGGCGTTCGAGCTTTACCAGTCGTGGCGCGGCCGCTCCAAAGCGTTGCTCGCGGGTCAGGTGTCGCTTGCCTGGCTCGTGGTGCAGGGTTGCGCACTGATCTCGATGTACTCGACGATGCACCATGTCGATGTCGTTTCGCGTCTGTGGTTCGCTTACTGGACTGCGCTTGCAGGCGGCTTGCTCATTACGTGGCGAGTTTTCGCGCACGGTGTGCTTGCGCACATGCGGCGCGCGGGCATGAACCTTCATCAGGTCGCCATTGCAGGTTCCGCGTCGCAGTGCGACGAGATTGTGCGGCGCATCGATGCGGAGCCGGGCTCCGGTTTTCGCGCGAGCGCGCTCTACAACACGATGCCGCAATCGGCGCGACCCGCGAGCGAGAAATACGCGCAGGTGTGCGAGACGATCGAGGCGTTCGCGCAGCACATCCGCGAGCATGACGTGCACGAATTGTGGCTCGCCCTTTCGCTTGCGGAGGAGCGCACGGTGGTGCGGCTCGTCAGCGAGTTTCGCAACGACCTCGTGAACATCCGCTTCATTCCGGATGTGCGCTCGCTGGCGCTGTTCGATACCAGTACGGTGATCGAGTTGCTCGGCGTGCCGGCGATCAACCTCGTTGCCTCGCCGCTGCCCGCGAGCGCGCAGTTCAAGAAGGCGTTGTTCGACCGCGTGTTCGCAGCGCTTGCGCTCGTGAGCCTCATGCCGCTTCTCATCGGCATTGCCATTGCGGTGAAGTGTTCCTCGCCGGGGCCGGTGCTGTTCAGGCAGCGACGCAAGGGCGCCGATGGCCGTGTGTTCACGATCTACAAGTTCCGTACGATGCGCGAACACAAGGAGGCGCCCGGGACGGTGAGTCAGGCGACGCGCCACGACCCGCGCGTGACACGTCTCGGAGCGCTCCTGCGCCGCACGAGCCTCGATGAATTGCCGCAGTTCTACAACGTGTTGCGCGGCGACATGTCGGTGGTCGGACCGCGCCCGCATGCGCTCGAGCACGACGATCTCTATCAGAGCGTGGTGAAGGGTTACATCCACCGCTATCGCATCAAGCCCGGCATTACCGGCTGGGCGCAGGTCAACGGATTTCGCGGCGAGACCGATCGCCTCGAAAAGATGGAAATGCGCGTAGCACACGATCTTTATTACCTTGGCCATTGGTCGTTCTGGCTCGACATGCGCATCATCGCGGCCACGATCATTCACGGTCTGGTTGGCCGCAACGCTTATTGAGCGCAGCGGCGCATTCGAGCAAGCATCACCAGCAAGCAACACCAGGTTTCGGGAGAAGCAAGATGGCGATGAATTATGACGGCGCTTACTATGGCGCAGCAGGCGCCGACGAGCGATACCTAGGCGATTACCTGCAAACGATGGTGGCGAACTGGCGCGCCATCGCGATCGTGACGCTTGCCGTCACGCTGCTCGGCGCAGCCTATGCATTTCTCGCCACGCCGACCTATCGGGCCGACGTGCTGTTCCACCTCGTCGACAAGGGCGACGCCAGCAAGAAGGAAAGCAGCCTGCCGCCGCTCACGGGCATGTTCGACGAGAAGTCGACCGCGAACGGCGTGATCGAAATGCTGAAGTCGCGCAACGTGACCGAGGAAACGGTGCGCAAACTGCACCTCGATATTTCGGCGCGGCCGCGCGAAATGCCCGTGATCGGCGGCATGCTCTCGGGCATCATGAGTGCGCCCTGGGCGCAGCACCTGCCCGGGTTCCTTCGGCCATCCGGCTACGCCTGGGGCGGCGGCGACATCAAGGTGTCACGCTTCGATACGCCCGAGGCGATGTATGAGCGCGACTTCACGATCGTCGCCGGCGAAGAGCCCGGCACCTTCACGCTGCGCGACCCCGACGGCATTCCGCTCCTGCAGGGCCGCGTGGGCGAGGACGTGAGCGCCAACACGTCGGTCGGGCCGATCGCGCTGCACGTCGACAGTTTGAGCGGGCCGCCCGGAACGCCTTTCCTGCTCACGCGCGCCTCGACGCTCACCACTGTCGACCGGCTGGAGAATTCGCTGCAGATTCAGGAGGTCGGGCTACAGTCCGGTGTGATCCGCGCGAGTCTCGAAGGCCACAACAGCAAGACGACGGCTGCGATCCTCAACAACGTGGCGCACGAGTTCATCAAGCAGGACATCGCGAGCCGTTCAGCGGAAGCGGAACACATGCTCGCGTTCCTCGACGATCAGCTGCCGCAATTGCGCTCGCAGGTCGATGCCGCCGAGCAGAAGTACAACAAGTTCCGTAACGAGCACGGCACCGTCGATCTCGGCGAAGAAAGCCGGCTGCTGCTCCAGCAGGTGAGCGACAACAAGATCCGTCTCGAAGACCTGCGGCAGCAACGCGCGGAACTCGCGCAGCGTTTTACCGAGCATCACCCGGCCGTTCAGGCGCTCGATGCGCAGATCGGCACGCTGCAAGCCGCACAGTCGCAACTCACGCGTAATGTGGCGCAACTGCCGGATACGGAACAGTCCGCCGTGCGGCTCTTGCGCGACGTGCATGTGAGTACGGAGCTTTACACGAGCCTCCTGAACAGCGCCCAGCAACTGCGTGTGGCGCGCGCGGGCCAGGTGGGCGACGTGCGCGTGGTCGATTTCGCCGAACCACCGGATGATCCCGTGCGTCCGAAGAAGCTGCTCGTGATCGCGATCGCGATCGGTGCGGGGCTCGTGCTGGGCGTGCTCGTCGCGTTCGTGCGCAAGTCGCTGTACGGCGGTGTGGAGCGTCCGGACGAGCTCGAAGCCGCGCTTGGCGTGCCGGTCTTCGCCGTGGTGCCGCGCAGTCCGCAGCAGCTGCGGTTGCAGCATCACGTGTCGTCGCGCCGGCGCGGACTGCACGTGCTCGCGCAGCAGAATCCCCAAGACGTCGCGGTGGAAGGCGTGCGCAGCCTGCGGACTTCGCTGCAGCTCACGCTCAACGACGCGCGCAACAACATCGTGATGCTTACGGGCTCACGGCCCGACATCGGCAAATCATTCCTCTCGGTCAATCTCTCCGCGCTGGTCGCCTCAGTGAACAAGCGCGTGCTGATCGTCGACGGCGACATGCGGCGTGGCGACGTGCACTCGCACTTCGGCATCGTGCACCAGCCGGGTCTCTCCGACGTGTTGCTCGGCGCCGATCTGGACCAGGCGATCCAGCACGAGGTGCTGCCCGGGCTCGACGTGCTCGCCAAGGGCTCGCTCCATTCGCATCCGTCCGAACTGTTGATGAGCCCACGCTTCGAGTCGCTGCTCGAAGAACTGGGGGCGCGGTATGACCTCGTGATCGTCGACACGCCGCCGGTGCTCGCGGTGACCGACTCGACGGTCATCGGGCGCTACGCGGGTACGACACTTCTCGCGATCCGCCATGGCCGCCACCCGATTTCGGAGCTCGAGGAAACGGTCAAGCGCCTGCGCATTGGCGGCGTGAATCTGCGTGGCGTGCTGCTCACCGACGTGCCGAAGACGGGCGCGTTCATCGGCGGCGGGTATCGCGGCGGTTACTACGGTTACGAAAGCATTGCAGGGTAGCAGCAGGTTGACGGTCGGTTTTCGGGCCGCCCGTCGATGATGAAAACCACCGAATCCCATTTCGCGCACGCGAGGAGAGAACGATGGCAATGGCTCGTAAAGTTGCTTTGATTACCGGCATCACCGGTCAGGACGGTTCGTATCTGGCAGAACTGCTTTTGAACAAAGGCTATGAGGTGCACGGCATCAAGCGCCGCTCATCGCTCTTCAACACGGACCGCATCGATCACCTGTATCGCGATGCACACGACTCGGAGCCCGGCATCCACCTGCATCACGGCGAAATGACAGACACTACGGCGCTGTTGCGCGTGGTCCAGGAGATATCGCCCGACGAAGTCTACAACCTCGCCGCGCAGAGCCACGTGGCCGTGTCGTTCGACGAGCCCGAATACACCGCGAACGCGGACGGTCTCGGCACGCTGCGCATTCTGGAAGCGATCCGCATTCTCGGCCTCGCGAAGAAAACGCGCTTCTACCAGGCTTCGACCTCGGAACTTTACGGGCTCGTGCAGGAAGTTCCGCAGCGCGAAACCACGCCGTTCTACCCGCGCAGCCCGTATGCGGTCGCGAAGCTGTTCGCGTACTGGACCACGGTGAACTACCGCGAGGCGTATGGCATCTACGCGTGCAACGGCATTCTCTTCAACCACGAGTCGCCGCAGCGTGGCGAGACCTTCGTTACGCGCAAGATCACGCGTGCGATTGCGCGCATCGCCGTCGGGTTGCAGAAGGAACTGTATCTCGGCAACCTCTCGGCCATGCGCGACTGGGGCCATGCGCGCGATTACGTCGACATGCAGTGGCGCATGCTCCAGCAGGAGCAGCCCGAGGACTTCGTGATCGCAACGGGTGTGCAGTACAGCGTGCGCGACTTCGTGCGCGCGGCGGCGGCGGAACTGGGCATCACTGTGCGTTTCGAGGGCAGCGGTGTCGATGAGGTCGGCATTGTCGACCACGTCGACTCGCGTGAGATGCGGCTCGAAGCGGGGCAGGTGATCCTGCGGGTCGACCCGCGCTACTTCCGCCCGGCCGAGGTCGAGACGCTGCTTGGCGACGCCTCCAAGGCGCAGGAGAAGCTGGGCTGGAAGCCAGCCACTTCGTTCCAGGCGCTCGTCAAGGAAATGGTGCGAGCCGACTATCAGGCCGCCCGGCGCGACGCGCTCGTCACGCTGGCCGGCTTCAAGGCTCTCGAACATCACGAGTGAGATGCCATGGACAAGAACTCCCGAATCTTCGTTGCCGGCCACCGCGGTATGGTGGGCTCAGCACTCGTGCGCGCGTTGCAGGCGCACGGCTACCATAACCTCGTCACGCGTCCCCACGCGGAGCTCGACCTCACCGATCAGGCCGCGGTTGACGCCTTCTTCGAAGGCGAGCACATCGACGCGGTGCTGCTCGCGGCCGCGCGCGTGGGCGGTATCCTCGCGAATTCGACGCAGCCCGCACAGTTCGCCTGGGACAATCTGGCGATCGAGACCAACGTGATCCGGGCCTCGTACAACGCGGGCGTGCAGCGCCTCGTGTTCTTCGGCTCGTCGTGCATTTATCCGCGCGAATGCCCGCAGCCGATCCGCGAAGACTATCTGCTCACTTCGCCGCTCGAGCCGACCAACGAGGCCTACGCGATCGCGAAGATCGCGGGTCTGAAGCTCTGCGAAGCGTACAACCGCCAGTACGGCACGCATTTCGTCTCGCTCATGCCGACCAACCTGTACGGCCCCAATGACAACTACGACCTCGGCAGCAGCCATGTGCTGCCCGCGCTGATCCGCAAGGCGCACGAGGCGCGCGGCAACGGCCAGCGCACGCTGACCGTCTGGGGTTCGGGCAGGCCGCGCCGCGAGTTCCTGCACGTCGACGATCTCGCCGATGCGACGATCTTCGTGCTCGAGCACGAGACCGGCGACGGGGTGTACAACGTCGGCGTCGGCGAGGACCTGTCGATCCGCGACCTCGCGCAGCGCGTGTGCGACGTGGTGGGCTTCGAAGGCGAACTGGTATTCGATTCGACCAAGCCCGACGGCACGCCGCGCAAGCTGCTCGACGTGTCGCGCCTGGGCGACCTGGGCTGGCACGCGCACATTGGCCTCGAGGAGGGGCTCGCCCGCACCTACGACGATTTTCTGCAAACCCATGCCGCGCCGGCGTACGAGGCGGGCATGCGGGCTTGACGTGGCCTGACGGGACCGATGGCTTTTAAACAATCGGCTCAACAGGACGAAAGGGAACAGGCGTCTGGTTGGTGGTGGGCGTCGTGCGCGGACCGGATGCACGACGCCCGCTTTTTTTCGCTCGGCGCGCGAGACGATTAAAAGCGGCACACAGCAGTTCAGGGACGGAAGCAACGCAATGAGAATCCTGATCTACGGACTTAATTACGCGCCCGAAGTCACAGGCGTCGGCAAATACACAGCCGAAATGGCGGAGCTGCTCGCGGCGCACGGCCACGAGGTGCGCGTGATCTGCGCGCCGCCTTATTACCCGCAATGGCGCGTGCATGAAGGCTATCGCGCGGGGCGTTATCAACGCGAAACGTTGCGCGGCGTGGGCGTCTCGCGAGCGCCGCTGTGGGTGCCGACCCGGCAGGGCGGCTTCAAACGCATCGTGCATCTGGCGAGCTTCGCGCTCTCGTCGCTGCCGCTTCTCGCGCGCCTCGCGGCGTGGCGGCCCGAGGCGGTCATGTTGATCGTGCCGACGCTCTTCTGCGCGCCCGGCGCCCTCATGCTCGCACGTGCCGTCGGCGCGCGCAGCTGGCTGCATATTCAGGACTTCGAAGTCGATGCGGCATTCGACCTCGGGCTGCTGCGCGGCGGCCAGGGGTCGCGTCTCGGGCGCGCGGCCCTTGCCGGCGAACGCTGGCTGCTGCGGCGCTTCGACGTCGTCTCGTCGATTTCAGCGCGCATGGTCGAGCGCGCCATCGACAAGGGTGTGGACGCCGCGCGCGCCGTGTGCCTGCCGAACTGGGTCGACACCCAGACGATCTTCCCGCTGCCGTATCCGAGCGCGTTCCGGCGTCGCCTCGGTATCCCGCAGGACAACACCGTCGTCCTCTACTCGGGGAACATGGGGGCGAAGCAGGGCATCGAAATTCTCGCGGACGTCGCAACGGCGCTCGCCGCGCGGCCCGACATCAGCTTCGTGTTCTGCGGCGACGGCGCGGCCAAGCGCGAGCTGATGGCGCGTTGCGAGCCGCTCTCGAACTGTCACGTGCTGCCGCTGCAGCCGTCTTCGATGCTCAACGAGCTGCTGAACGTGGCCGATATCCACGTGCTGCCGCAGCGCGCCGACGCTGCCGACCTCGTGATGCCCTCGAAACTCACCGGCATGCTCGCGAGCGGCCGTGCGGTGGTCGCCATGGCGCGGCCCGGCACGAGTCTCTTCGACGTGGTCTCGGACCACGGGATTGTGGTGCCGCCCGAGGATAGCGGGGCGCTCGCTGCGGCGATCGTCGATCTGGCCGGCGACCCCGCGCGCCGTGCCGAGCTTGGCCATGCCGCGCGTCGCTACGCGAAGCGCATGCTGTCACCGCAAGCGATCTTCGACGTGCTCGAAGCGAGGCTTGCCGGGCTGGCAGGTGAAGTCGCCGAGCCGCCGGCGGCCCAGACCCAGGTCGAAGCGCAGACCGCGGCAAATGGCGCTGCATCGGCGCAGCAACCTGCGCGTCAGGCAGGCAAAGGCGGGTCGACGTTGCCGGAGGTCGAGCAGTCCGATGTATGAGCGACTGCGCCCAAGGCCGCGATGATGGTGGCCTTGGGCTGTCCCTGACCGCTGGCGGAGGCTTACCAGGGCGACTTGTAGAGTTCGGAGTTGGACTGATCCGGCGACCCGTACGGGCTGCCATACGGATTGCCATAGACTTGCGCAGTTGGCGAGGTCTGACTGGCGCCGTAGTCATAGCCAGCCGTCGAGCGGCCTCTCCCCGCAGGACCCCCCGCACCGGCCCCACCGGTGCTCCTCGCCACCGCATTGCCGGCGCGCGACATGCCGTTCGCGCCGATCCTGCCGTGGTTCGCGGCACCCCTGCCGCCTGCGCTCGAAGTGCTGCTTCTGTCGCCCCTGCCGCCGTTGGCGCTCACCGCGCTCGCCGCGTAATCGCCAGGCGTCACGACGTGCATGTGCTTTTCGTTCGTGAGCGCGTCTCGCGCGTCGTCTGGCGAAGCGCCGTTGCTGCTGTAGGGGGTCACGCTGTACGGGTTGTCGGAAGTGCCCGGACCGCCGAGCAGGCGCTGTTCGTCCTGTTGCTGGCGCTGCACGGCGCCCGTGCGGGTGTCGCCCTGGCTGCCCTGGCGACTCTGGTCACTCGCGGCAGCGGGGGAGCCCCCGGCGCCGTACGGGGCGTTCTGCGCAAATGCCGCGTACGGCCAGGCGGCGCACGCAGCTTGCAGCGCGGCGGCGAGTACATAAGGCGCAAATCGATGATGAGAAAAACTGGACATGGCATTGATCCCGCGCGCCGCGAACGATGCGGCGTCAAGCCTTCATGTTGCCTACCGCGCGTCGCGCCGCTGCGCCAAAACCCCTGCCGTGTCGGCCACGCGTATGGGGCGATGCGGTGGCCGCCCGATAATGAAATCGTGGCCTGATGCGTCCCGTTATGCGGGCCGCCAGGCGCAATCCGCAGGAAGCCAACAGGAACCGACCCGGATGGGCAAGGAGCGTTCATGACGGAAGCGGTCGAAGGTCTAGGGGCCCGCAAAGGGAACGGCGGCGCGGCCGGCCGTAGGGATGGAGCGGGCGAAGCGCCGCCCGCAGGCGTCGTACCGCCACAAGCCGCAAACGACGCGCGAGCCGCGGAAATCCGCGTGATCGATTTGAGTCGTGCGGGCAAGGGCAACTTCGTCGCGCGCCGGGGCAAGCTCGTGCAGGCCGCGTGGTATCTGGTCGAGGCCTGCGTGCTCGACAACCGTCTGCTGCCGCTCTCCGCGCTGCGCGTAGGCCTGCTGCGCCTGTTCGGCGCGAAGGTCGGCCAGGGCTGCCGCCTCGTCCATCCCATGCGCGTGAAGGCGCCGTGGAATCTGGAAATGGGCGACAACTGCTGGATCGGCGTGGACGTCTGGATCTACAACCAGGCGCCCATCCGCGTCGGCTCGAACGTCTGCCTTTCGCAGGGCGCGTTTCTCAGCGCCGGCTCGCACGACATGCGCACGAACATGGACCTGCACGTCGCGCCGATCGTGATCGAGGACGGTGCGTGGGTCTCGTCGAAATGCGTGGTGCAGATGGGCGTGACGATCGGGCGCTCGGCGGTCGTGACGCCGCTCTCGGTCGTGCATCGTTCGCTGGAAGCCGGCGGCGTGTATGGCGGCAATCCGTGCCGCTTTATCCGCTGGCGTTTCGAGGAGGGCAAGCCGCCCAAGGCATAAGGGCGGCGCGAAGCTGGCTCGTTTCAAGCAGATTCATTCAACGCACGAGCAGGCCCGAAGGCCTGCTCATGCTCATACTCATACGAACCCCGCCGGCTAGTATCCGCCGTAACCCACCGCCCGGCCCGCTGCGGCCGCCTGCGTACTCGGCAGGATCAGGTTGATGACGCGGCTCCATTTCACGAGCGCCGACGCGTCGACGAACACGACATCGTTCGGCTGCAACTCGAACTCGTCGGCCGTGGCCATGGCTTCCGGCGACGACGCGTCGAGGTGGAAGACCTGACGGTGTCCCTCCTTCTGCCCGCGCACGACGTACACCTGCGAGGCGTCACCCGAACCCTGGCTGACGCCGCCTGCGTTGCCTAGCGCGTCGTTCAGCGAGAGGTGGCCGTTATCGAACGGCAAGGGCCCCGGGTGTCCCACTTCGCCGAGCACGAACACGCGGCTTTCGTTCGCCGAATACACGCGCACGAGGTCGCCGTTCTGCAGCAGGATCTTGTCCGGGTTCACACCCTTCTTGATCATGTCGGGAATGTTCACCATGGTCGTCTTGTCGCCGCGCGTGACGCTAACCCGCGAGCGGTCGCCGTTCGCCGTGAAGCCGCCCGCGCGGTTGATCGCCTCGGGCAGCGACATCGTCATGTCGTTGAGCACCATGAGACCGGGCGTGCGCACTTCGCCGTCCACGTATACGCGCCGGCTGCGGTACGACTCGATGCGCAGCGTCACCTGGGGTTTGTTCAGGTAGTAGGCGAGCTTCTTCGACACGAGGTCGCGGGCTTGCATCTCGGTGAGCCCCGCCACGTGGATCGGACCCACGTACGCCACCTGGATCGCACCCGACGAGTCGACGGTATAGCCCGACTGCACCTGACTCGCGCTCTGGTCCTGCTGCCCGCTGCCACCGCCGCCGCCGCCGTTCGTCGGCAGATTCATCTCGGGGTGATCCCACACGACGATGCTCAGCACGTCGCCGGGCCCGAGCGTGTAGGGCTTGGGCGTGCCGAACAGCGTCTCGACGTTTGCCGGGACATTCGACGGTCTCGCTGCGGCTTCCTTCGCGACCAGTTCGTTGTTGATCTCGATGAGCGCGCCTGGCGGAGGTTGATCACCCTTTCCGCCTGAACGGGCGGCGTCGGTCGCGGCCTTCGCCTGCGTGACGCTCGATGGCGCCTGCATGCCAGGCGAGAGCGCGCAGCCCGCCAGCAGGGCCGCAGCCGTCACCATGGTCGCCATCGCCGCCAGGGCCGCCCGTGCGCGGCCCGCCGATAATCTGCGCAAACTGCGCGCGGGCTGCTTCACAGGCTGCGCCGCGGTTACGTCGACGGTCTCGCCGCCCGAACAATCAGGTCTGCTGTTTAACATAGTGTTGCCCCCTTACTCACAGGATTCGCACATCGCCACGAAAGTGCAACGCGGGTTCATCGTTCGACTCGTTATGACGCTTCAGCTGCGTTGCTTCGTCACCCCTGCCAATCCCTACCATTTCCGCTATCTGAATTTGATGCCGCTTTTTTCAATTTAATCAGCCTGTTCCGCGGGCTCGCCCTGCGCCATGGCGCTCATCGGGCGCCCTGGGCGAAATCGCGCGCCAGCGTGTAAAGGATGTTCCTGCAACAAGCCCAGCAGCGAGCGCACCATGCCATCCATCGCGAAGCGTGCGTCGAACGTGCGCCGGGCCTGAGCGCGCATCGCGTCGCGCGCGCGCTCGTCGAGCGCCCGCCATGAGGCAAAGTTGCGCTGCGTGCCGGCGACCGTGTCGGGCGCAACGAACCCCGCGCCGTCCTCGTCGATCTCGCGCCAGACGCCGACCTTGTCCGAAACCAGTGCGGGCAGTCCGCACGCCAGCGCCTCCGCCACGGAAACGCCGAAGTTCTCCTGGTGCGACGGCAGCACGAACACGTCGCTAGCAAAAAACGCGCCCCACTTCAGGTTGCCCTGCAGCATGCCCGGCCAGCTGATGCGATGTGCGATGCCGTGCGACTGCGCGATCGCCTGCAGCGCGGGTTGCCAGTTACCCTTGTCGGGCCCCGCGATCAGCAGATGCGCATCCGGCGTTTCGCGCGCATGTTCGGCGAACGCGTGAACCAGCACGTCGCAACCCTTCTTCGGGTGCAGACGCCCGAGAAACAGGACGATGCGCTTGTTGCGCAAATGCGGCGACTCCTGCAGGAAGGCTTCGCGCAACGTGTCCGGGTTCTCGCTGGGCGCATTGGTGCCGAACGGCACGACGCGCTCATTGGCGCGGTACAGCCAGAACGATTCGCGCGCAAGCAGGCGTTCTTCGTCGGTCGTGAAGATCACGGCGCAGGCGTCGCGCAGCACGCGGAAATCGGCCCATGGCCAGTACGCCCACTTCTTCAGATGCTTGACCGGATAGGTGGCCTTGAACCACGGATCGAGCATGCCGTGTGTGTACACGTAATACGGCACCTGCGCGTGGCGCAGCGCGCGCCACGCGCCGAAGCCGTGGTATTGCCAGAGTCCGTGCACGATCGCCGCGTCGAAGCGCGTCGCGTTCGCGCGCAGCCACGACACGTAGCCGGGGCAGTATCCGTAGTGCCCGCGGCCCGGCCCCAGCGCGTGCAGCGGGAGCGGAAATTCGCGCACATAGGGCGCGTCGATCGGATCGAGCGACGCCACTTCGATCTGGTGATCGAGCGCCGTCATCGCGAGACCGCTCTGGCGAACGCCCTCAATCGGGCCGCCCGAGCGGGGGTCGACCGTGGAAACGAGGTGCAGGATTTTCATCGGGGCTCCGGAGTCGCATACGTGTTGAGCGGCACCGGCGCCGCCGCGGGCGCCGTGGGTTGGAAGGCAGGTTCGCGCCCGTAGGACGGATGCAGGCGTTGGCGCTTGCGTTGAAGGTCAATGCGGTAATGAAGCTGCGAATACAGCGCGACGATGAGCCCGAGCGCGAGGCCGTAGACGAGGCCCGAGAAACGCGTGCCGAGCGGATTGCCGCCGATCGACGCGCCCGGCAGCGCGGCGAGCACGAGCAGCGCCATGCTGAGCGGCATGAGCATCGGGTGACGCGGCGCGATGCGGCGCCAGCGTCTGAACGCGCGGCCCGCGACGATGAGCGCGACGATCACCGCAAGCGGCATGCAGCCTCCGAACACGATACCTTCGGCGTAGAGCTGGTAGACCCAGAAGTTGTGGCCCGCCACCCAGTCGCTGGTGTTGAAGTAATCGTCCTTGCTGAAGGTCTGGTTCACGTACTGGTAGTAAATCGGCGAATAGCGGTAGAGGTGCCCATAACCCTTGCCGAACAGGACCGAATCCACCGATTCGGTGACCTGGTCGTACTGGTCGCGCATCTCCGCAATACGCGTGACCGTGGTCGGATCGCGGTCGGACTCCGCGTTCTGCGCGGCCGTCACGCGCTGCGTCCAGTGTTCGGTGATGGACGGGAAGAGCCACGCCGTTCCCACGCCCAGCGCGACAACGAACGAAAGCGCGATGCCCGTGCGGAAAAACGATTTGATCAGATGACTGAGCGACGGCGAGGCGAGCCACGCCGCAAACATGGCGAGCAGGATGGTCGCGATCAGCAAACTACGCGTGACGCTCAACAATTCGACGACGAGCGTGGCGAGGAACACGAGTACCATCGTCATGTTGAAGCGCCGGGCGACGATGAACTGGTGCAGCAGCATGGCCTGCAGCGCGAGCATGGTCGGCGAGACGATGCGAAACCGAATGTCGGCCAGCGGCCCGCCGACTGCCAGCAAGCCGAAGAAGAAGGTAAACACGAGGCCCATCACCATCGCGTAATAAAGCGCACGCTGCATCTGCATGACGCGCATGATGTGCCACGGGCGGCACATGGCCCAGTACCCGAGCGCGAACAGCAGGAACGGCAGCATCACGCGCAGGTACTGCCCGACAGGATTGTGCTGCAGCATTTGCGCAATGAGACTGCCGACGAGGCTGGCGACGAGCGCGCCCGTCACGAACGAGCGCAGCCGCGTCGGGCGCGCGAAGCGCGGGCCGATCAACGCGAGAATGAGCGCGCCAGCCAGGGCCGGAACGACGGCCAGCCATTGCGCGCTGTGGCCGAACTGGGAGTCCGGTGCCTTATAGTCGAAAGCAAGAGGCACGAGGCACACCCAGAGCCAGAGTGCAGCATGTTTGTTTCGCATCGGCGTTTCTCCCGGTGCGGTGCATAGGGTCGCATACGTTGCGCAAAATACATGCGCGCCGCACGCGTTGGCTCGACTCAATATAAAACGCCGCAAGTGGCTTGCGCATGCGCGTGGCGGGAACCGGCTGGGTTGTGGCGGCAGGAAAAAAATTCTGATTTCACGTGTGGTTTCGCCCACACACCTGGCCGACAAGGAAGGGAACTTGGCGCACGCTGCACGGCGCCTGTGTCCATGATGGGGCCGGCAGGAGTAAATTTTTCATCGTCTGCCTTGCGTAAGAATCCGGCATGGACGTAGCGAGGGAAAGGTCATGAAGCTGCTACACGGAGTGCGACTGTCGACGAAAGGGCGTTCCGTCGAGCTCGACTTCGTGCGTGGCGTTGCGATCTTCGTCGTGATGGGCTATCACTTCCACACGGTGCACACGGGCCATCCCTGGGTGAAAGTGCTCGAGTATCCGCTGAAGAGCTTCGGCCACGAAGGCGTCAATCTATTCTTCACACTAAGCGGCTTCCTGGTGGGCGGGCTGTTGTTGCGCCAATATTCGCAAACGGGCCGCATAGGCGCGCGCCGCTTCATCGTGCGACGGATCTTCAAGATCTGGCCCGCGTATTACGCGCTGATTTTCTTTCACCTGCTTGCCGGCCGCCATCGGTCCGATACGTTCCTCTGGCAGAACCTCACCCACATGCAGAATTACTTCGGCACCTCCATCGCGCAAACGTGGAGCCTCGCTGTCGAAGAGCACTTCTATTTGTTCCTGCCCGCGCTCCTGATCCTGCTCGCGCACTTCCGGCTGCGCGCGAATGCGCTGATCGCCGTGATGGCCAGCCTCTGCGTAGTCGTCCTCAGCGCGCGTTGCATTGCGGTATCCCATGGCGACCTCGTTGGGGCGTTCAACTACACGCAGTACCGCATGGACAGCCTGCTCGTCGGCGTCATTCTCGCGACCGTCTACTGGATGAAGCCCGATCTCTGGCGCCTGCTCGTCGCGAAGAAGCGCTGGCTGTTCGGCGTGGTGGGGCTGCTGCTCGCCTGGCTCATCTTCGCGACGCCCGACGTCGCGCTGGACGAGAGCGTGGGCTACACGATACAGGCCGTGGGCTTTTGCGCGCTCATCATGCTCGTGCTCGAACATTCGGGCGGATTGCGCACGACGTGGGTGTATCGCGGGCTCGCGTGGCTCGGCGTGTACTCCTATGGCATTTACCTCTGGCACTCGCTCGCGCTCGCGCCCGGCGACTATCTGATCCACAAGGCAAGCGCGCTCGGTGTGCCGCCGCTCGCCGCCTGGCCAGTCGTGATCGTCGCGCAGTTCTTCATCGCCTCGGTGCTGGGCTATCTCACCACGCGAGCCGTCGAGTTCCCGTTCCTGCGTCTGCGCGACGCGATGTTCCCCGACATGCGCGGAGCCGTCCCCGCCGAGCGGCCCGACACGAGCGCGGCCGACAACAAGGTCGAAGGCATTGCGTGATCCTTCGTGACTGGATCGGACTGGTTCGGGTTGCTCAATATTTAACGGCGTTCCTGCGAGCGTTCACGCTATCGCGGCCTGAAGCGTGCGCTTGAACTGCTCAAGCGTATTGCACGAAAGGAGGTGTTCGCCGGTGGGCTGCACGGCGTTCGCACCTGCGCGCCAACGCTCGGCGAGTACATCGAGCGCGCGTGCGATCGTGGCCGGCTCGAGGTCGTCGAGCAATGGGCCGAGCGCGCCGTCGCGGCAATACCAGCCGATCAGGCCGTCAGCGCTCGCCACCACGGGCTTGCGGAAGCGGTACGCCTGCACCAGCACGCCGCTCATGCCGTAGTGCTGCTTGTAGCCGAGCCACACGGCGTCGCAGGCGGAAAAGAGTTCGCGCTCCATCTCGTCGGAGATGAACTGGTTGTAGATCACCGGCGCGCTCGCGAGCCGCGGTGCGTGAGCGTCGATGAACGCGCGCGTTTCGTCGTCCTGCTGGCCCGCGATTACGAGGCACGGCGCGTCGGGCTTGTGCTCGAGCGCGAGCATCAGTTCGCGAATGCCCTTGCGTTCGCCGATCGCGCCGTACACGAGCAGATAGCGCGTATGCGCGCCGAGCTTCAGCTGCTCGCGCGCGAACACGGGGTCCATCGCTTCGATTTCGGGAAACGGGTCGGCCAGGTAGCTGAGCGGCGCCGCGCGCTGCGGCTTCGTGGTCGCGAACCAGTCGGGCAGCGTCGGGTCGATCGTGAAGAGTTCGCGCAGCCCGCGCGAGCGCATGGCACGGCGAAACAGCGCCGACTTGGCCAGGTCGACGAAGCGTCGGCGCGGCGTGCGCAAGCCGATGCGCGCCTGATGAAACGTCATGCCCATGACGATCGCGATCCACGGCGTCTCGCCGAATGGCGAGTCGAACCCCGCGAGCGTGTAGAAGAAGTAGTCGGCGTAGGGCGCGATGACGAGCCGCACGTGCATCGTTTTGCCCACCTCACGCAACGCGCGCGCATAGAAGTTGCGAAAGCGCATGTACACGCTCGCGGCGAAATGCGGGCCAGGCGGAACCGTATGCAGGTCGAGCAGCACGAGGCGCAGATCGGGCCGCGCTTCGCGCACGATGCGCTGCGCGAGCGGATGGTCCGCGTACTCGTTATCAGTCACGACGAGGCAGCGGTGCCCGGCTTCCACGCACGCCTGCGCGATCCACTCGACGTAGCGCCAGCGGTGCCCCGTGAAGTTCGGCTCGATGACGGCGATCCAGTCGCCGCCAACCGACGCACGGGTGTCCGCAGGCGCGGACGTCACGAGTGTATCGGCCTCGACGTCGCACAGTGCGGCGGAGTCCGGGCTGTTAGGGGCGGCATTGCGATATCTGGCGATCGACACGTTTTCCATGCGGGCGGCCCGATGAGCATTATTACGAACAAAATAGCAGCGGTGCGCAAGCGGCATGCGCCAGATTGCGGGGCAGAGTGGCCGAAAAAACCTGGGGATATGCCGATTGCCTGAAAATTCGTGAATTGCTGCCGCGCGCATTGGCTTTCCATGAGAGGCCGCCCCGCGGTTGGCCGCCCCACGGATGGCCGCCCCGTCTGATTCCACCTGGTAGATGGCGCGTCCTGTACGCCGCCGCGCGGTAAGGTCCAGAACGGGTGGCAAAAACGCGTTCCCAAACATGTTTAAAGGAACTGGGAAAAGGGGCGAAAGCTCCGACTCAGAGATCGACAACAGGAGAGGCATTTTGCGCGTAATGCGGCTGCCAGCCATACCGATCAAGGCCGGCTTCGGACCCGGCGCAGCAACCTGGGTGTTGCTGCAGCAGGTCGTCGTGCGCGGCCTCGTGGCCGTCAAGTTCCTCGTGATCGGGCGCATTCTTGGGCCGTCCGCAATCGGTCTCGCGAGCGTCGCGTTGCTCGCGGTCGCGATTGCCGAAGCGCTCTCCGATACCGGCCTCGCGCAGGCCGTCATACAGGGCCAGTCGCCGCCCACGCGCGCGGAGGCCGGCGCCGTCTGGACCACGCTTGCCACGCGGGGCCTGCTGATCGGTTTGCTGCTCGTCGCGAGCGCGCCGCTCATGGACGCGCAGTTCCACCTGGGCGGCGCGATCGGCCTCGTGCAACTCGCCGCGCTGCTCCCGCTCCTGCGCGGACTCGCCTCGCCCGCGTATTTCATCACGCAGCGCGAGCGCCACTTCCAGCATATTGCGGCGATCGAAATCTCGTCGTCGTGTCTCGACTGCGCTTTCGGCATCGGGCTCGCACTCGCGGGGGCGGGTCCGTACTCGCTCTTGCTCGGCATGATGATCGGCGAGGCCTTCAAGAGTGTCGTCACGTGGATCGCGCTCTCGCCGCGTCCGCCGATCCGGCTGCGCTGGTCGGGCATCGGCCATTACGTGGGCTTCAGCCGCTGGATCTGGGCGAGCAGCGTGATCATTCTCATCACCAACCAGTTCGACAAGGTGGTGGTGGGCAAGCTGCTCGGGCCGACGCAGCTGGGCGCCTGGCAGATGTCCTCGAAGCTCGCGCAAATGCTGCTCGCCGACGCCGCGCTCGCTCTGTCGCAGTATCTTTTCCCCACGTTCGCCGCGCATCATCGCGGCGGTCCGCAATCGGCCGCACGGCTTTTTCGTCTCTATCTCATGATCGCCGTGGCGGGGCTGGCGTGCGTGGTGATCGTACTGCGCTTCGCCGCCGAGCCGCTCTTTTCGCTCGTGCTCGGCGCCGCGTGGCTGTCGGCCGTGCCGCTCTTTCGCATCTTCGTCATCAACATGGCGATCAGCGCGCTCAACTCGGTGCTCGCTTCGTATCTGCGCGCGGTTGGCGACGCGCGCGCCGTCACGGTGGCGTCGCTGCTTCAGGTCGTGGCGCTCGTCCTGTCCGTGCCGCCTTCGTTGCACCTGTGGGGTGTGACGGGCGTTGCATGGTCGATGACCGTCGGGCTGACCTCGTGCGCGGCATGGATGCTGTATCGCGTCTCGCGGCAGAAATAAGCCTGAGCGCAGAGGGACTCAAGCGGGATTCAGGCGCGCAGCGCCGCTTCGACGATCTCCGCGAGCTGATGTCCGAGCGTAGGCGAGTTGAGCTGGCAGTACACCGCGTGCGCGGCGGTCGCGGCTGCGCGCATTTCGTCGGGCGGCATGGACCAGATGCGCCGCAGCGTGGCGGCAAGCGCTCCTTTGCCGCCGTCGCGCGCGAAGAAAAAGCCGCTGCGGCCGTCCTCGACATAACCCGGCTCGGGGCCCATGTGCAGCGGCAGCCGGTCGTGCACGATGGGCGGCAGGCTCAACGCGAACATGTGCACGACGCTCAAGCCCGCCGAGCCGGGATAGCAGCCCACGCGGCAGCACCGGCTGATGGTCGCGATGGCGTCGTCGTCGAACACCGCGCCATACCAGACCACGTAGCTGCGATCGCTGTACTTGCGTTTCAGGCGCTCGCCGTGCTCGCCGTCGCCGATCACGTGGAGCGTGATGTCGTTGCCATCGGCATGAAGCTGCCCGACCACGTCGATGAGCGGTTCGATCTCCGACCCTTCGCGCAGCCTGCCGATGAACAGCACGCCGCTCTCGGCGCCCGTCTTGGTGGCAGGCTCCACGCCGCACGAGACCGTGAGGGCATTGTTCGCGACAACGAGCTTCGCGAGCGGGCAGCCGATGGCAACGAGCGAGCGCCGTGAAGCCTCGGTATAGCAGACGTAGCGCACGGCGAGCGCGACCGCGAGGCGGTAGCAGACCGTGCGCACGAGCCCCGCGCTCTCGTGCCGGTAGAGCCCCTGGCCGTGAATGAGCACAGGCACGCGCATGACGCGTCCGGCGAGGAGCGCGAGCCACAGCGACAGATAGCGAACGTCTGCAAAGATCAGGACTGCATCGGGACGTTCGAAAACGATGCGGCTCAGCACGCGGCTTTGCAGGCGAATCCGCCGCGAGGGCAGGCCCGCGAAACTCGCGATATGCGTTTCGACGAATTCGTCGCACTCGGGCTTCTCACGCGAAAAGCCGTTGGCCTCCACGCCCTCGGAGCATGCGAACACCTTGACGGAGAAAAGACGGTTTAGCGACTCGATGACTTCGATGCGATAGCGCGCGATCAACGGCTGCACGTAGAAGACCACGGGGCGTTTGAGCCGCGCGCCGGATTCGGTTTCGCAAACCGTTGTCCCGGAAGAGATGATCTCGTGTTCCACTGGCTGGCTCTGACGTGTCGACGCAGTCATGTTGAGAGGATCTTTCCGGTGGGGCGGGCTAGTCGGTCATATTTGCGCGAATCTCTTTTAGCAGTTGTAGGCGAGTCTTATCAAAAGAGGAATCCGAAAATTGCTATTGGACGAATTTACCGTGGGGTGCCGCGCTATGGGTGATGCGTAATCGATAAATGCGCAGAAAAAGTGCAATAAATGCGGATTTTATTAACGGAAAAAAGAAGCGGTAAAAGGTTCGCCCGTACGCGGCCATGCAGACACGGCGCACTACGCCCCGCATGCGTGCTTGTTCACAAACAGTTGGAATCGGTCGTTGAATAGATCGTTTCGGACAACTTGAATCCGGCCCGACTGGCGGCGCGAAGGCCTCGTGCTAACCTCGGTTCGAGTCGAAACGACCACCGGAATGCGGAGAAACCGATGACAACGCTCGCTACCGATGATCTCGCGTCTTCCGTGGCCGCGAACGGCGCGAAGGCGCGCATGCGCGTCGCGGTGGTGATCGCGACCAAGGGCCGTCCAACCGCCACCGCATGGGTCGTGCGCCTGCTCGCGCGGCAAACTGTGCGGCCGGATCAGATCATCCTTTCTGGCAGCAGCGCAGACGACATCGGACCTTACGATGCCAACGGTCTGCGCGTGAACGAAATCATCGGTACGGCGGGTTCGAGCGTGCAGCGCAATCGCGCGCTCGACGCGCTTGCGCCGGACATCGACATCGTGATTTTCCTCGACGACGACTTCGCGCCCGAGTGTCACTGGATCGAGTTGTGCGTGGAGCTGTTCGAGAGCGACGCGAATCTCGTGGGCGTCTCGGGCCGCACGCTGCGCGACGGTGCGAACACGCAGCCGATCTCATGGGAAGAAGCCATTGCGCTCGTGGACGGTGCGCAAGCGGAGGTGATGCGGCGTCCGCCGCTGCGGCCCTGCGTGGAGCTGTATGGCTGCAACATGGCGTGCCGCGCGCAGGCCATCGCCGATCTGCGCTTCGACGAGCGTCTCGTGCTGTACGGCTGGCTGGAAGACAAGGACTTCTCGCGGCGCCTCGCGCGCCGTGGCGGGCTCGTGTACTGCGACTATCTGCTCGGCGTGCACCTCGGGCTGCGAGGCGGGCGCGTTTCGGGCCGCCGCTTCGGCTATTCGCAGGTGGTCAACGCGATGTACCTGTGCAACAAGGGCGTGATGTCGCGCAAGGAAGCGACCAGCAACATCCTGCGTGCGCTCAGCATGAACTGCGTGAAGTCGGTGCGCCCGGAGGCGCATCTCGACCGGCGCGGCAGGCTCATCGGCAACGTGATCGGGATTGCCGATCTGTGCATCGGCGCGGTGCGGCCCGAGCGCGCAGAGCGGCTTTGATTCACGCGCAGCGCGGCATTAAATGACCGCACCGCGCGCTCCGATGCGTGCGGCGCTCAGTTGCCCGAACCGCGCGCAATGCGACGCTGCTTCACCGCTTGCGCGAGCCCTTCGAGCACGCCCACGCTTTCGTCCCAGCCGATGCACGCATCGGTGATGCTCTGGCCATAGGTCAGCTCGCAGCCTTCCTTCAGGTCCTGGCGGCCCGCCACGAGGTGCGACTCCACCATCACGCCGACGATGCGCTCGTCGCCCCCCGCCACCTGGCGGCCGATGTCGGCGCACACCGGAATCTGGTTCTCGTGCTTCTTCGAGCTGTTTGCGTGGCTCGCGTCGATCATGAGTCGCGCGGCGAGACCCGCCTTGCCGATATCGCTGCACGCGGCGTTTACGCTATCCGCGTCGTAGTTCGGCGTCTTGCCGCCGCGCAGAATCACATGGCAGTCCTCATTGCCCGCGGTCGAGACGATAGCCGAGTGGCCGCCCTTCGTCACCGAAAGGAAATGATGCGGCTGCGAGGCGGCCTTGATCGCGTCCACGGCGATCTTCACGTTGCCGTCCGTGCCGTTCTTGAAGCCGACCGGGCACGACAGACCCGAAGCCAGCTCGCGGTGCACCTGCGATTCCGTTGTGCGCGCACCGATCGCGCCCCACGAGATGAGGTCGGCGATGTACTGCGGGCTGATCATGTCGAGGTATTCGGTGCCGGCGGGCAGGCCCAGCTCGTTGATCGAGACGAGCAATTCGCGCGCGGTGCGCAGACCGTCGTTGATCTTGAAGCTGTTGTCGAGGAACGGGTCGTTGATGAGGCCCTTCCAGCCCACCGTCGTGCGCGGCTTCTCGAAGTACACGCGCATCACGATTTCGAGTTCGTTCTTGAAGCGCTTGCGCTCTTCGACGAGCTTCTTCGCGTAGTCGACCGCGGCCTTCGTGTCGTGAATCGAGCACGGCCCGATGATGACGATCAGGCGGTCGTCCATGCCGTGCAGGATGCGGTGCATGGCGCGGCGCGATTCGAAGATCAGCGTGGAGGCCGCTTCCGAGCAGGGGAATTCGCGGATCAGGTGAGCGGGCGGCGTGAGTTCCTTGAGTTCGCGAATGCGGACATCGTCGGTGTTGTGCGGGGGCATGGTCGTTTTCTCCTGATCCTGTGCGTAGCGTGCGTCGTTCGGACGGTGCTTCAAATTCGGTTAGATGAAGGTGCGGCTCGCAACTGTTGTCGAAACTGCGGGGCGAAAAAAAACCGCCAGGCTTGGCTGGCGGTTTCTCGTGTGTTCGGGGTCCTGCGCGTACTATCAACCCTCTCGATCCGCCAGCGGTCTGAGATACCAAAAGAAGTAAAAATAAAACTTCGTGGCGAACATGGCGGGTCTTGTCTGAACGTTCGTTACGTCGAAAGGGTGGTTGCCTTTATAACCCGGCCGTCTCGTGGCTGGCAAGCAGGGTGCGGTAAAAAAGCGGATTATCTGCGCAAATAACGACTCATGTGCAGAAAATCCGCATAGCGATGCGGAATTCCCGCATCGCCGTGCATGGAATGCGCGCAGGCCAAACGCTTAAACCGTGCCGCCGACCGTCATGCGGTCGATGCGCAGCGTCGGCTGACCCACGCCCACCGGCACGCTCTGCCCCTCCTTGCCGCACACGCCCACGCCCGAATCGAGCCGCATGTCGTTGCCGATCATGCTCACGTACTTGAGCGATTCCGGGCCGCTGCCAATGAGCGTCGCGCCCTTCACGGGGTAGGTGATCTTGCCGTTCTCGATCATGTAGGCTTCGGAGGCCGAGAACACGAACTTGCCGTTCGTGATGTCCACCTGACCGCCGCCGAAGTTCACGGCATACAGACCGTTCTTCACCGAGCCGATGATTTCCTGCGGGTCCTTGTCGCCGTTGAGCATGTACGTGTTGGTCATGCGCGGCATGGGCAGCGCGGCGTACGACTCGCGGCGCGCGTTGCCCGTCACGGGCATCTTCATGAGGCGCGCGTTCAGCGAGTCCTGAATGTAGCCCTTGAGAATGCCGTCCTCGATCAGCGTCGTGCACTGCGTGGGGTTGCCTTCGTCGTCGATATTGAGCGAGCCGCGGCGGTTGGGCAGCGTGCCGTCGTCGACCACGGTCACGCCCTTCGCGGCTACCCGCTCGCCAATGCGCCCGGCGAACGCCGACGAGCCCTTGCGGTTGAAGTCGCCTTCGAGGCCGTGGCCGATCGCCTCGTGCAGCAGCACGCCGGGCCAGCCCGGGCCGAGCACGACGGTCATCGCGCCGGCGGGTGCCGGGCGCGCTTCGAGGTTCACGAGCGCAGCATGCACGGCGTCGTCCACGTACTTCGACAGGAGGTCGTCGGTGAAATAGCCATAGTCGTAGCGGCCGCCGCCGCCGCCGTTGCCGATCTCGCGGCGGCCGTTCTGCTCGGCGATCACCGTGACCGAGACGCGCACGAGCGGGCGGATGTCGGCGGCGAGCGCACCGTCGCTGCGGGCGACGAGCACCACGTCGTACTCGCCCGCGAGCGCGGCCATGACTTGCGTGATGCGCGGATCGCGCCCGCGCGCCATCTCTTCGATGCGCTCGAGCAGCTTCACTTTTTCGGTCGCGTCGAGCGAGCTCAACGGGTCGGAGGGCAGGTACAGATCGCGGCCCGTAATGCCCGTGAGCGACTTCGCCACCTGGATCTTCTGCTTGCCGCCGCCCGCCTTGGCGATCGAGCGCGTGGCGATGGCGGCCTGGCGGATCGCTTCGGGCGAGAGGTCGTCGGAGTAGGCGAAAGCGGTGCGCTCGCCGGACACGGCGCGCACGCCGACGCCCTGGTCGATGCTGAAGCTGCCCGACTTGACGATGCCTTCCTCGAGGCTCCAGGCCTCGCTGCGCGTGGTCTGGAAGTAGAGGTCGGCGTAGTCGATGCGATGCGTGAAGATCTCGCCGAGCGTGCGCGTGAGCACTGCCTCGTCGAGGCCGTAGGGCGTGAGGAGCAGGTCCTTCGCGGTCGCCAGATTGCGGATGCCGGGTTCGATGATGTTCATGCGCTCTGTGGGATCAACGATAAAGTCTGTCAATGGAGATTCGGGCGCGGTGCTGCGAAATCAAGCGCCTTAAACGGAGAACTCGCGTGGAATTCGATGGGGTTCATTCGCGGGGCCAGTCGTCGCGTGCGTTGCATGCGTTACGCGCGTCATGCGCAGTCGAGCACGCGGTGACGCCACGCCGGAAGGCTCGCGCGCACGCTGGCGATGCGCTCGAGGTCGATGTCGCCGGCCACCACGCCCGGGCCTTCGTCGCGCACGTCGACGATCTCGCCCCACGGGTCGACCAGCATGCTGTGGCCCCATGTGCGTCGGCCGTTCTCGTGCGTGCCGCCTTGCGCCGCGGCGAGCACGTAGCACTGGTTCTCGATCGCGCGGGCGCGCAGCAGGAGCTGCCAGTGGGCGCGGCCGGTGGTGTAAGTGAACGCTGAAGGCACGACCATCAGTGCGCAGTCTCCCATGCGCCGGTACAGCTCGGGAAAGCGCAGATCGTAGCAGACCGACAGGCCGACACGGCCAAACGGCGCCTCGAACGTGCGCACCTCGGCGCCGGGCCGGATCGTGCGCGCTTCGTCGAACGATTCGGCGCCTTTTTCGAAATTGAAGAGGTGGATCTTGTCGTAACGCGCGCGCTCCTCGCCGCTCGGGTCGAACACGAGCGTGGTATTGAGCACACGGGTTTCCTCGGGCGCATTCAGCGGCAACGTGCCGCCGATCACCCACACGTCATGGCGCCTTGCGGCATCGGCAAGAAAACGCTGAATGGGGCCGTCGCCGTGGGGCTCGCGGATCGCCAGTTTGTCGCTGTCCTTGTGACCCATGAAGCAGAAATATTCGGGCAGCAACACGAGGCGCGCGCCCGCGGCGGCGGCTTCGGCGATCAACTGGTCCGCTTCGGCGAGATTGCGCTCGCGCTCGGGCGTGCTGACCATCTGCAGCGCGGCGACGCGAAACGGGTCGAGGGGGGGAGCGCTCATCGGCAGATCTTGATTGGGTTCGGGATGCATGGCACGCATACCGCGTGCCCGCGACGCGGCGCACCTGGCGGCAACTCAGTGCGTAATTCAGTGCACTGCGGCCGGCGCCTGCGCGTCCATCTTACCCTGATCGCCATGCAGCCGCTCGATGTGCGGTTTGGCCCACGGGCCCGTAATCGCGAAGTCCATCGCGAAGGCGTGCTCGAGCGTTTGCGAGAGCACGACGTCGCCGATCAGCGCGCCGAGGCCGAAGAGCGGATTGATGATGGCCGCCGCGACCACGCCTGCGCCCGCGCTGACCGTCGGCACCACGTGCACGTGCAGGTCCTGGGTTTCGTGCGCGAGGTCGACGCTGCCCGCCATCGTCGCGCGCCCGGGGGCGGTGACGAGCTTGAAATCGTTGGTGCTGCCAATGCCGTTCTGGATCTGCGCGGTGGCCGTCGCGCTCGTGAAGGGCAGGCCCTCGCCGATGACGTCGCGGAAGTCCGTCGTGAGGAAGCGCGCGAGGCTTTGCAGGCTCAGCACGCCGAGCAGCCTTGCCACGCCCGGATCGACCTTGAGAATCTGGCCGTGTCGCAGGTCAAGGGTGAGGTTGCCGTTGAGCGACGGGAAATCGATGCGCGTGGGGCCGCCTTGCCATTCCAGGTTGCCCGCGAGCGTGCCCGAGCCGTTCTTGAGCACATGCGGCCGGCCGGCGCGTTGGAGCAGGGCGCCGGCGTCCTTGATGTCGAGATGGAAATCGAGCGCCGTGCGGCGCGCCGTTTGCATGCCGGCTGCGGCCGAATCCTCGCTGGCTGCCGTGTCGCCCACCGCGCGCCAGTTTTCCGTGGCGGTGAGGTGCGCGTCCGGGTTGCTGATGTCGAGCTGATCGAGCTGCCAGACCGGCACGCCGTTGTCGTCGAAGTTGTGCGCGTTGACCTGGAGACGGCCGAGGTCGCGATCGCGCACGATGAGCTGGTTCACGACGAGGTCGATCGACGGCATGTTCTGCGCGGGCTGCGACATCGCCTGGCCGAGCAGGTCGTTTTCGGTGGCAGCGGGCACGGTGAGGCGCGCGAGCCGCGCTTCGAGCGTGCCCGGTGCGCCCGGCACGGCGCCGGGCTTCCACGAGACGTGGCCCGAGACCTGGTTGGAGGCGACGTTGGCCTGCCATTCGTTGCCGCGCTCGCCGGTGCGCGATGCGCCGAGCACGACGTTCTCCCAGTGGCGCTTGAGCAGCGTGAGCGTGCCGACGTGGACCGCGAAGCGCGAAGGCAGGAACTGGCCGACCGCGCCGTTGGGGGCGAGCGGTGACGAGGCGGCGGTTGGCGCGGCCGCCGTGGTGGCCGTAGTGGCCGATGCCGGGCTTTGCGGCGCGGCAGCGGCGGCGCTGGGCACGGCGGATTCGGAGGTTGCGCCCGGGGCCGCGTCTTGATTTTGAGCCATCCGCTCGGCCGCTCGTTCTGCGGCGGTTCGCGGCGGGGGAACCGCCGCCCGCGCGCCGCTTGCCGCCGCGCTCGCAGGCGTCGCGCCCTGGGCCTGGGCCGCCGCGGTCCCGCGCAACTGCTGCACCACGGCGCGCCAGGCGTCGGCGTCGAAGGCGGGCAGGTCGACGGCGGCGGCCACGCCTTCCGAGGGTAGATCGGCCGGGCGGTTCATGCCGATCGCGCCGCGCACGACTTCCGGTACGTGACCCGGATGGCGGCGCATCACGTAACGCGCGGCGAGCGGCCCGAGTGTGAGTTCTGCATGTTCGAACGCGGCGTCGTCGGCCCTGGCATCGGCGCCGACGGCGGATTCGGCGGGCGTGCCCGTGCCCGGCTGCAATTCGAAGTTCAGCGGCATCGGCGTGCCGGCGGCCTTGCCGAACGGCGCGGGCAGGTCGAGCGCGAGACCGGTGAGATCGGCGTTCGCCTTCACGTCGGGCAGGCGCCCGCGCTGGCCGGCTACCGAAAGCGAGTAGGGCGCCGCGCCCGACAGGCGCCCGAGCGCCGCCGCCGCCATGCCATGCAGGTTCAGCCCGCGCGCCGCATCGACCGCGACGTCGCCGGCCACGTCCACCTTATAGTGCCCGTCGTCGCGCATGCCGCCGCTCGCGCGCAGATCGCCGCCGAGAAAGCGCGCCGTAAGCCGGTCGACATTGGCGCTGTGGTTCGTGAAGCGCACCTGCCCGGTGAGTTTCGAGACCGGCGGCACGTTCTTCGCGGTGAGCGTGTTGTTCTCGAAGCCGATGGCGCCCGCGAGCAGCACCTTCGGCTTCGGATGGCGCGGGATCGTGAGTTTGAGTGCGAGCGTGGACTGCCCTTGCGCGCGCACCTTCGCGGTGGCGTGCTTCGAGATATAGCCGATCGAGCTGTTGTCCGCGTAGTCGAGCAGGTCCGCGAGCGGACCGCGCCCGCTGCCCTCGATCACGATATCGGAGCCCTTGATGCCCAGTTCCTCGATGCGCCCGCTCACGTTGCGCAGCACGAAGTTGCGGTAGTGGCCGCGATCGACGTCGAAGCGCAGCTTGTTCTCATGCAGCTTGAACACGCCGTCGATGCCGTCGAACGCCGGCCAGACGTTCGGCGCGCCGTTGCGCATCGTGCGCGGCGGGAACGGCGACGGGTCGAAGCGGCCGCCCGTGAACGGCGCGACGATGCGGAACTGGCCCGCGTCTGGGTCGCGCGAGTAGGGGAATTTGGTGAGGTCGCCGTGGATCTCGATCGTCGCACCCTTCGACAGGCCCGCCTGCAGGCCGTGGCCGAGATAGATGCGCGTCTTCTCGCTGATGGCGGTGGGCAGGTAACGCGGGATGGCCTTGACCTTGGCCTCGTCGAAATGCGCGACGAGGTCGAGCGAGCCGCGTCCCTTGCCGGGGTTGGTGTAGTGCGCGGTCATCTTCGCGCGCGCGTCGGCGTTCTCGATGCCCAGGTTCGCGACATCGACGGTGAATGCCTTGAGCCGGTTGCCGGGCTCGCGCTCAGCGGCCACGGTCCATCTGGCCGCGCCCGAGAGCCGGTCGAACGTGAGGCGGGGATTGTCGAACACGCCAGGCAGCGTGATGGCGACGCTGTTCGTGTCGAGGTCGATGGTGCCGTGCGACTCGTCGGCGTCGATGTGACCCCAAAGGTTCTCGACCCCCGGCAGGCCCGCGCGCGGGTGGCCGCGCGGCGTGAGCCCCGGCCCCGGCTCCTGTGCATTCATGCTGATGCCCTGCAGGTCGCCCTTGAAGCGATAGTGGGTGACCGGCTCGACGCTGGTGGAGCGCTGCTCGGCAGCCGCTTCACCCGACTCGGGCTTCGCGCGCTCGAGGGATAGGTCGTAGTTCGCCACCAGCCCGCGCGGGTCGAAGCGCACGAGCGCGCCCTGCACGCGACCGGGCAGCGGCAGCGCGCGCATGAACTCGGCGAGGATGCCGAGATCGATGCGATCGCCGCGCACGCTCATGAGTTGGCCATGCTGGAGCGTTTGCTGGCGAAAGCGCGCGTCGAGCGTCGTGAGCGCGAGCGAGCGCGTGAGCGGCGTGCCGTCGTCGAGCGGCGGCTGGCCCAGTTCCGCGTGCAAGTCGCGCAGCTTGAGCGCGTAGTCGTCGGGCTGGATGCCGAGGCTCCAGTGGAAGCTCGCGACCGGCATGTCGAGCAGCGGCTGCGTGGGCCGCGTGCGCAACGAAACGTTTGCGCCTTCCAGCGCGCCGCTCGCTTCGAGGATGCGTCCGTTCGAGAAGTGCGCCCAGATCGAGTTGTCGATGCGCCCCGCGTAGGTGGCGATCGGGAAGTTGATGTAGCGCGCGAGCGTGGGCAGATCGACGGGGCCGGTCGAGAGATAGGTGTCGCCCGTCCAGCTGATCGGCTTGCCGGCCTGCGCGTAGTGCGCGTGCGTGAAGTGCGCGCGGAAGTCGAGCGGGCCGTGCAGCACGGTGCCCTCGGCCGGCGCCTGGAGCGCGACGCGGTGATCGTACCCGTCGTTGAGGATCGCGAGGCGGATGTGCGAGAACGCGAGGTCGGGCACGTCGCGCGTGGCGTCGTGCCAGCGCAGCGTGCCGCCGCGCAGCACGACGGCCTGCTGGCGCATGAGCCACGTCGTGAAGGTGGCGTTGCCCGTGTGTGCGGTGGGCACCGGCACGCCCGCCACGGTGAGCGTGCCGTCGTCCTCGCGCGCGATGTGCACGTCGGGCTGCTCGACCACGATGCTCGAGAGCAGCGGTTCGAGCAGCACGACCGAGCGCCACGACACCGAGGCCGTGGCGTGCGGCACGTCGAGCGCGATGTTGCCGTGGCGGTCGCGAATCGTCAGATCAGTGACGTCGATGCCGGGCTGGAAGCCCGACCAGTGCGGCGCGAGCTTGCCGATGCGCAATTCGGCGTGAATCTTCGAGGAGACGAGCTGCTCGATGCGCGGACGCAAGTTGTCCACGTATGGCAGCACGACATAGCGCAGACCGAGCAGCAGGACAGAGACAAGGAAATACAGGACGAGCGCGATGATCGCCAGCACGCGCAGTGTGTGGCGCAGGACCGGATGATGATGGTGCGGACCCCCTGGCTCGGTCGCCTGGCTGGCATGTCCAGATTGGGGTAGGCCGGCGTGATCGTTTCGCTCGGACATGCTGCGGCGGGTGGGGTATGGTAGCGTTGCGTTCTAACGACGAAATGTATCACAGAGGGCCGTCAGAAGGCCCATCCGGGGAAGCCGGGATGGCCGCTCGGCGCGTGACACGCATGATTTTTTGCACTGCAGTGGCGGCTATGCCGGACGCATCGGCGAGGCGAACCGCGAGAGCCCGTGGGCGGTGCATGCGTGGCGCGGGGCGAACCCTCGCGGTCGAACCGTCGAGATCGGCATCGTCGCATCGACACCGTCATCAACCCAGGCGCGCGCAGCGACACAACAGCGAACAGCGAACCTTCCCGGCAAGCAGCACTTCATGACTGACATCCCTCTTCTGAGTTCCAGCTATTCCCGCTATGCAGCACGGGCTTACGCCGCGCGCCCTGGCCTCGCGGCGCAGGTCGAGGCGCTGGCCGCGGCACCGCTCTCGCGCGAACGCATCGTCGCGCGGCTCGACGCGTTGAGCGGGGAACTGCTCGCCGAAGCAAACGCCGCGCCTGGCGCGGCGCTCAACGACGAGCAGTTGAAGAGGGTCCTGCGCCAGTTGCGCGTGGAAGTGATCTGCGCGGTGATGGAGCGCGATCTCGGCGGCGTGGCGGACGTCGCCGAAGTGACCGGCGGCATGACCGATCTCGCCGAAGTCACGATCCAGCGCGCGCTCGCCTGCGTGAGCGCCGACCTCGAGACGCTCTTCGGCGAGCCGCGCGGCCCGGGCGGCGAGCGCCTCACGCTCGGCGTGGTGGGGATGGGCAAGCTGGGCGGACGCGAGCTGAACGTTTCGTCCGACATCGACCTGATCTTCGTCTACGAGGACGACGGCGAAACCACGGGAGGCCAGCGCGCGCCCATCGCTACGCAGGACTTCTTCACGCGCGTGGGCAAACGCCTGATCGCCGCGCTCTCCGACGTGACGGCCGATGGCTTCGTGTTTCGCGTGGACATGCGTCTGCGCCCGAACGGCGACTCCGGGCCGCTCGTGTGCAGCCTCGGCATGCTCGAAGAGTACTTCTACGTGCAGGGCCGCGAGTGGGAGCGCTATGCGTGGATCAAGGGGCGGCTCGTTTCCGAGGACGAGAGCGACAGCGCGCTGCGTCTTGCCCGTCAGCTCGATTCGCTCGTGAAGCCATTTGTCTACCGGCGCTACCTGGATTTCGGCGTGATCAGCGCAATCCGCTCGCTGCACTTGCAGATTCGCCAGGAAGCGCAGCGGCGCGCCATGATGCGCCCCGACAAGGCCGACGACATCAAGCTCGGGCGCGGCGGGATTCGTGAGATCGAGTTCAGCGCCCAGGTGTTCCAGCTCATTCGCGGCGGTCAGGACGCGGGTTTCCGCGTGCGCCCGACGCTCGCGGTGCTCGGCTACGCCGCCGCGCGCGGACTGATCGCGCCGGAGGTGTGCGGCGAGCTCGCGCGCGCCTACAACTTCCTGCGCGACCTCGAGCATCGCCTGCAATACCGCGACGATGCGCAAACGCACGCCATGCCTGTCGACGCCGAGGAGCGCGCGGCGCTCGCGAAGTCGATGGGCTTTGCCGACTATGCCGCGCTGATGACGACGCTCGACGGCCACCGCGACAACGTCGAGCGCCAGTTCGTGCAGATTTTCTCCGACAAGATGGGCGGCGAGGGCGGCTGTGGCGCCTCGGAAGACGGCGCGGCGGCATGGGTCTGGAGCGGTGCGCTCATGGAAGAGGGCGCCGAAGACTCGTTGCTCGAACGTCTCACGGAACTGGGTATCGACGACCCGGCGCCGCTGCTCGCGCGCCTGCGCGGACTCTGGCAGTCGGCGCGTTACGCGGGGCTGCCCGAGAAGAGCCGCGAGCGCTTCGATAGCGTCGCGCAGCGCGCGCTCGAAGCTGCACGCACGCTCGAGCCGCGCGAGCGGCGCGGCGACACGCTCGCGCGCATGTTCGACCTGCTCGAAGCCGTGATCCGGCGCGGCGCGTATCTCGCGCTGCTCTGCGAATATCCGGATGCGCTCAGCCGCGTGCTCAAGGTGCTGGGCGGCTCTCGCTGGGCGGCGGGCTATCTGATCCGCCATCCGCAACTGCTCGACGAACTGCTCGACGACGAGGCAGTTGCATCGCCCTTCGACTGGCCTGAATTCTCGCGTCTGTTGCGCGCACGGCTCGCCGCTGCCGCCGACGTCGAACAGCAGATGGACCTGCTGCGTCACGCGCACCAGGCCGAGGTGTTCCGCATCCTGCTCAACGACCTGGCGGGGCGGCTCTCGGTGGAGCACGTAAGCGACCGGCTCTCGGAGCTTGCCGACGCCGTGCTCGGCGTGACCATTGAGACCGTGTGGAAGCAGTTTGCCAAACGCCATCGCGAGGTGCCGCGCTTCGCGGCGATCGCTTACGGCAAGCTGGGCGGCAAGGAGCTGGGCTACGCGTCGGACCTCGACATCATCTTTCTGTACGAAGACGAGGACGAGCGCGCCTCGGAGATCTACGCGACCTTCGCGCGCCGCCTCATCACGTGGCTCACCACGGCCACCGGCGCGGGCACGCTGTTCGACGTCGATCTGCGCCTGCGGCCGAACGGCGAGTCGGGCCTGCTCGTGACCGACCTCGATGCGTTCCGCCGCTACCAGCTGCGCGAGGGCGACGCCGCGAACACGGCATGGGTCTGGGAGCACCAGGCACTCACGCGTGCGCGCTTCTCGGCCGGGGACGTGGCGATCGGCAGCGCCTTCGAGGCGATCCGCGTGCAGGTGCTGACCACGCCGCGCGACGCCGCGCCGCTCGCGAAGGAAATCGTGGAGATGCGCCAGCGCGTGGAAGACGGCCACCCGAACCGCACCGAACTCTTCGACCTGAAGCATGACCGCGGCGGCATGGTGGACATCGAGTTTCTCGTCCAGTACTGGGTGCTGCTGCATGCGGCGCAGGACCCCGAGCTGATCCGTAACACGGGCAATATCGCGTTGCTGCGCGAGGTGTCGCGCTTCGGGCTCATGAGCGAGGAGGAGGCCGAGACGATAGGCTCGGCGTACCGGCTGTATCGCAAGCTGCAGCACCAGTTGCGGCTCGACGGGATGGAGAAGGCGCGTGTCGATCCGGCGCGTGTGGAGCGCGAGCGCGAGGCCGTGCTGGCGTTGTGGAAGCGCGTGTTCGGGGAGCGCGGGGAGGCTTAGGCCCGCAGCAAAAGCCTGGCCAGAACGTCCTTCAGGTCTCTGCGGGTGTCGACGATCAAATGGATATAGATCATCGGATCGTCAATCTCGTAGATGATGCGGTTCATGCCGCTTACTATCTGCCGATAGTTCGTAGAGCCCAGTTCCGCGAGCTCAGGAGGAACGTGCCCATTTCGGGGAAATGCCTCGAGTTGTTCAATATCGTCGCGAATCTTCGCCGATGTTTCACGCCAGGCCTTCGGGCCGAATTTGGCGATCACGTAACGTCGAATGTCTTGCATGTCGGTCCGCGCCGACTGGAGGAAGACGGCCTTCATGCAATACCGTCGTCCTTGTCCATCTGCTCCAGTTCAGTGAAAACATCACTCGCCGGAATGTAGCGACCGGCTTCGATGTCCTTGCGCCCTAGCGTCAGAATCTTCAGAAGTGCTAACGTTTGTTGCATATCCTCGTAGGATTGTGCGTCCTGCACGACGACCCGGGCTTCACCGTTTTGGGTGATCAGCATCGGCTCGCCACTTTCCGTGATCTCGCGGACGATCTCAGCGGCGTGGCTCTTCAGATAGCTAATGGGCTTCACCTGGCTGGGCTTCATCTCCGTTCCTCGGGCTGGCATGTCAATAGGACTAAATATAGACCTAAATTCGGACTGATTGGAGGCAATATTTAGGGTTGTATCAACGAGGCAGGGAAGCTCAAGCCGCTAGCATCTCCTTCGCATGCCGCCTGGTCGTCGCGGTAATCTCCAGCCCGCCCAGCATGCGCGCGACTTCCTCCACCCGGCCGCCCCTGTCGAGCGGCGTGACGGCCGAGACCGTGCCGCCGTTGCCGTCGCCGGACTTCGCCACCTGGAAGTGGTGATCGCCGCGCGCCGCGACCTGCGGCAAGTGCGTCACGCACAGCACCTGGCGCGCGCGACCGAGCTGGTGCAGCAAACGTCCCACCACTTCGGCGACCCCACCGCCAATGCCCGTATCCACTTCATCGAAGATCAGCGTGGGCGTGGGGCTCGCCGCGCTCGCGATCACGGCGAGCGCGAGACTGATACGTGCGAGCTCGCCGCCCGAAGCGATCTTCGCGAGCGGGCGCAGCGGCACGCCGGCATGGCCCGCCACCCGGAATTCGATCTGCTCCAGACCATGGGCTCCGCCGATCGGCTCGCCGGTCGAGCTGCTGCCGAGCGCCACGAGCGCGACTTCGAAGCTGCCGCCGGCCATCGACAGTTCCTGCATGCCTTGCGTGACCGCCGAGCCGAGCGCCTTCGCCGCCTTGGCGCGCGCCTTCGAGAGCTGGCGTGCCTGCGCGAGATAGGCTTCCTGCGCCTTCTGCTCGGCGGCGCGCAGGCCGTCGAGATCGGATGCGGCATCGAGTGCCGCGAGCTGCTGGCGGCGCGACGCGTGTTCCTCAGGTAGCGTTTCGGCCGGCAGGCGGAACTTGCGCGCCGTCGAATGCAGCGCGTCGAGGCGCCGTTCGACCTGCGCGAGATGTTGCGGATCGAGATCGAGGCGTTGCGCGTAGTGCGAGAGCGAGTACGCCGCTTCCTGGATCTGGATCGCGGCCGGTTCGAGCGCGGCGAGGGCGTCGTTGAGTTCGGCGTCGACTTCGGCGAGGGAGCGCAGCTTCGAGACGATCGAGTTCAGCTGCGAGAGCATCGCCTCGTCGGATTCCGATAACGCCGCGAGCGCGCCTTGTACGCCTTCGATCAGGTTGGCCGAGTTCGAAAGCCGCACGTGCTCCGCGTTCACTTCCTCCCATTCGCCCGGCTGCGGCGCGAGCTTGTCGAGCTCGGCGAGCTGCCACGCGAGGCGCTCGCGCTCGAGCTGCAGCTCGCGGTCGCGCGACATGGCGCTCTGCAGGGCGAGACGCGCGTCGCGTGCCTCGCGCCACGCGCGCGTGACGGTGGCGGCGAGATCCGTGAGGCCCGCGTGCGTGTCGAACAGTTCGCGCTGCGCGTCGGGGCGCATGAGCAGTTGGTGAGCATGCTGGCCGTGGATGTCCACGAGCATTTCGCCCAGCTCGCGCAGTTGCGCGAGCGTGGCGGGCGTCCCGTTGATGAAGGCGCGCGAGCGCCCGCCGCTGTCCACCACGCGGCGCATCATGACCGTGTGCTCGCCGTCGCCGTTCGTGAGCGCCTGCTCGTCGAGCCAAAGCGCGGCATGCGCGGGCACGTCGAACTCGGCGGTGATGTCGGCGCGGGCCTCGCCGGTGCGCACGACGCTCGCGTCGGCGCGCGTGCCGAGCGTGAGAGCGAGGGCGTCGATCAGGATCGACTTGCCCGCGCCGGTTTCGCCGGAAAACACGGTGAAACCGCTATCGAATTCGAGGTCGAGCGCGGCGACGATCACGAAGTCGCGAATCGAGAGATGGCGAAGCATGGCGTCTGGTTCTGCTTTTTTGGGTTGGCTTTGACTACCGTGGGACTGCTGGCTGCATGGCAACGCACGCGCGCGCTTCACGCTAAGACGCGGGTTTAGTCCTCCGGATCGCCCTGCAGCGAGGGGTGCTCGTTCCAATGCAGCTTCTTGCGCAGCGTGCGGTAGTAGCTATAGCCGACCGGGTGCAGGAAAGGCACCGTGTGGCGCGAGCGGCGCACCTCGATCACGTCGTTCAGCTCCAGCGCCGTGAACGACTGCATGTCGAAGTTGACGTTGACGTCGCGGCCCGCCACGATCTGGATGCTCACCTTGCAGTCGTCGGGCAGCACGATCGGGCGGTTCGAGAGCGCGTGCGGCGCGATCGGTACGAGCACGATGCCTTGCAGCTGCGGATGCAGGATCGGCCCCTGCGACGAGAGCGCGTAGGCGGTCGAGCCCGTGGGCGTCGCGACGATCAAGCCGTCTGAGCGCTGGTTGTACATGAAGCGGCCATCCACGTTCACGCGCAGTTCGGCCATGCCCGAAAAGCCGCTACGGTTCACGACCACGTCGTTGAAGGCGAGCGCGTGGTAGATCGGGTCGCCGTCGCGGGTGATGCGCGACTCGAGCAGCGAGCGCTCCTCGCGCTCGAACGAGCCCGCGAGCAGTTGCGGCACGACCTCCTGCATCTCGGAGAACGCGATGTCGGTAATGAAGCCGAGCCGCCCGTGGTTGATGCCGATGAGCGGCGTGCGGTAGGGCGCGAGCTGGCGGCCGATGCCGAGCATCGTGCCGTCGCCGCCGAGCACGACGGCCACGTCCGCGCGCGCGCCGATTTCGGACGGCTGCAGCGCGGGATAGCCTTGCGCGCCGATTTCCTCTGCGGTTTGCGCTTCGAACACGACCTCGAAGCCGCGCTTCGAAATGGTCTGGGCGAGCGCCGTCAGCGGCTCGGCAATGCCCGGCGTATTGCTGCGCCCAACGAGCGCAACCGTCTTGAACTGGCTCTGGATCTTCTGGATCTGCATGCCGGCATTACACCATAGTCAGGTCACGAAAAGAACCTGGCGCAAGCCGGGCGCGGCCCGCCAGGCCTTGCGCGCCGCGCCCTCCCGCCCTAAGCCGGTGACACGGCGATGACAACGCGCGATGTGCCAGACGATGTGCCATGCAACATGCCCGGCGGCAACGGGCGAAACCGGGCCGCCCCGCGCTGCGGGCCTGCCCGTCGGGCCCGACCTGGCGGCGCACTCGCGGCCAACCCGCCATTAGGCTAAAATTTTGAGTCATGCTAGATCCCCGCGCACAAACCCTCCTCAAGACGCTGATCGAGCGCTACATCGCCGAAGGTCAGCCGGTCGGCTCGCGCACGCTGTCGCGCTATTCCGGCCTGGAACTGAGCCCGGCGACGATCCGCAACGTCATGTCGGACCTCGAGGAGCTGGGTCTCGTGTCCAGCCCGCATACCTCGGCCGGGCGTGTGCCCACGCCGCGCGGCTATCGCCTGTTCGTCGACACCATGCTCACCGTCGAGCCCAGTTCGGACGACGACGCGCTCACGCGGGCGGTAAAGACCACGCTGCGCCCCGGCGAGCCGCAGAAAGTGGTGGCGGCGGCGGCCAGCGTGCTCTCGAACCTCTCGCAGTTCGCGGGCGTGGTGCTGACGCCCCGGCGCAGCCACGTGTTCAAGCAGATCGAGTTCATGCGCCTGTCCGACAAGCGCATCCTGCTCATCATCGTGACGCCCGAAGGCGACGTGCAGAACCGCATCATGGCGACGCAGCGCGACTTCACGCCTTCCGAGCTCATCGAAGCCTCGAATTACATCAACGCGCACTTCGCGGGCCTGTCGTTCGACGAGGTGCGCCGCCGCCTGCGCGAGGAAATCGACGCGCTGCGCGGCGACATGACCACGCTCATGCACGCGGCCGTAACCGCGAGCACCGAAGAGCCCGAAAGCGGCGACACCTTGCTCATTTCCGGCGAGCGCAACCTGCTCGAAGTGGCCGACCTTTCCTCGGACATGGCGCGCCTGCGCAAGCTCTTCGACGTATTCGACCAGAAAACCAGCCTGCTGCAGCTGCTCGACGTCTCGAGCCACGCGCAGGGTGTGCAGATTTTCATTGGCGGCGAGTCGCAACTCGTGCCGATCGAGGAAATGAGCGTGGTGACGGCTCCCTACGAGGTGAACGGCAAGATCGTCGGCACGCTCGGCGTGATCGGACCGACGCGCATGGCGTACAACCGCGTGATTCCGATCGTCGACATCACGGCGCGGCTGCTCTCGCTCACGCTCAGCCAGAACTGAGCGCCGCATCGGGCACCCCCGCCTTTCCGACGATCATCCCTCGAAAGGCGTGGTGCGCGCCATCGGCCGAATGGCCAACGCGCGGCGGTCACTCGCCGCGTCGCGGGTCCGGTTTGGCCCGCCAGGACCGCCCGCTATAATGCTTGTTTCATGCAACCGTTGCTGCGCATTCGCGCGGCGCCACTGATCGCCTATGCGTTTCGACCTGGAGCGGCCTTCGCAGTCCGCCGCGGCGCATCGCGTCGCCGTGCTGCTCATCAACCTGGGCACGCCGGACGCGCCCACGCCGCGCGCCGTGCGCCGCTATCTCGCGCAGTTTCTGTCCGATCCGCGCGTGGTCGAGATTCCGGCGCCGATCTGGCAGGTCATCCTGCGCACGCTGATCCTGCCGTTTCGCGGCCGGTCGTCGGCGAAGAAGTACGCGGCGGTCTGGACGCCCGAGGGTTCCCCGCTGCGCGTGCATACGCAGAAGCAGACCGACGGCCTGCGCCATCTGCTGCAAATCAACGACTACACGGTCCTCGTCGATTACGCGATGCGCTACGGCACGCCAGACATCCCGGCGATGCTGAACCAGCTCAAGCTCGCGGGCGCGGAACGCATCCTGCTCATGCCGATGTATCCGCAGTACTCGGCGTCGACCACGGCCACGGCGTTCGACGCGGCCTTCGCCGCGCTGCGCCGCATGCGCAACCAGCCGGAAATCCGCACGGTGCGCGGCTATCACGACCATCCGGCGTATATTGCGGCGCTCGCGGCCCAGGTGCACCAGTACTGGCACGCGCACGGCAAACCCAATTTCGCGGCGGGCGACCGCCTCGTGCTGAGTTTTCACGGGGTGCCGAGCCGTACGCTCGATCTGGGCGACCCGTACCACGACCAGTGCCAGCAAACGGCCGCGCTCCTCATGCACGCGCTGGAGCTAACGCCGGTCGAATGCCGGGTGACCTTCCAGTCGCGCTTTGGGCGGGCGCAATGGCTCCAGCCATACACGGCGCCCACGCTGCGGGAACTGGGCGCGGGCGGCGTGCACCGTGCGGACGTGTTCTGCCCCGGTTTCACGGCGGATTGCCTGGAAACCATCGAGGAAATCGGCATGGAAGTGCGCGACGAGTTCCTGCACGGCGGCGGCAAGGAGTTTCACCGCATAGCATGCCTGAATGCCTCGCCGGCGTGGATCGCGGCGCTGGGCGAGATTGTTGCGCAGCACCTGCAGGGCTGGCCCGTGCAAGCCGCGGCGCCGGCTGGCGCAGTGGCCTGACCCAGTGAAGTGAGCGTGAACTGAGCGTGAACTGAGCGGCGCATCCGGAAAGCTTCTGATGAACTACAAGATTTCGACCGAACCTGGCGCGCGGCTGCGCATCGACAAATGGTTATGGGCGGCGCGTTTCTTCAAGACGCGCTCGCTCGCCTCGGACGCCGTGGGCAAGGGGCGCGTGCGCATTGGCGGCGACGCCGTGAAGGCATCGAAGGACGTGCGCGTGGGCGACCTCGTCGAAATCGAGATCGATCATGTGGTCTGGGAAGTGCAGGTATTGGGCATTTGCGAGATGCGCGGCCCCGCCAGCATCGCGCAGACGCTCTATGCGGAAACTGAAGCCGGGCGCGAGCGGCGCGCGGCGGAGCAGGACCGGCGCCGGCTCTTTCGCGAACCGGCTGCCGTGTTGCCGGGCAGGCCGACCAAGCGCGACCGCCGCACTATCGACAAATTTTCGCGTGAGGGTTGAAGAGCGCTTCCATCGTAGCGTGCACGCCCCCGTATTCCGTCGTGTTTTCGTTCACGGCGCCCGACATGCAGATGGTCGTAGTCCCGGCGATGAGTACCAGCGCGACCACCGATATGGCAAAGGTCAGTTTCACGGTACTCCCCTTGGGATCGCAGCAAAACAGCCAGTTTCGAGGCCCGGATAGCGTTTTTATGTGCGGTGCTGCTGCTAAAAAAGGTGCTGTCCGTGGGCCCATTCGGTGCGGTGCCGGGCTCAGGGTAAACGCGTCATGAGCAGCACCTGTTCCTGAGTGTAGGTCAGGGATGTCCCTTACTCAATTTCATTTTTGCGGCGCTGCAGTAATGATTGTTACGGGCGATTGCGTGGCTTGATTTTCTGTATAAAAAAGCCGCAAGCGCCTCTTGAAACAAGCGATCCGGCACCCATGTGCTCTCGCGATGTCCGAAGCCTCTGTCGCGTCGGCGCAACGGCCCAGGCGCAGTAGAGCGGCCGGCGTCATGGCGCCCGAAGCTTTGTTCCCTTTTTCACTATTCAACGACGTTCAGCGACATGGAAAACACGCAAGAGAACCCGACGAGCCAGAACCCCACGCCCGCGGACGAGGCGTCGCAGGCAGCCCAGCCCCAGACGGCTGAAGCGGCCGAGCAGGCAGCCCAAGGCGGCGTGGACCAGAACGCAGCGGCGCTTGCCGAGGCCGCACTGGCCGAAGCCCAAGCGAAAGTCGCCGAATTGCAGGACGCCTTCGTCCGCGCCAAGGCCGAGACCGAGAACGTACGCCGCCGCGCGCAGGAAGACGTCGCCAAGGCGCACAAGTTCGCGATCGAAAACTTCGCCGAGCATCTGCTGCCGGTGATGGACAGCCTCGAAGCCGCTCTCGCCCATAACTCGGACGACCTCGCCAAGGTCAACGAAGGCGTCGAACTCACGCTCAAGCAGCTCACCGGCGCGCTCGAGAAGGGCAAGGTCCTCGCGATCAACCCCGTGGGCGAGAAGTTCGACCCGCACCGTCACCAGGCCATCTCGATGGTCCCGTCCGAGCAGGAAGCGAACACGGTGGTCAGCGTGCTGCAAAAGGGCTATGTGATCGCCGACCGCGTACTGCGTCCGGCGCTCGTGACCGTTTCGGCACCGAAGTAAGAAAGATGTAAGTAATGCGGTGGCCTGAAGGAACCCAAAGGAAACCCAAAGGCCCTGCGATTAAAAAAAATGATGGAACGCATAGCCCAAACCCCTTGAAATCGCCGTAGCGGCACTTATTTGGGCAGTAGTTCCGTATTGAAGTGGACGCCAGCCGCGCACAAGGGAAAACGCGGCTCGAGCATGTAGTTACCTGCGCAGCGCGAAAGCGGCGTCCGCACAGCGACCAAATTCTGGAGATTTGACAAAAATGGGCAAAATCATTGGTATCGACCTCGGCACCACCAACTCGTGCGTGGCGCTGATGGAAGGCAATCAGGTCAAGGTGATCGAGAACTCGGAAGGCGCCCGTACGACGCCTTCGATCATCGCCTACATGGACGACAACGAAGTTCTGGTCGGCGCACCGGCCAAGCGCCAGTCGGTCACGAACCCGAAGAACACGCTGTACGCAGTCAAGCGCCTGATCGGCCGCCGCTTCGAAGAGAAGGAAGTGCAGAAGGACATCGGCCTGATGCCCTACAAGATCGTCAAGCACGACAACGGCGACGCCTGGGTCGAAGCGCATGGCGCGAAGCTCGCGCCGTCGCAGGTTTCGGCTGAAGTGCTGCGCAAGATGAAGAAGACCGCTGAAGACTACCTCGGCGAGCCGGTCACCGAAGCCGTGATCACGGTTCCCGCGTACTTCAACGACAGCCAGCGTCAGGCCACCAAGGACGCCGGCCGCATCGCCGGCCTGGAAGTCAAGCGCATCATCAACGAGCCGACGGCAGCCGCACTCGCGTTCGGTCTGGACAAGGCCGAAAAGGGCGACCGCAAGATCGCCGTGTTCGACCTGGGCGGCGGCACGTTCGATATCTCGATCATCGAAATCGCGGATGTCGACGGCGAAATGCAGTTCGAAGTGCTCTCGACCAACGGCGACACGTTCCTCGGCGGTGAAGACTTCGACCAGCGCATCATCGATTACATCATCGGCGAGTTCAAGAAAGAGCAGGGCGTCGACCTCTCGAAGGACGTGCTCGCGCTGCAACGCCTGAAGGAAGCCGCTGAAAAGGCCAAGATCGAACTGTCGTCGGGCCAGCAGACCGACATCAACCTGCCGTACATCACGGCAGACGCGTCGGGTCCGAAGCACTTGAACCTCAAGTTCACGCGCGCCAAGCTGGAAGCGCTGGTCGAGGAACTGATCGAGCGCACCATCGAGCCGTGCCGCATGGCGATCAAGGACGCAGGCGTGAAGGTCGGCGACATCGACGACGTGATTCTCGTCGGCGGCCAGACGCGTATGCCGAAGGTGCAGGAGAAGGTCAAGGAGTTCTTCGGCAAGGACCCGCGCCGTGACGTGAACCCGGACGAAGCCGTGGCCGTTGGCGCCGCGATCCAGGGGCAGGTGCTCTCGGGTGACCGCAAGGACGTGCTGCTCCTCGACGTGACCCCGCTGTCGCTCGGTATCGAGACGCTCGGCGGCGTGATGACGAAGATGATCAACAAGAACACCACGATCCCGACCAAGCACGCACAGGTCTACTCGACGGCGGACGACAGCCAGTCGGCCGTGACGATCAAGGTGTTCCAGGGCGAGCGCGAAATGGCAGCGGGCAACAAGCTGCTCGGCGAGTTCAACCTCGAAGGCATTCCGCCCGCACCGCGCGGCGTGCCGCAGATCGAAGTGACCTTCGACATCGACGCGAACGGCATTCTGCACGTGGGCGCGAAGGACAAGGCCACCGGCAAGGAAAACAAGATCACCATCAAGGCGAACTCGGGTCTGTCGGAAGCCGAAATCGAGAAGATGGTGAAGGACGCCGAAGCGAACGCGGAAGAAGATCACCGTCTGCGCGAGATTGCCGACGCGCGCAACCAGGGCGACGCACTGGTGCACAGCACGAAGAAGGCCGTGGCCGAGTATGGCGACAAGATCGAAGCCAGCGAAAAGGAAACGATCGAAGCCGCGCTGAAGGACCTCGAAGAAACGCTGAAGAGCTCGTCGGCCGACAAGGCGACGATCGAGGCGAAGGTCGAGGCGCTGTCGGCAGCGTCGCAGAAGCTCGGCGAGAAGATGTACGCCGACATGCAGGCGCAGCAGGCAGGCGCGGCCGGTGCCGCCGGCGCGGGTGCCGCAGGTGCCGGTGCGGCCGAGCAGGGCGCGCAGAACGACGCCGACGACGTGGTCGACGCCGAGTTCAAGGAAGTCAAGAAGGACTAAGCCGGTTCGTGGCGGTCATGACCGTTCTGCCTGATCAGCGAACGGTCGTGATCCGATGAAAGCGACTACGAAAGCGGCCGCATCGGTTACGATGCGTGTCAGCATTGCAGCGCCTGGCGAGCCATCCGGCTCTCCGGGCACATTTGTTTTATGGAGGCCGTTCTCTGTCAGGGGCCGCCGCGGCGTGATAAGCGCCTGTGCGGATGTTCAGGGGAACGGCAAACGGGTCACGAGATCCAGCATTCAAGAGGAGCCGGCGCGCGCCGTGAAGCGCGAGGCCGGCGTTGAACCGATATGGCGAAACGGGATTACTACGAGGTTCTGGGCGTCGCGAAGAACGCGAGCGACGACGAAATCAAGAAGGCGTATCGCAAGCTCGCGATGAAGTATCACCCCGACCGCAATCCGGACAACAAGGATGCGGAAGAGCATTTCAAGGAGGCCAAAGAGGCCTACGAAATGCTGTCGGACTCGCAAAAGCGCGCGGCTTACGACCAGTACGGCCACGCCGGCGTCGATCCCAACATGGGCGGCGCGGGCGCGCAGGGCTTCGGCGGGTTCGCGGACGCTTTCGGCGACATCTTCGGCGATATCTTCGGCCAGGCCGCTGGCGGCGGCCGCGGTGGCCAGCGCAGCGGCCCGCAGGTGTATCGCGGCGCGGACCTGCGCTACAGCATGGAAATCTCGCTGGAGCAGGCGGCGCACGGCTACGAGACGCAGATCCGCGTGCCGGGCTGGACCGGCTGTGAAGTCTGTCACGGCTCGGGCGCGAAGCCCGGCACGAAGCCCGAAACCTGCCCGACCTGCCATGGTTCGGGTTCGGTGCGCATGTCGCAAGGCTTCTTCAGCATCCAGCAGACTTGCCCTAAGTGCCACGGCACGGGCTCGTACATTCCTGAACCCTGCACGAACTGCCACGGCGCAGGCAAGGTCAAGGAAACCAAGACGCTCGAAGTGAAGATTCCGGCGGGCATCGACGACGGCATGCGCATCCGTTCGGCTGGCAACGGCGAGCCTGGCATCAACGGCGGGCCGTCGGGCGATCTGTATGTCGAGATCCACATCAAGCAGCACGCGGTGTTCGAGCGCGACGGCGACGACCTGCACTGCCAGATGCCGATTCCGTTCACCACGGCGGCGCTGGGCGGCGAGATCGAAGTGCCGACGCTGGCGGGCCGCGCCTCGTTCACGGTGCCCGAAGGCACGCAGTCGGGCAAGACGTTCCGTCTGCGTGGCAAGGGCATCAAGGGTCTGCGTTCGAGCATCGCCGGCGATCTGTATGTGCATGTTCAGGTGGAAACGCCGGTCAAGCTCACCGAACACCAGCGCGAGATGCTGCAGCAGTTCGAGAAGTCGCTCGTGGAAGGCGGTTCGCGCCACAGCCCGCAAAGCAAGAGCTGGTTCGACCGCGTGAAGAGCTTCTTCGACTGACGCGCTTTTCCGGCGTCACCATGCAGCAGGTAAGCAGCAGGTAGTGATCAGCAATGGCAGTCAATCCTGGCGGCGCGACTTTCGCGCTGCTCGACGATGGCGACTCGACGGCGGTGAGCCGCTCGAGCCGCCTCTATACGGGGTTCGTGCGCGAGCTTGCGTGCCAACGCGCGGCGGATCTCGACGCGGTGTGCGCGCAGGCGAATGCCGAACTGGGCAAGGGACTTCACGCCCTCGTGATCGGCGACTACGAGTTTGGACGCACGCTCGAATTCGCCAGGCGCGACACGACCTCATCCGACGAAACGCAGCACGGCCACGCCGCGCTGCGTTTTTTATTGTTCGAACGCTGCAAAACGCTCTCGCGCGAGGAAGCCGATGCTTGGCTCGCGGCGCAAGAGGGCGCTGAAGCGCCTGCGCCTGCAGGCGTGGCGGGCGTGACGATCGGTGTCGATCGCGAGCGCTTCGAGCATGACATCGCCGCCGTGCAGGATGCCTTGCGCGCGGGCGACTCGTATCAGATCAACTACACCTACCGGCTCGGCTTCGAGGCGTACGGTTCGCCGCTCGCGCTTTACAGGCGCTTGCGCGAGCGTCAGCGCGTGCGTTACGGCGCGCTGATCGCGTTGCCGGGCGACCGCTGGGTGCTCTCGTGCTCGCCGGAGCTGTTCGTGGAGAAGCGCGGCCAAACGTTGCGCGCGAAACCGATGAAGGGCACGGCCGCGCGCAGCGCCGATGCGGAGCAGGACGCCGCCGCCGCGCGTTTTCTCGCGAACGACCCCAAGAACCGCGCCGAGAACGTGATGATCGTCGACCTGCTGCGCAACGACCTCTCGCGCGTCGCGCAAACCGGCTCGGTGCGCGTCCCGGCGCTCTTCAGTGTCGAGCCCTACGCGTCCGTCTGGCAGATGACTTCGACCGTGGAAGCGACGCTGCGCGAAGGTACGACATTCGCCGGCGTCATGCGCGCGCTTTTCCCGTGCGGCTCGATCACGGGTGCGCCCAAGCACCGGACGATGGAGCTGATCGAAGCGCTCGAGCATGCGCCGCGCGGGCTTTACACAGGCACGATAGGCTGGCTCGAGGCGCCCTCGGCAGGCGAGGTTTGCGGCGACTTTTGCCTCTCGGTCGTGATCCGCACGTTGACGCTCGACGCGCCGTCCGGGGGCACGGGCGCCACTCGGCGCGGCGAAATGGGCGTTGGTGCGGGCATCGTGCTCGACAGCGTGGCTGCCGACGAATACGAGGAGTGCCGCTTGAAAGCCCGTTTTCTCACCGATGCCGACCCGGGCATCGAATGCTTCGAAACGATGTGCGCGACGCGCGCTGAGGGCGTGCGCCACGTGGAGCGTCACCTTGCGCGGCTCGCGGCGAGCGCGGCGTGGCTCGGCTTCCCGTGCGACGTTCAAGCGTTGCGAGCGCGCATCGACGAAAGCTTGGCCAAACTTGCTGACCAAAACGCGCCACACCGTTTGCGTCTCGCGCTCGGCAAGAGCGGGGCAGCGACGATTACCAGCGCACCGCTTGCGCCGCTCGCGCAAGACACCGTAGGCGTGCTGCTGGCATCGGACTACGGCTTTGCGCCGGTCGAATCCGCCGACGCGCTGTTGCTGCGCAAGACCACGCGCCGTGCAGAATTCGATCGTGCGTGGCGCGAGGCCGAAGCGCAGGGCGGCTTCGACATGCTGTTCTTCAACGAGCGCGGCGAACTGACCGAAGGCGGCCGCTCGAACGTGTTCGTGAAGCGCGACGGCAAATGGTTCACGCCACCGCTCGCCTCGGGCGTGCTGCCGGGCGTGATGCGCGGCGTGCTGCTCGACGACGATGCATTCGGCGCACAGGAGCGCGTGCTCACGCGCGACGATGTGCTCGACGCCGAGGCCTTGATGCTCACGAACGCGCTGCGCGGCGCGGTGCCGGCGCGCTTGATTCGATGAAGCTCGCGTAGCGCACCACAGGCGCACCACAAAAACAAAGCGCGCTCCCAACGGAGCGCGCTTTGTTGATTCTGCGAAGCGAAGCTGCCCAATCAGAACACGTGCTCGGGCCCCGGGAACGTGCCCTCCTTCACGGCCTGCACATACGCGCGCACGGCCGATTCGATATCGGGCTGGCCCGTCATGAAGTCCTTCACGAAGCGCGGCCGCTTGCCGGGGAAAATGCCGAGCATGTCGTGCAGCACGAGCACCTGGCCCGAGCAGTCGACGCCCGCGCCGATGCCGATGGTCGGAATGCGCAACTGCTTCGTCACTTCCGCGCCGAGCGCCGCGGGCACGGCTTCGATCACCACGAGCTGCGCGCCGGCATCCTGCAGCGCCAGCGCGTCGCGAATCATCTGCGTCGCGGCCGCATCGCTCTTGCCCTGCACCTTGAAGCCACCGAACGCATGCACCGATTGCGGCGTGAGGCCGATGTGCGCGCACACGGGCACGGCGCGCTCCACCAGCATCTTCACCGTGGGCGCGAGCCATTCGCCGCCCTCGATCTTTACCATCTGCGCGCCGGCGCGCATGAGCTTCACCGAGTTCGCAAACGCGTCTTCGGGCGTGCCGAAGGTGCCGAACGGCAGATCGGCGATGATCAGCGCCTTGGTCTGCGCGCGCGCCACGCAGGCCGTGTGATAGGCGATGTCGTCGATGGTGACGGGCAGCGTCGTGGTGTGCCCCTGGAGCACGTTGCCGAGCGAGTCGCCGATCAGCACCGTATCGACGCCCGCGCGCTCGCACAGCGCCGAGAAGCTCGCGTCATAGCACGTCAGCATCGCGATGCGTTCGCCTGCATCGCGCATGGCCTGGAGTTTGGGCACGGTGACCGCGCTGCGGCTCGTTTCCTGCAGGTAAGTCATGGGGAAATCCGTTGGGAAAGGGAAAACGGGGAGGGGCTGCGCCGCGCGATCGCGCCGATGAGGCGGTTATAGCGACGTGCCCTTGACGAAGGATTCCTTGCGGCCGCGCATCGTCTCGATACGTTCGGCGACGAGCGCGAGGTCCGCATCGGAACCTGGCAGATCCAGATGCTCCGCGCCGACGGTGAGCACCGGCGCATGATCGTAATGATAGAAAAAATCGTTGTAGCTGTCGCAGAGCGCCCGCAGGAACGCACTCGAAATAGCCAGCTCGCGCGGCAATGCCCGCTTCTGGATGCGCGCGTACAGCGCCTCGGGGCTCGCCTGCAGATAGACGACGAGGTCGGGCGCGGGCGCCGATGAGGTCAGGCGCGAGGCGAGCGCGCGGTAGAGCGGCAGTTCGTCTTCGGCGAGTGTGAGGCGTGCGAACAGATCGTTGCGTTCGGCAAGGAAATTCGTCATGAGCGGCACGCCCGCTTCACGGCGCGCGGCGACGTCGCGCGAAAGTTGCTCGCGTTGCAAGGCGATATGCAACTGCGCCGCGAGCGCGTGCGACGAGGGCGCGGTGTCGCGATACACGCGTTCCAGAAACGGATTCTCGGCGTTCGATTCGAACAGCGTCTGCATCGACCAGCGTTCGGCCAGACGCGTCGCGAGCGTCGTCTTGCCCGCGCCGATCGGCCCTTCGATCACGATGTACTGGAGCGCGGCCGGTCGCGTGGCACGCGCGCTGACGACGGGCAGGGGTGTCGTGCTCATCGGCAGTTGCCGGAGCCGGAGGGCGGCGTGTCCGGTGCTGGCGCCACACCCATGCACTGGCACAACGGCTTGACCTTCTCGATGCGCTGGGCGGCCACGGCGGCGAGGAACGCGCTGGCGGGCCCCTGGCCCGGAATCACGAGTTCGGGATCGATCTCGACGAGCGGCACGAGCGCGAATGCGCGGCCCGTCATGCGCGGATGCGGCACGACGAGGTCGGTTTCGTCGATGGTGGCGTCGCCGTAAAGCAGGATATCGATGTCGAGCGTGCGGGGCGCGTTGCGAAAGGGGCGCTCCCGGCCGAAATGATGCTCGACGCGCTGGCACAGGCCGAGCAGCGCGTGAACGTCGAGACTCGTCTCGATCTTCACGACGCAGTTGTAATAGTCGTCGCCGCCCGCGTCGATGGGCGCGGTGCGGTACAGACTCGATTTGGCGACGACGGTGAGGGTGTGCTGTTGTGCAAGGCACACCACCGCGTCTTTGAGGGTTTGGCGCGCATCCCCCAGATTCGCGCCAATTCCCAGCCAGGCAACCGTCATGGCTTCACTTCCTGCGACTTTTGTTGCGGTTCGACGCATGTGCGCCGCGGCAAGCCGCGACGCCGCACGGCGTCAGTCCTCGTGCGGACCGGCGTGGCCGTCATAGTCCGCACTGCTGGCTTCATGCACGTCACCGGCAGCGCCGGCTTCCGATACAGCACCTTCGCCCGTTCTGCGGCTCTTCGCGCCGCCGCGGCGGCGGCGTTTGCGCGGCGAGCGCTCCTTGCCGCCCTGCGCGAGAAGCGTCTCGCGCTCGGCGTTGTCGCCGGAAATGAAGTCCGTCCACCATTGGCCGACTTCGGCGTCCAGCTCGCCCGATTCGCAGCGCAGCAGGAGGAAATCATACCCCGCTCTAAATCTTTGGTGTTCCAGCAGCTTGATCGCGCCGCGGCCACGTTTTTCGAGGCGCAGCTGCAGGCCCCAGATCTCGCGCATATCCGACGAAAAACGACGGTGAATCGCCAGTTTTTCCGTTTGCGCGTCGATGACGTCGTCCATCGCGCGATGCAACGCCGGCACGGGCAATTCGCCTTCGGCCGTATATTGCTGCCAGCGTTGCTGCACGTCGTGCCACAGCAGCGTGGCGAACAGGAAGCCCGGCGAGACCGGCTTGCCTGCACGTACGCGCGCGTCGGTGTTCGACAGCGCGAGCGTGATGAAGCGCTCGCCTTGCGGCTGTTCGAGCACCACGTCGAGCAGCGGCAGCAGGCCGTGATGGAGCCCTTCCTTGCGCAACCACTTGAGGCACTCGAGCGCGTGGCCCGAGAGCAGCAGCTTGAGCATTTCGTCGAAAAGACGCGCGGCCGGTACGTTGTTGATGAGGTCCGCGAGCTTCACGATGGGGTCGCGCGTGTGCTCCTCGATCTCGAAGCCGAGCTTCGCCGCGAAACGCACTACGCGCAGCATGCGCACCGGATCTTCGCGATAGCGGGTGGCCGGGTCGCCGATCATGCGCAGCAGGCGCGCGCGCATGTCGGCCATGCCGTTGTGGTAATCCAGCACGGTTTGCGTGGCCGGATCGTAGTACATCGCGTTGATCGTGAAGTCGCGGCGCGTGGCGTCTTCGTGCTGCTCGCCCCAGACGTTGTCGCGCAGCACGCGGCCGCTCGCATCGACGTGGTGCGTCTTGCGGTCGAGCTCGTCGCGGCGCATGCGCTTTGCGGGCGCCGGCGCGGGCGCTTCGGCGTCCGCAGGCGGCGCATCCACGAGCGCGCGGAACGTCGAGACCTCGATGATCTCCTGGCCGAACTGCACGTGCACGATCTGGAAGCGCCGGCCGATGATGCGCGCGCGGCGGAACAGCTTCTGCACCTGGTCGGGCGTGGCGTCGGTGGCGACGTCGAAGTCCTTGGGCGCCACGCCGAGCAGCAGATCGCGCACCGCGCCGCCGACGATGAACGCGCGGAAGCCCGCCTGCTGCAGACCTTCGGTCACGCGCACGGCGTTGCGCGAGATGAGCGCGGGATTGATGCCGTGGACGTCGGCGGAAAGGATGACGGGCGTGGCCGGATCGGGCGCGCTCTTGCCGGCGCGCGGCTTCGAAGTCTTCTGTGCGCTGGCCGGCTTGCGGCGCGCGCGGGTGCTGCCGGCGAGCGCGGTTGCGCCTTCATGCGAGGCCGTGTCCGGATCGGCGGCGGGGGCTTCGGTGTCTTGCGCCGCTTCGGCGTCGTCCTGGCCGAACAGCTTGCGGATGAGTTTCTTGATCACTGGGCTTGGAACAAATCGAGAATGCGCCAGCCCGCTTGTTGCGCGTGAGCGCGCAGGGTGTCGTCGGGGTTGGTGGCGATCGGGTCGGTGACGTTTTCGAGCAGCGGAATATCGTTGTGCGAGTCGCTATAGAAGTAGCTGTGCTCGAAGTCCGAAAAGCGCTTGCCGAGCGAGGCGAGCCATTGCTCGACGCGCACGATCTTGCCTTCGCGGTAGCTCGGCGTGCCCGTCGGGCGGCCGGTGAAGGCCGAGGCCGGATGGCCGTCCACGGTTTCGACTTCGCACGCGATCAGCTTGTCCACGCCGAAGACCTCGGCGATGGGCGCCGTGATGAATTCGTTGGTGGCCGTGACTACGCAGCAGAGGTCGCCCGCTTCCTTGTGCTTTTTCACGAGCTCGACTGCGCTTGGCAGGATGGTCGGCTTGATCACCTCGTGCATGTACTGGTCGTGCCATTCCTTCAACTGCGCGCGCGAATATTTCGCGAGCGGCGTGAGCATGGCGACGAGGTAAGCGTGGATGTCGAGCTTGCCGGCCTTGTAGTCGGCGTAGAAGCGGTCGTTTTGCTCCGCAAAGCGCTCGCCGTCGACAATGCCGAGCTTCACCATGAAGCGGCCCCATTCGTGGTCGCTGTCGGTGGGGATCAGGGTGTGATCGAGATCAAAAAGTGCAAGGTTAGCCATGGGCGCTCATTTTACTTGAAGCGGGAGACGCCGTTGCCGCCGCCGGCGGGCGGCGTCGGCGCGGCGGGGTCCGCGGGGGATTCGGGGCCTGCAGGCGCGTCGTTCTGGGCGGGCGCGTTGTTCCCTTGCGATGGCGATGTATCGGACGCATCGGGCGTCGACGGTGGCTGTCCCGGCGTCTCGCCCGGGTTTGTCTCGGGTGCAGCGGTGCCGGCGGGCGGATCGAGGTCGCCGCGCAACTCGCCGGTCATCTCGTTGCTCACGTCGGCATCGACTTCGCCCTTGAGTTCAGTGCCCAGTTCCTTGTGGACGACATGACGATATTTGGCCCCCAATTCGCCTTCGACGTTGTCGGTCGGCTTGTCGAAGGGCACGGGCGTTGGCGGGCGCGCCTGCAACGCCGGCGGTTTCGGCGCCTCGTAGGGCTGGGCGTCGTCGGGCCCGGCGGCGGGGGCTTCCGGCTCGCTGGGGAAGAGCGACGGCTCCTCGCCTTCTGCGGATGGCGTGGGGGCCACCGCGTTGCCGCTGGGCTCATCTTCGCGCGCGTCACTCGCGTCGTCCGTTTCTGCCGGCTCTTCGGCGGACAATTCTTCGTCCGTCGGCAATGCGCTCGCGACGCTCACCAGATCGCCCACGCCCTTCGCGAGCATCGCGCGCAACAGCGGCAGCGTGACCGCGCGCTTCTGTTCGAGTGAAAAGCGGTCGAGCGCGTCGAGCAAGCCCATCAGGCTCGGCATGTCGCGCCGGAAATGCGTGAGCAGGTAGGCGGGCACGTCGTCGGCGAGCGCAATGCCGCGCTCGCGCGCCGCGAGCTTGAGGATGGCCGCCTTGCCTTCGTCGGAGAGCGGCGCAAGGTGGAACACGAGGCCCCAGCCGAGGCGCGTGCGCAGGTCCTCGCGCACGGCGAGACCCATGGGCGGCGCGTTGCCCGTCGCCACGAGCGCGCAGGCGGGGTAAGAGCGCACCTCGTTGAACAGGTTGAAGAGCGCGATCTGCTGCGCGCCCGAGAGCGAATCGCAGTCGTCCACCGCATAGATCGTCACGCGCGGATCGAACGTGAACGCCGCCAGCGCGCTTTGCGGGCCCAGATACCGCACATGGCCCGGCGGCGCTTCGTCGGCGAGTGCGTGCAGTAGGTGGCTGCGTCCGTTGCCGGGCTCGCCCCAGACATAGAACGTGCGATCGGCGATCGGGCCCGCCATGAGCGCCGCGTCCAGACCGCGCAGGCGCGCGACCAGCTCGGCGTTGGCGCCGATATGGAAGTTGTCGAAGGTCGATGGCGGCGGGGTGCCGAGATCGAGCGTTAACTGTCGCTGCACGGTGTGTCTGGACGGAGTCGGTTCTAGTAAAGCGTGCTCTCGTGAGAACCACGGAGGTCACTGGGCCGCGGCCGCCGCAGCACGATGCCGAAGGCGAGCGCGATCCCGGTCCCGATAACGGCCCGACGCTGGTACGGTGCGTAATACGGTGTGTTGTGCGGCAAAACTCGGTTTCCGGTTGTGGGGCACAGGCGAGGCGCGTTCCAAATCTCGCTCCACCCGCGGCGGCGGGGCGCCGTCAATCGGTTAAAATCGCATTTTACCGACCTTCTGGCGCTTCCCCATGAATCAACCGAAATCCGGCCCCGCTAATCAGGCACAGTCGCAGGACCAAGGCCTCTCCTACGCCGACGCTGGCGTCGACATGGTCGCGGGCGACGCGCTCGTCGATCGCATCAAGCCGTTTGCGAAGAAGACCCTGCGCGAAGGCGTGATGGGCGGCATCGGCGGATTCGGCGCGCTCTTCGAAGTACCGAAGAGGTACAAGGAGCCCGTGCTCGTGTCGGGCACCGACGGCGTGGGCACCAAGCTGCGCCTCGCGTTTCATCTGAACAAACACGACACGGTCGGCCAGGATCTCGTCGCGATGAGCGTGAACGACATCCTCGTGCAGGGCGCCGAGCCGCTGTTCTTCCTCGACTACTTCGCCTGCGGCAAGCTCGACGTCGATACGGCGGCCACGGTCGTGAAGGGCATCGCGCAAGGCTGCGAGCTGTCGGGCTGCGCGCTGATCGGCGGTGAAACGGCCGAAATGCCGGGCATGTACCCCGACGGCGAATACGATCTCGCCGGCTTCGCGGTGGGCGCGGTCGAAAAGAGCAAGATCATCGACGGCAGCACGATCGCCCCGGGCGACGTGGTGCTCGGTCTCGCCTCGAGCGGCATTCACTCGAACGGCTTCTCGCTCGTACGCAAGATCATCGAGCGCGCGCAGCCGGACCTCGCCGCCGACTTCGACGGCCGCTCGCTCGCCGACGCGCTGATGGCGCCCACGCGCATCTACGTGAAGCCGCTGCTCAAGCTGATGGAAACCATCACGGTCAAGGGCATGGCGCACATCACCGGTGGCGGCCTCGTCGAGAACATTCCGCGCGTGCTGCGCGAAGGCCTCACGGCCGAACTGAACCACGCGGCATGGCCGCTGCCGCCGCTCTTCACGTGGCTGCAAAAGCACGGCGGCGTGGCCGATGCGGAAATGCACCGCGTGTTCAACTGCGGCATCGGCATGGCCGTGGTCGTGGCGGCGGATCAAGCCGACGCCGCTGCCTCGCTGCTGGCCGCCGCGGGCGAGCAGGTGTGGAAGATCGGCGTGGTGCGCGAAAGCAAGGAAGGCGAAGCACAGACCGTGGTGGTCTAAACCTCGCGCGTTGCCGCGCAAAAAAATGCCCGCCATCGACTGGCGGGCATTTTTGCTTTTCGGCGCCGCGTTCGGCGTTACAGCACCGTGCGCACGTGCCACAGCTCGGGAAAGAGCACGACATCGAGCATCTTGCGCAGATACGGCGCGCCATTCGTGCCGCCCGTGCCCTGCTTGAAGCCGATGATGCGCTCGACCGTCGTCACGTGGCGGAAACGCCATTGACGGAACGCGTCTTCGAGATCGACGAGCTCTTCGGCCATCTCGTACAAATCCCAGTACTCCGAAGGATTACGGTACACCTCCAGCCACGCCGCCTCGACCGTCGCGTCGTGTTCGGTCGGCAGGGTCCAGTCGCGGTTCAGGCGCTCGGGCGCGATCGCAAAGCCGCGCCGCGCGAGCAGGCGAATCACTTCGTCGTAGAACGAGGGTGCTTCGAGCGTCGCTTTCACCTGCTCGAAAATCTCGCCCCGATGCTCGTGCGGCTTGAGCATCTGCACGTTCTTGTTGCCGAGCAGGAACTCGATCTGCCGATATTGATACGACTGGAAGCCCGACGACGCACCGAGATACGGCCGCATGGCCGTGTATTCGGAGGGCGTGAGCGTCGAGAGAACGCTCCACGCCTGCACGAGCTGCTCCATGATCCGCGAGACGCGCGCGAGTTGCTTGAACGCGGGCGGCAGCGCGTCGCGGTGCACGTTGGCGAGCGCCGCGCGCAACTCGTAGAGCGCGAGCTTCATCCACAGCTCGCTCGTCTGATGCTGCACGATGAACAGCATCTCGTTGTGGTCGGGCGAGAGCGGATGCTGCGCACCCAGCACCGCGTCGAGCGCGAGGTAGTCGCCGTAGCTCATCGACTTCGAGAAGTCGAGCTGTGCGTCGTGCCAGCCTTCGCCTTCGCCTTGTGCCGCGGGCGCTTGCGCAGCGGAAGCGGGCGCGGCGGCGCCGTGTCCGAACGGGCAGCCGCCGCGTGCTGCGCTGTGGGTCTCACTCGTGGTTTCACCCGCGTCGGGCATGCCCGGGATTTGCATGTGATCGTTCATCTGCCGCTCCTCAGGTCACCGCGCCGCGCTCGGCGAATTCGGGCTTGCGCCAGGACTCGGTGGCGAGCACGTCACGCAGCGTTTCCACGGCGTCCCACACATCGACGTAACGCAGATACAGCGGCGTGAAGCCGAAGCGCAGCACGCGTGGCTCGCGATAGTCGCCGATCACGCCGCGCGCGATCAACGCCTGCATCACCTCATAGCCGCGCGGGTGCTCGAAGCTCACGTGCGAGCCGCGCTCCGCATGAGCGCGCGGCGTGACGAGCGTGAGGCCGTATGCCTTGCAGCGCGTCTCGACCAGTTCGATGAAGAGATCGGTGAGCGCGAGCGACTTGCGGCGGATCGCCTGCATGTCGGTTTGCAGGAACACGTCGAGACCGCACTCGACGAGCGCCATCGAAACGATCGGCTGCGTGCCGCACAGATAGCGGCCGATGCCGTTGTCCGGACGATAGACGGGGTTCATCTCGAACGGCGACTTGTGGCCCCACCAGCCCGAAAGCGGCTGCGAGAACGCATCCTGATGACGCTTGGGCACCCACACGAAACCGGGCGAACCGGGGCCGCCATTCAGGTACTTGTACGTGCAGCCCACCGCGTAGTCGGCGTTCGCACCGTTCAGGTCCACGGGCACGGCGCCTGCCGAATGCGCGAGATCCCACAGCGCGAGCGCGCCCTGCGCGTGAATATGCTCGGTGAGCGCGCGCATGTCGTGCATCTCCCCCGTGCGGTAGTTCACGTGCGTGATCATCGCGACGGCCACGTCTTCGCGGATCGCGGCATGCAACGCGGAGGGATCGTCGACGAGGCGCAGTTCATAGCCGCGGTCGAGCTGCTCGATGAGGCCTTGCGCGATGTACAGGTCGCTCGGAAAGTTCGAGCGCTCGGAAACGATCACGCGACGCTCCGGGTCGCGGGCGTTCTGCACGCGCAGCGCGGCGGAGAGCGCCTTGAAGAGGTTGATGGAGATGGTGTCGGTGACGACGACTTCGTCGTCGGCCGCGCCGATCAGCTTCGCGAGCTTGTTGCCCAGACGCTTGGGCATGGCGAACCAGCCCGCCGTGTTCCAGCTGCGGATCAGGCCTTCGCCCCATTCGCCGCCGATCACGGCCTGCGCGCGCGCCGCCGACGCCGAAGGCGGCACGCCGAGCGAGTTGCCGTCGAGATAGATGGTGCCGGCCGCGAGCGTGAATTGCTCGCGCAGGGTGGCGAGCGGATCGGCGCGATCGGCTGCCTGGGCTTCGTTGCGGTCGTTCATGTCTACGTTTCTTGGTTTGGCTAATTCAAGGGATTCAGTCGGCGGCCGAAGGCAGTTCGCGTAGCACGGCGCGCACGGGGCTGGCGTCGAGCGTCGCGAACTTCAGCGGCAGTGCAATGAGTTCGTAGTCGCCGGGCGCGATGTCGTCGAGCACGACGCCTTCGAGGATCGCCATGCCATGGGCGCGGATGCGGTGATGCGCGTCCATCGTCTTCGATTCCTGCGGGTCGAGCGAAGGCGTGTCGATGCCGATGAGACGCACGCCATGCGCGGCGAGCAGATCGATCGTTGCGGGCGCGACGGCGCAAAACTTGCTGTCCCAGCGGTCCTGCGGCGCGTGCGCGTAGGTACGCAGCAGCACGCGCGGCGGGATGCCGGGCAACGCGCCTTCCACGTGTTCGGGCAGCACGAGCGGCGCGGCGCCCACGCAATGAATGACGCGGCACGCGCCGATATACGTGTCGAGCGGCACTTCGCCGATCGGCGCGCCTTGGGCGTCGTAGTGCAGCGGGGCGTCGGTGTGCGCGCCGGTGTGTGGCGACATCGTCACGCGCGCGACGTTGACCGGCGAGCCCGCCTCCATGCGCCACACGCGCTCGACGCCAACGGGCGTATCGCCGGGCCAGACGGGCGTTTCGGGGTGAATCGGCGGCGAAATATCTTTGATCTTGGTCATGTCAGTGGCGTCTTGCGTTTGCGTTGTCTCCTGTCGGCCGCACTCAGTGCGGTCCCAAGCAAGGCTGATGCTTCGAATGATAGGCAACCCTGCGCGAAATGTGCTTGCAAAAAAACGCCGCAAAGTTCCGTTGGTGGCACATAATTTGGCTTAAGACGGGAATGGAGACCAAATATGAACGCAATCTCGCTTGATGCTACCGATTGCCGTATTCTCGCCGTGCTGCAGAACGAGGGGCGGATCAGTAATCTCGATCTGGCGGAGCGCATTTCGCTTTCGCCGTCGGCGTGCCTGCGCCGTTTGCGGCTGCTCGAGGAGCAAGGCGTGGTGGAGCGCTACCGCGCGAGCCTGAACCGCGAGATTCTCGGCTTCGAGATGGAGGCGTTCGTGCAGGTGTCGATGCGCAACGACCAGGAGAGCTGGCACGAGCGCTTCGTCACGGCGCTGCGCGACTGGCCGGAGGTGGTGGGGGCGTATGTGGTGACGGGCGAGACGCACTACCTGTTGCGCGTGCTCGCGCACAACCTCAAGCACTACTCGGACTTCGTGCTCAACAAGCTGTACAAGGCGCCGGGCGTGATGGACATCCGCTCGAACATCGTGCTCACGACGCTCAAGGTGGAAGTGGGCGTGCCGGTGGACCTGATCGCGCAGCGCGAGCCGAAGAGCGCGTCGGCGTAATCGGGAAAGACGGGGCGCGCGCCCCGCCGTATCAGAGCGACTGGAGCTGGTGGAACGCGCCGCCGTGGAACACGAGCGGCGAAGCGTCCGTGCCGTCCTCGCGCACGCCGCAGCGCTCCACTTCCCCGACGAAGATCACGTGGTCGCCTTCGTCGTAGCGGCTGCGGTTGTGGCACTCGAACCACGCGATCGCGCCGTCCAGCACGGGCATGCCGGTGTCGCCGGCCGCGTGCGAGACGCCCTCGAAACGGTCGCCCTTCACCGTCGCAAAGCGCTTGCACAGGTCGAGCTGCGACGCGGCGAGCACATTGATCACATAATGGCTGTTCGAGCGGAACACGGGCATGGATGCCGAGCGCGTGGCGAGGCTCCACAGCACGAGCGGCGGATTGAGCGAGACGGAGTTGAACGAGCTGGCCGTGATGCCGATGAGCGTGCCGTCGGGCGCGCGCGTCGTGATCACGGTCACGCCGGTGGCGAACTGGCCAAGCGCGCGGCGGAATGCGCCGTCGTCGAAATTGGGCGGGCTGGCGCGGCGGGTCATCGGTGCAGGCCTTCACGGGCCGCGCGCGCGGCGGCGGGAGCGGAAATCGGGATCAACGTCATGTGGAAATTCGGCGAATTGTCACAATTTTAGCGGAAGCGGCGGATGGCGGGTCGCGCGAGGCACCGGGCAGTGGTGTCCGCAATGAGGTCCGCAATGGCGTCCGCAGTCACGATCTAAGGAGCGAACAGCATGAGTCAGACAGTCGAAACGGCCACCCTGGGCGGCGGATGCTTCTGGTGCCTGGAGGCGGTGTATCTGCGCGTGGAGGGTGTGAGCGCGGTGGAGTCGGGCTACGCCGGCGGTCACGTGGCGAACCCGAGCTACGAGCAGGTCTGCGACGGCGACACCGGCCACGCCGAGGTCGTGAAGGTGGACTTCGATCCGGCGAAGATCGCGTATCGCGAGATTCTCGACATCTTCTTCGCGATTCACGATCCGACGCAGCTGAACCGCCAGGGCAACGACGTGGGCACGCAGTACCGCTCGGCGATCTTCACGCACTCGGAGGCGCAGCGCGAGACGGCCGAGCAGGCGATCCGTGAGCTGGCCGCTGAAGGCGTGTACGACGGCAAGATCGTCACTCAGGTGCTGCCGCTCGACGGCAACTATTTCCCCGCCGAGGCGTATCACCAGAACTACTTCGCGCAGCACCCGAACCAGGGCTATTGCTCGTTCGTGGTGGCGCCGAAGGTCGCGAAATTCCGCCAGAAGTTCGCGCACCGGCTCAAGGCTGAATAAGCTTCAAGTGGCGCGCGGCGGTTTCGTTGCCGTTGCGCGCCTCAGTCTTCCTTTTCTTCTTCTGTTTGCGCGCCGGGCGGCGTTTCGTCCGGCGTCGCATCACATGCGGCGTGCGGCGCCAATTCCCCGCGCAAGCGTTCCATCTCGTCCGCAATCGCCCGCGCGAGCTTCGCGCAGGTGAGCGGCGCCGATCCCTCCGCCTTGTTGTTCGTCGTGATCAGCACGGGCTGGCCGGCCATCGCGTAGCGCGCGGCCAGTTCCGCGAGCGTGACGCGCGTGTGCGGGTCTTCGTCCACCAGCTTGTCGAACGGCTCGTAGCGCGCCTTCGCCTGCTCGTACTTGAAGCCGCTGTGCAGGCTCCAGCGCACGATCAGCGGGCCGGCCGGGGTTTCGCCGTCCATCAGCGCGAGCGCGGCGGCCTGGCGCAACGGGTCCGGCATGCGGGCGTGCAGGCCTACGCAGTAGCGCACGCCCGCGGCGCGCAGCGTGCGCACGAAGCGCGGCGTGAGCAGGATGGCGTCGCGGATCTCGATGGCGTAGCAGGGACCGTCGCCGGCTGCGGCGGGATCGGACGATTGGGGCAGCGGCGGCAGCGCGGCGAGGAAGGCGGTTAGCCTCTTGACGAACGCCGCTGGGTCGGCCAGCAGCTGATCGGGCAGCGGCGGGAACTGGAACACGAGCGCGCCGGCCTTGCCGCCGAGGCCTGCAAGGCAAGGCTCGACGAATTCGCGCGCGGCCAGTTCCGCGTTGAGAAAGCACGGGTTCGCGGAAACAGGCTCGCCACGCTCGCCGCGCACGCTGGCGTCGGTGACGAGCGCCGGCGCCTTCACGATGAAGCGGAAGTGGTCCGGCACCTGCTGCGCGTAGCGCAGGTAATCGGTGACGGTGAGCGGCGCATAGAACGAGCGGTCGATGCTCACCGAGCGCAGCAGCGGATGCGCGCCGTAGGCCGAGAGGCCGTCACGGGCAAGCTTCGACTGGCTGTAATCCTCTCCGTAGACGATGCCGCGCCACCCCGGAAACGACCACGACGAGGTGCCAAGGCGCACGCTCGCAGGCAGCGCGGCGGCGACGTCGAGCGTGTCTTGCGTGGCTACGGCGGGCAGCACACCGCGGCCGCGGCGTTTGGGAGCGTCGGGTTTGGGCGTCGGCTTTTTCGGCCGTTGTTCGCGCGGCAGGCCATCTTCGCGCGCTTCGATTTCGCCGTCGTTCTCGCGCGTGGCGCGGGCAGGGCGCTGGGTAGCAGGCTTCGTCGCAGGCGCGCTCGCCGGCGCCGCGAAGCCGAACAAGTCAGGCTGCGGTTCGGCGGCGGCTTCGGCTTTCGGCGTGTTGCGGCGCGCAGCCGGGCGGACGGCCTGATGCGCGCCCGCCTGGGCCGCGTTGGGGCTGGGGTCGTTGGCCGACCCGCGTGTGCTGTCGCCAAACAGGTCGTGGCCTTCGTCGCGTTCGTTCATGCAGTGGCGTCGCGCTGTGGCGTCGTGATGGCGGTCGTTGGGGCGAAGCCGCCCGGGCCGCGCGCAACTGCGGGAACAGTCGATATGCCGGCGGCGCGGCAAACCGCGCCGCCGCCTGCGTCAGAGCGGCTTCTCGTACATATACCGGCGCGACCACGGCAGCGTGCTCGCGCTGCGGCCGGCCTTGCGGCAGACGATCTGGAAGATCGACACGTCGTCGTGCTCGAACGCGTACGCGCAACCCGCCAGATAAACGCGCCAGATGCGGAACTTTTCGTCGTCGACGAGCTGTTTCGCTTCCTCGGCGCGCGCCTCGAAATTCTCCGCCCACAAATCGAGCGTGTGCGCATAGTGACGGCGCAGGCTTTCCACGTCAACCGCTTCGAGGCCGCCGTGCTGCGCCGCCTGGAGCGCAAGGCCGATGTGCGGCAGCTCGCCGTCGGGGAACACGTAGCGGTCGATGAACTCGCCGCCGCCCAGCGCCGTTTCGCCGGATTCGGCGTCCGACGAGGTGATGCCGTGGTTCATGGCGACGCCGTCGTCGGCGAGCAGGTCGTGGACCTTGCGGAAATAGCCCGGCAGATTCTTGCGCCCGACGTGCTCGAACATGCCCACGCTCGTGATGCGGTCGAATTCGCCCTGGATGTCGCGATAGTCCTGCAGGCGGATCTCGATACGGTCTTCGAGGCCGGCCGCCTTCACACGCCCCGTCGCGAGATCGAACTGGTTCTGCGAGAGTGTTACACCCACGCAGCGCGCGCCGAACTTCTGCGCCGCGCGCAGCACGAGCGCACCCCATCCGCAGCCGATGTCGAGCAGCGTGTGACCTTCCTGCACCTGGATCTTGGTGAGGATATGGTCGATTTTCTTGAGCTGGGCGGTGGCGAGGTCTTCGTCGCCGTTTTCGAAGTACGCGCACGAATAGACCATGTTCTCATCGAGCCAGAGCTGGTAGAACTCGTTCGAGACGTCGTAGTGGTACTGGATGGCCTGCTTGTCCGTGGACTTCGAGTGCGTGAAATAGCGGCGCACGCGTGCGAGCTTGCTGGCGCTGGTGACGGTGTTGCGCGCGAGCGAATAGCTGATGTTGATGATGTCGGCGAGCTTGCCTTCGATGTCGATCTTGCCCTTGACGTAGGCCTCGCCCAGGTTGTCGAGGCTCGGCGTGAGAAGAAGCGGCAGCGCCGACGCGCTATTGACCTTGAGCGTGACCCGAGGCGCGGCGAAGTGGCCGAAGTCGTATTGCTGGCCGCTCCAGAGCACGAGGCGGGCGGGCAAGTCGGCCTTGCTGCGCACTTCTTCTACCCACTGTGCGAGTTTTTTCTCCCAGAACATGCGTTTCTCTCCATGTCAGATGAACGATTGAAGCCCAACGACAAAAGCGAATTGCGATGCAGGTTTTTTGGCAACAGCGTTACGGCGACAGCGAAGTACTGAACGACATACAACGAAAGCGGTGAGACGAAAACCCGACGGGCGCGGCGTAAGTGCGGTAAGCGTGTCACGCCGCGCATGCGCTCAGGGCGCGAGACGCTCGATGCGCCAGGCCACATTCGCGCTCTCACGCGTGTAGCGGATACGGTCGTGCAGGCGCGACGGGCGGCCTTGCCAGAACTCGATGGCCTCCGGGACGAGCCGGTAACCGCCCCAATGCGGCGGGCGCGGCGGCGTCTCGCCATACTGCGCGGCGATTTCGCGCTCGCGCGCTTCGAGCGTCTCGCGGTTCGCGATCACCGTGCTTTGCTCCGAGGCCCATGCGCCAATGCGCGAGCCGAGCGGGCGCGAGTTGAAGTAGGCGTCGCTTTCCTCTGCGCTCGTGAGTTCGACCTTGCCCTCGATGCGGACCTGGCGCTCCAGCTCGATCCAGTGAAAGAGCAGCGCCGCATGCGGATTCGCGCTCAACTCGCGGCCCTTGCGGCTCTCGTAGTTCGTGAAGAATACGAAGCCGCGCTCGTCCACGCCCTTGATGAGCAGGATGCGCGCGGCGGGGCGGCCTTGTGCGTCGACCGTGGCGACCGTCATGGCGTTGGGCTCGGGCAGCTTCGCGTCGAGCGCCTGGGCGAACCAGGTCTGGAACTGGCGGATCGGATCGGGATCGACGTCGGCGGCGTCGAGCGAGCCGAGCGAGTAGGTCTTGCGGAGATCGGCGAGGGAGGTCATCTTTTAGGCAGACGCTTCAATGCGGACAAGTATATCGAAGAGACAGGAAGCAGGGGCCCGGCCAGGGGTGCGCGGCTGGGGCCTCCCGGCCTCATTCGGCGCGATCAGGCAAAATACGGGTCTTGCGAGGACCGCGACAGCAGCGTGCGACCGGTCCGCTTACGATTGCTACCGTCATGTCCAGTACCCCGATTTCCCCTGCCACCGGCTCTGTCGATCTTACCCCGAGCCCCGCCGACGATGTTGCCGACCGCGCCCGCCGATTCGGCGGAATCGCGCGGCTTTATGGCGCACCCGCGCTCGAAGCGTTCGAGCGCGCCCACGTTGCCGTGATCGGCATTGGCGGCGTGGGCTCGTGGGCCGCCGAGGCGCTCGCGCGCAGCGCGATCGGCACGCTCACGCTGATCGACCTCGACAACGTGGCCGAGAGCAACACCAACCGCCAGATCCACGCGCTCGACGGCAACTACGGCAAGCCCAAGGTCGAGGCCATGGCCGAGCGCATCAAGCTCATCGACCCGGCCTGCGACGTGCGCCTCGTCGAAGATTTCGTCGAGCCGTCGAACTTCGATGCGTTGCTGGGCGGCGGCTTCGACTACGTGATCGACGCCATCGACAGCGTGCGCACCAAGACCGCGTTGATCGCCTGGTGCGTGGAGCACCGCGTGCCGCTCATTACGGTGGGCGGCGCGGGCGGGCAGCTCGACCCCACGCGGATTCGCATCGACGACCTCGCGCTCACGATCCAGGACCCGCTGCTCTCCAAGGTGCGCGGCCAGTTGCGCAAGCAGCACGGCTTTCCGCGGGGGCCGAAGGCGAAATTCAAGGTGAGCGCGGTGTATTCGGACGAGCCGCTCATCTATCCCGAGGCGGCTGTGTGCGATATCGACGCCGAGGCCGAGCACGTCACCACATCGCCGGGGCATCACGGTCCGGTGGGGCTGAACTGCGCGGGCTTCGGCTCGAGCGTGTGCGTGACGGCGAGTTTTGGTTTCGCGGCGGCTTCGTACGTGCTGCGAGCGTTGGCGCATCAAGCCAGCGGGCGTTGAAGGCGAGCGCCTGGAACGCAAGAAAGCGTGCCTTTTAGGCACGCTTTCGTATCGAGGTGGAAAGCGAACGAACCGCGCGCGTCGGCCGCCTTATTCGACCGCTTCCGCTTCGTGCAGGCGCGGCAGCAGACGATCGAACTCGCGGCGCACGAGACCGTAGCACTCGCATGCGCGCGCTTCGAGGCGCTTGCGATCGAGTACGCGGATCTTGCCGCGGCTGTGATGGATCAGACCTTCGTCATGCAGCTTGCCGGCTGCTTCCGTGACGCCTTCGCGGCGCACGCCGAGCATGTCGGCGATCAGTTGCTGCGTCACGCTCAGATCGTTGGAGTCGACGCGATCCACTTCGATCAGCAGCCACCGGCACAGCTGCTTGCTCAGCGAGTGGTGGCGGTTGCAGGCGGCCGTCTGTGCGACCTGCGTGAGCAGCGCGTGCATGTAAAGCAGCGTAACGCGACGCAGGAGGTCCGAGCGCGCAAACTGCTGCTTGAGCGCCTGTGCGCTGATGCGGTACGCGAAGCCCGAACTTTGCACCTGCACGCGGTTCGGCATCGTTTCGCCGCCGGTCAGCACAGGCACGCCGGTCATGCCTTCCCGGCCCACCGCTGCAATTTCGACGGAACTGCCGTCTTCCATTGTCGTGAGCATCGAGATGACGGCAGTCGTCGGAAAGTACACATGATGAATACGCTGGCCGCAATCGCAGAGCAGCTGTTCAGTGCGCAGTTGAACGAGTTCAAGATGCGGCGCCAACGCCTGCCACTCGTTTGACGGAAGTGCGCCAAGCAGATGATTGCCGTGCAAATCGGATTGAAGGGTCAACATGATCGGTCCTCGCGTAAAGCGGCGTGTGCCGCCTCCTGTTTTTTCTGCTTCCGGCTGCCGAATTTTTTGTTATCGCCGCTACCCGTTCGGCTATACGTTCGTTGCGCCGGCCCCATAAGCCCCACTAGCGTTTTGCGATCTCGTTTGTCGGCATCTACGCCAGTGCGGTGAACTCTACTTAGCAGGGGTTGTGCCAGCAGCCGCGAAAGTGAGGACGCTTGCGGCCTGGCGTTGCGCCAGCTATTTCCGGGGCGACGCAAAGCCGCATTATTGTTTCAGTTCTGTACTGCGCCAGCGCGGCGCCGTTTGCGAAGTCGCTAGAGTTTGTTGTTGCCAACGCCTTGATTTATATAGCGACTTTCGCTCGTCAGACGGATGCGCGGAAATGAGTCCTCGCTGAAACATCGTCGGGCCATCGCCGCGAACGCGTTGTGCGCCTGCCTTTGTTGCGCTGCGGTGTTGATCCACTTCTGTTGGGGGGCTACCGACACTGTCGCAAAAACGTTCGGATGTGAAACATCACCTTGCGCGGCCATCTTCGCGCTTCGTGCGTTGCCGCACATAACGATGACTGCGCGATGACTGCGCGATGACCAGACCTGCGCTGCAAGGAAAAAATTCCTGGCGCACTGAGCGCTCAATGTGGCTGCGCGTACAGATTCGCGCGATACGTATTGTTCAAATGTCACCCGTACGCCAACCAATAACGAGACTCGGTGCATGACTTCGGGGGAGTGACACAAATGAACAACGATGTGACATCTGCCAGCCTGATAGCCGCGATCAGCGAAGGTGACGCTGAACTCGTCGTTCAGCCCGTCGTGCTGGCGGGCGGTTCCGGCACGCGGTTATGGCCGCTTTCGCGCGAACACTGTCCCAAGCAACTGATCGATCTGCTCGATGGCGAGTCGCTGCTCGAGGCGACTGTACGGCGCCTCGACGGCATGTTCCTGCACGCCGGCGCCCCGCTGCCTGAAGCGCACACAGCGGTTCGCAAAGCTGCGCCATTCGTCGTGAGCAGCGAGGACTTGCGCCATCTGACCGCTGACCGTCTTGGTCGCAGCGGCTTGGCCGCTCGCTTCGTGCTCGAACCGCTCGCGCGCAACACGGCGCCCGCGCTGACGGCGGTAGCACTCGCCGCGAGCCGCGACGGCGACCCCGTGCTCGTTGCCATGCCCGCTGATCATCTGATCGCCGATGGCGCCGCGTTTGCTGCCGCGCTCGAAGAAGCCGTGGCACACGCGGCGCGCGGCGCCATCGTCACACTTGGCGTGCCGCCGCAGCGCGCCGAAACGGGCTACGGCTACATCGGCGCGGGTTTGCCGCTCGGCAGCAGCGGCGCGCGCAGCATCGAGCATTTTGTCGAGAAGCCGGACGCCGAGCGCGCTGTGAGCTATGTTGCTTCGGGGAACTATCTTTGGAACAGTGGGATTTTCGTTGTGCGCGCATCGGTCTGGCTCTCGGCGATCGCGCACAGCCGGCCGCTCATCGCGGCGCAGTGCGCGGCGGCCTTCGAAAATGCCTCCGTCGACGCTGACGGCACCGTCCACTTGAACCGCGATGCACTCGCTGCCTGTCCGTCCGATTCGATCGACTACGCGGTGATGGAGTCGGTCGGCGTGAACGCGCGGCTCGCGGGCGTGGTCGTACCGCTTCGTTCGGGCTGGTCGGACGTCGGCGCGTGGGATGCCCTGTGGCAAGTCTCGGAGAAGGACGAGAAGGGCAACGTCGCGCGCGGGCGCGTGCTGTTCGAGGATGCGACGGATACCTTCGTGCATTCGGACGGGCGACTCGTTGCCTGCGTGGGCGTGCGGGGCATGGTGGTGGTCGAGACGGCGGACGCCGTGCTCGTCGTCGCGAAGGACCGCGTTCAGGACGTCAAGGCGGTGGTCACGCGGCTCAAGGCGCAACACAGTGAGGTGGCGCGGCAGCACCGGCGCGTGGAGCGCCCGTGGGGCTGGTACGACTCGGTCGATCAGGGCGAGCGCTTTCAGGTCAAGCGCATCGTTGTCAAGCCGGGCGGCCGGCTTTCGTTGCAGATGCATCACCACCGCGCGGAGCACTGGACCGTGGTGCGCGGGACGGCGCGCGTGACGCGTGGCGAGGAGGTGCTCCTGCTTTCCGAAAACGAATCGACCTATATCCCGCTTGGCATGACGCACCGGCTCGAGAATCCGGGCAAGACCGCGCTCGAGATCATCGAGGTGCAGTCGGGCTGTTATCTCGGTGAGGACGACATCGTGCGCTTCGACGACCAGTACGGTCGGGTTCAGCAGGCGTAGCCGACTGAACGCAAGGCGAGGACGCCCGCGGCGTCCTCGGCCGCTCGATATCAGTTCAGCGTTGCACTGAGCCTGCGCCGCCACTCGCTCACGAGCTGCGGCTGATGCGCCGCGAGATCGAACACGGAAAGCATGGTCTTGCGGCCCACGTCGTCGCGGAAGGCGCGGTCGCGCTTGACGATCTCCAGCAGATGCTCGAGCGCCCCCGCGTATTTGCGGCGCGCGATCAGCGCGTTCGCCAGATCGAAGCGCGCTTCGAGGTCGCCGGGGTTGGCGGCGACCTGGGCTTCGAGCGCATCGGTGGGCGGCAGGTCGGCGGCGGCGTCGAGCGCGTCGAGGCGCGTCTTGAGCGCGTTAAAGCGCGCGTCGATGCCCTGCGTGGTCTTGGGCGAGAGCAGCTCGACTTCCTTTTGTGCGTCGTCGGCGCGGTTGTCGGCGAGCAGCATCTCGATCAGGTCCATGCGCACTTCGTCGTTGCCCGGATCGAACGCGAGCGCGGCCTGTAGCGCTTCATAGGCTTCGTCGCGGCGGCCCTCGGCCAGCGCTTCCTGCGCGGCGCGGCGCGCAGCGTCGGCGCCGTCGGGGATCAGCCCGTCGAGGAACTGGCGCAGCTGGCCTTCGGGCAGCACGCCCACGAACTGATCGACCGCCTGACGGTCCGCGAACGCCACGACGTGCGGAATGCTGCGCACGCCGAAGTGCGCGGCGAGTTCCTGATTCTCGTCGACGTTCACCTTCACGAGCTTCCATTTGCCCGCGTACTCGGCCTCGAGCTTTTCGAGCATCGGGCCGAGGCTCTTGCAAGGGCCGCACCAGGGCGCCCAGAAGTCGACCAGCACCGGCGCTAGCGCCGACGCTTCGATCACGTCTTTTTCGAAAGTGGCGAGAGTGGTGTCCATTGCGTCCTCGTTGAGATAACCGTTATGTCGCTAGTTGGGGACGAAACGCCCTGGTTTCAATCATCCTCCGAAAGCGGCGAGCCGTTAGCCTTTAGCGCGGCTTCTTTTCCGGCAGCGGAATCCATTCCGTTTCGCCGGGAACATGCCCCATTTCCTGGCGCGTCCAGGCCTCCTTCGCGGCTTCGATCTTTTCGCGCGAGCTTGCCACGAAGTTCCATTCGATGAAGCGCTCGCCTTCGAGCTTTTCCCCGCCGAGCAGCATCACGCGTGCCCCGTTCGCGCTCGAGAGGGTGGCGGTTTCGCCCGGCACCAGCACGGCCATGGTGTGCTGTTCGAGCGGGGTGCCGTCGATCGCGAGGTCGCCTTCCACGAGATAGACGCCGCGCTCTTCGTGCTCCGCGTCGAGCGCGAATGCGCTGCCCGGCGCGAAATCTGCGGCGACGTAGAGCGTGCCGGAAAAGGTCTCGACCGGCGAGGTCGCGCCGAACGCCGTGCCCGCGATCACGCGCATCGTGACGCCGTTGCGCTCGATTTCGGGCAGCGTGGCGGCGGTGTGATGGAAGAACGACGGTTCGGTGTCTTCATGATCGAGCGGCAGCGCCACCCAGGTCTGGATGCCGTGCATGGTGAGGCCGGTGGCGCGGTCCTCGTCGGGCGTGCGCTCCGAGTGGACGATGCCGCGCCCGGCCGTCATCCAGTTCACGTCGCCGGGCACGATCTTCTGGCTGGACCCGATGCTGTCCCGATGCATCAGCGCGCCGTCGAAGAGATACGTGACCGTTGCGAGCCCGATATGCGGGTGCGGGCGCACATCCACGCCCGAGCCTGGCGCGAGCGTGGCGGGGCCCATGTGGTCGAAGAAGATGAACGGACCGACGAGGCGAGCGGCGAGCGCGGGCAGCACGCGCCGCACATAGAGATTGCCGATGTCGCGTTGATGAGGCTTGAGAACCGCTTTGATCGATGAGGACATGATGCTTCCTGGATGAGTCGTACGGCGCGGGTTATCGTCGAAGTCGGCGCGCGGGCACGCCGCGCGCGAGGCTGGCGCTCATTCTAACGCCGGCTTTCCCGGCGTGCGGCCAAGGCAACGGCCCGGCGCTGGAGGCACGGCGCGGGGCGTCACCAAGTGGCGCGAGGCGGTAAGATCGCCGCTTCGAAGAACAGGCATGACGCAAAAAAGGGGGGAAAGGGATGTCGCCGAAGGACTTGTTGCTCGCGCTGGTGGTGGTGCTCGCGTGGGGCGTGAACTTCGTCGTGATCAAGGTGGGGCTGCACGGCGTGCCGCCGCTCCTGCTCGGCGCGCTGCGTTTCATGCTGGCGGCTTTTCCCGCGGTGCTGTTCGTGAAGCCTCCGCAATTGCCGCTGCGCTGGCTGCTGGCCTACGGCGCGACCATCTCGCTCGGCCAGTTCGCGTTCCTCTTCACGGCCATGTACGTGGGCATGCCCGCGGGTCTCGCTTCGGTCGTGCTGCAGGCGCAGGCGTTCTTCACGCTCGGTTTTGCGGCGGTGTTTCTGCGTGAGCGCTTTCACGCGCAGAACGTCATCGGCTTGTTGATCGCGGCAGGCGGGCTCGCACTGATCGGCTTGCAGTCGATGGGCGGTGGCGCTCAGGGGATGACCATCGCCGGCTTCGTGCTCACGCTGTGTGCGGCCTGCATGTGGGCGCTCGGCAATATCGTCACGAAGAAGGTGGGCAAGGTGGATCTCGTCGGCCTCGTGGTGTGGGCGAGTCTCGTGCCGCCACTGCCGTTTCTCGTGCTCTCGTACTGGATGGAAGGTCCGCAGCGCATTGTGGCCGCGCTCTCGGGCATCGGCATGACGTCGGTGGGCGCGATCTTTTATCTCGCGTTCGTGGCGACGCTCATCGGCTATAGCCTCTGGAGTCGCCTGCTCTCGAAGTATCCCGCCAGCCAGGTGGCGCCGTTCTCGCTGCTCGTGCCGATTGTCGGCCTCGCCTCGGCGTCGCTGCTGCTCGGCGAGCAGTTGACCGCGGCCGAGATCGGCGGCGCCGTGCTCGTGATGGGCGGCCTCGCCGTCAACGTGTTCGGGGGCTGGGTCAAGCAGCGCCTCGGGGCCGTGCGCTCGTAACCATCCTGCTTCAAATGAAAAACGCCGCGCGAGCCCGAAGGCTTGCGCGGCGCTGCTGAAGCCGCCAGATGCCTCACGCGGCGCTCAGGTCATACGGCTCTTCGCAAGCGGCGGATTGGCCGCGAAATAGCGCCTGATGCCCTTGAGAATCGCGTTCGCCATCTTGTCGCGATAGGCGTCGTCGTTGAGCCTGGTCTCTTCTTCGGGATTGCTGATGAAAGCCGTTTCCACGAGGATCGACGGAATGTCGGGTGCCTTGAGCACCGCGAAGCCCGCCTGCTCGACCGAGCCTTTGTGCAGCTTGTTGATCTCGCCGACCTCGTTGAGCACGAAGCCGCCGTAACGCAGCGAGTCGCGGATCTGCGCCGTCGTGGACATGTCGAAGAGCGCACGGTTCACCGCGGCGTCGGCCGTCTGCACGCTGATGCCGCCGATCTGGTCCGACGAGTTCTCCTTGTTCGCCATCCAGCGCGCCGCGGCGCTCGTCGCGCCGTGCTCCGACAGCGCGAACACTGACGAGCCGCGTGCCTCCGGCGTCGTGAACGCGTCGGCGTGAATCGACACGAACAGGTCCGCGCCCACGCGGCGCGCCTTCTGCACGCGCACGTTCAGCGGCACGAAGAAGTCGGCGTCGCGCGTCATCATCGCGCGCATGTTGGGCTGGGCGTCGATCTTCGCGCGCAGCTTCTTCGCGATGTCGAGCGCGACGTGCTTCTCGTAGGTGCCCGCACTGCCGATCGCGCCCGGGTCCTCGCCGCCGTGGCCCGGATCGATCGCGACCGTCAACAGGCGCGTGGTGCCGCCCCTGGTGGACTTCGGCGCGGTGAAGCCGTAGTTGTCGTCGGCGCTGGCATTGTCGTCGTCGCTGTTGCGCTGGGCGACGACGGGCGGCTTCGGCGCAGCAGGCTTCGGCGCACGCGGCGCAACCACGGGGGGCGCGGAACGCGGCGTGCTCGGCGCGGTGCCCGCGTCGTTCTGCGCGTAACGCTCGAAGAATGCGTCGCTGTTGTCGTGCGCGGGCGGCGTATTAGGACCCGCGAGCGTGGGCGGCGTGGAAGGCGGCGCGCTGTCCTTCATCGCTTCGTGCGCGTCGAGCTGCTGCTGCTTGCGCTCGGTTTGCGCGAGCAGGTCCATGAGCGGGTCGGGCGCGACCGCCGGATAAAGGTCGAACACGAGCCGGTACTTGTACGAGCCGATAGGGGCAAGCGTGAACACCTGGGGCTTCACACCGCCCTTGAGGTCGAACACCATGCGCACCACGTGCGGCTGATACTGGCCCACGCGCACGGCCTGGATCTGCGGATCGTTCGGCGTGATCTTGGAGACGAGGTTCTTGAGCGCGTCGTCGAGATCGAGTCCGGTGAGATCGACGACGAGACGATCGGGGCCCTGCAGCAGTTGCTGCGTGTTCTGCAGCGGCTGGTCCGATTCGATCGTGACGCGGGTGTAGTCGCGCGCGGGCCACACCCGCACGCCGACGACCGACGTGGCCCACGCGAGGCGCGGCACGGCAAGACCGAGCACGAGCGTGGAGGCGCCCGCCTTCAGAATCTGCCGGCGACGCCAGTTGTGCGTGGCGGTGGCGGCCGATTCGATCGAGCGGAACGGTTTGATTAACATCTTTCTAGACATGCCTTTCCTGATGCGCTGTATGCGTATGCGGTGAGCACGCGGCCTTCGCCGCTTGCATCCGGCTCCAGCGAGAACACGAGATCGGGTATGCCAAGCAGGCCGCCCGCGCGTTGCGGCCATTCGACGAGGCACACCGCATCTTGCGCGAAATATTCGCGGAAGCCCGAGTCGGCCCATTCGGCCGGATCGCTGAAACGGTACAGATCGAAGTGATAAAGCTGGAGTTCCCCACAGGGCGTTGTAACCGTGTACGGTTCGACGAGTGTGTAGGTGGGGCTGCGCACGCGGCCCGTGTGGCCGAGCGCGCGCAACGTGGCGCGCACGAGCGAGGTCTTGCCCGCGCCAAGGTCGCCGTGCAGCTGCACGTGCAGACCGTGAAAGGGCGGTGCGTCGCGATTTTGCGCGCTCGTTTGTGCAACTTTTGCGCGCAGCGAATCGAGCGCGTGCGCAAAGCGTGCGCCGAAGGCGTCGGTGGCGTCGGCGTCTGCGAGATCGAAACGGCGCTCGAGGAGAACGGCGGCGGATGGATCAAGCGAAAGCGGCGCGTGGTCGTGACCGGGGCTGTCGGGCATTCTCGTAAAATGGCGTGATGAACCCCAAGCATTCCCCTTCCAACTCCGCGCAGGATGCGCGCGCGTCTTCGGAGGCGTTCGACCCAACGTCCGTTCAGGCGCCGCGAGATTCGACTGCGCCTGCTGCCGGGCAGGCCATGCCGCTCGATGAGGCGGCGCTCGCCGCGCTCGCGGCGCGCATCCGGACGTGGGGGCGCGAGCTGGGGTTCGGTGCGATCGGTATTAGTGACACCGACCTTTCCCATGCCGAGGCGGGCCTCGCCGCGTGGCTCGAAGCAGGCTGCCACGGCGAGATGGATTATATGGCCAAACATGGGATGAAACGCGCGCGGCCCGCCGAGCTTGTGGCCGGCACGCGACGCGTGATTACCGCACGCATGGCCTATTTGCCCATCGATACGCTCGCGCCGAATGCAGCGGGAAAGACGCACGAAAGTGCTTCGCAAGGCGGCTCGGATCGCAGCGGGAGCGCTGGTGCTGCGGTGGGCAACGAAGTTGGCACGGACGTTGCCCACGAGAGCATTCACGCCGACTGGCGTCTGCGCGAGCACGCGCGTCTCGCCGACCCGCACGCCGCCGTCGTGTCAATTTACGCGCGCGGCCGCGACTATCACAAAGTGCTGCGCGCGCGGCTGCAGCAGCTTGCCGAGCGCATCGAGGCCGAGATCGGCCAGTTCGGTTTTCGCGTGTTCACCGACTCCGCGCCGGTGCTCGAAGTCGAGCTTGCGCAGAAGGCGGGCGTGGGCTGGCGCGGCAAGCACACGCTGCTCCTGCAGCGCGATGCGGGCTCGCTCTTCTTTCTCGGCGAGATCTACGTGGACGTGCCGCTGCCTGCCGACGCCGACGCCGACGACCCGGCCAGGGCCGCGCCCGAAACACCTGGCGCGCATTGCGGCAGCTGCACGCGCTGCATCGACGCGTGTCCGACGGGCGCGATCACCGGCCCGTATCGCGTGGATGCGCGCCGCTGCATCTCCTATCTCACGATCGAACTAAAGGGCAGTATTCCCCTGGAACTGCGCGAGCTGATCGGCAATCGTGTGTATGGCTGCGACGACTGCCAGCTCGTGTGCCCATGGAACAAGTTCGCGAAGGCCGCGCCCGTGGCCGATTTCGACGTGCGCCACGGGCTCGATCGCGCGAGTCTCGTCGAGCTGTTCGGTTGGAGCGCGGCGCAGTTCGACGAGCGCATGCAGGGCAGCGCGATACGGCGCATCGGCTACGAAAGCTGGTCGCGCAATATCGCGGTGGCGATGGGCAATGCGCTGCGCGCCACGCATGAAGGCGCGGATAGCGCCCGCGACGCCGCGCGCGCTGCGATCGTGCAGGCGTTGCGCGGGCGCGAGCATGACGAGTCGGCGCTCGTGCGCGAGCATGTGCTCTGGGCGCTCGAAGCGGCTTGATGCGGATGAAAACGGCAGAGGCTGGCATGGACCTGAAACTGAACGACGGCGCGCTGGAAATCGCGCGCACAACGCGGCACCATGGCGTGCAACGTTCGCGCACGAAGGAGACGACGATGTTCAACGCAGTGATCGACGCGCCATTCGGCAAGGTCGGCATCCGCACCGTCGGGCAAGCGCTGCGCGAGATCGTCTATCTGCCGGGACAGACGGCGAGCGTCGAGCCCGATTGTGAGCTTGCTTCGCGCGCGGCCGTTCAGATCGAGCAGTATTTCGAGGACGCCGACGCCGGCTTCGACCTGCCGCTCGCACCGCTCGGCACCGAGTTCCAGCGGCGCGTGTGGGACGGCATCTGCGCAATCGAAGCGGGCGAAGTCTTGACCTACGGCGAACTCGCGAAGCGCATTGGCGGCGTGAGCCCGCGCGCCGTGGGCCAGGCGTGCGGCGACAATCCCTTTCCGCTCGTGATTCCGTGTCATCGCGTGGTGTCGGCGAGCGGTCTCGGCGGCTTCGCGCATCACGGCGGCGAAGGCTTCTTTCGCGACGTGAAGCGCTGGCTGCTCGCCCACGAATGCACATCGAACCGATTTCAACTGCGCTGACACGATGACGATGACGACGAATCCGCCGCCGCTTGACTCAAGCGATGCCGCCGACGAAGTGGAGCAGGCGCTCGGCCCCGCCGCCGCCGAAGCGCTGGCATCGAGCCTCACCGCCATCGACACGTTCTGCGACGCCATGTGGCTCGAGCACGGCCTCTCGCGCAACACGCTCGACGCCTACCGGCGCGATTTGCGCCTCTTCGCGCAATGGCTCGCGAGCGAGCGCTCCAATTCGCTCGATACGACCCACGAAGACGATTTGCTTGCCTATAGCGCGCGTCGCAAGGACGATAAATCCACTTCGGCGAACCGGCGCCTTTCGGTATTTCGCCGCTACTACGGCTGGGCGCTGCGCGAGCAGCGCGTGCATACGGACCCGACCGTGCGCATCCGCTCGGCAAAGCAGGCGCCGCGTTTTCCGTCGACGTTGAGCGAGGCGCAAGTCGAGGCACTGCTGGGCGCGCCCGATGTCGAGACGCCGCTCGGCCTGCGCGATCGCACGATGCTCGAGCTGATGTACGCGAGTGGCCTGCGCGTGACCGAACTCGTCACGCTCAAGACCGTCGAGGTGGGCCTGAACGAAGGCGTCGTGCGGGTGCTCGGCAAGGGCTCGAAAGAGCGGCTCATTCCGTTTGGCGAGGAGGCGCACGCGTGGATCGAGCGCTACCTGCGCGAGTCGCGGCCGGCGCTGCTCGGCGCACGCACGGCCGACGCGCTGTTCGTGACCGCGCGCGCCGAAGGGATGACACGCCAGCAGTTCTGGCACATCATCAAGCGCCACGCGGCGGCGGCCGGCGTGCATGCGCCGCTCTCGCCGCATACGATGCGCCACGCGTTCGCCACGCACCTGCTCAATCACGGCGCGGACCTACGGGTCGTGCAGCTTCTGCTCGGCCATAGCGACATTTCCACCACGCAGATCTATACGCACGTGGCCCGCGAGCGGCTGCGTCTGTTGCATGAGAAGCATCATCCGCGCGGGTGAGGTTGAAGCGATCGTTGCAGACCGTGCGATTACAATGCGCCGATGAGCAAAACGAAACACGTGTCCGAAACGCCCGCCACGCAGATGCTGCGCCGCGCGGGCGTCGCGTTCGGCGAGCATCCCTACGAGTATGTCGAGCACGGCGGCACGGAAGAGTCCGCGCGCCAGCTCGGTGTGGACGAGCATCGCGTCGTCAAGACGCTGGTGATGGAGGACGAGCACGCTAAGCCGCTCATCGTCCTGATGCATGGCGACCGCAAGGTGTCGACGAAGAATCTCGCGCGGCAGATCGGCGCGAAACGCATCGAGCCCTGTAAACCCGACGTCGCGAACCGTCATTCGGGGTACCTCGTGGGCGGCACTTCACCCTTCGGCACCAAGAAAGCCATGCCCGTGTATGTCGAGTCGACCATACTCGAACTCGACGAAATCTGGCTCAATGGGGGCCGTCGCGGCTATCTCGTGAGCCTTGCCCCGGCGGTGCTCACGACGCTCCTGAACGCGAAGCCGGTGCAGTGCGCAAGCGTCGAATAGCGCACGGCGAACGGTGACTGGACGCTTCCGCCCGTTCCCGTTGCTTCCCTGATTTACCCTGGTTCGTGCGTGCTTATGCCGCCTGCGCGGGCAGGGCGCGCCCGCGCTTCGGTAGAATGAGCGCCGTCGCGCGTTGCCGGGCGGCGATGACCATCGCTTGCTCCCGGCGCGCATCGTTCCACTTCCTCCGGGTTTCGTGCATGTACAACCTGTTCGTCGCCGTTCTCGCCTATCTGATCGGCTCGGTTTCGTTCGCCGTGATCGTGAGCGCCTTCATGGGCCTCGACGATCCGCGCTCCTACGGCTCCGGCAATCCCGGCGCGACCAACGTGCTGCGCAGCGGCAACAAGAAGGCCGCGATCCTCACGCTGATCGGCGATGCGTTCAAGGGCTGGCTGGCCGTCTGGCTCGTCGCGCACTTCGGCCCGCGTTACGGTCTGGGCGACGCCGCCGTCGCGCTCGCCGCGATCGCCGTGTTCCTCGGCCACCTGTATCCAGTGTTCTTCCGCTTCAAGGGCGGCAAGGGCGTCGCCACCGCGGCCGGCGTCCTGCTCGCCGTGAATCCGATTCTCGGTGTCGCCACGCTCGCCACCTGGCTCATCGTCGCGTTCTTCACGCGCTACTCGTCGCTCGCGGCGCTGGCGGCTGCCGTGTTCGCGCCGCTCTACTACGTGTTCATGTTCGGCCCGCGCATCGTCGCGCTCGCCATCCTCGCCATGAGCGTGCTGCTGTTCTGGCGGCATCGCGCGAACATCTCCAAGCTCATCGCGGGCAAGGAGAGCCGCATCGGCGAGAAGAAGGCGGCCGGCGCCGGCAAGTAGGCCGGGTGCGACGGGAGAAGACGGCGCTGCGGCGCCGTTTTTTCACCTTGACATGCAACCATACGGTTGCATAATCAATGCATGAACGACGACGCCGTATTCCGCGCGCTGGCGGACGCGAGCCGCCGTCAACTGCTTGACCGCCTCCACGCAAAAAACGGCCAGACGCTGACCGATTTATGCGAAGGGCTGGCCATCTCGCGTCAGGCCGTTACGAAGCATCTCACGGTGCTGGAAGAGGCGAACCTCGTCGCGACGCAGCGGCATGGGCGCGAGAAGCGGCATTTCATCAATCCGGTCCCCATCGGCGAGATTGCCGCACGCTGGATCGGCAAGTTCGAGCACGAGCGCGTGGGTGCGCTCGTCGACCTCAAGCGATCACTCGAAGGAGATAGCCATGAGTAGCGACAAGCACACGCAAGGCAGTGCAGCCGGCGACTCGACGTTCGTCTACGTCACGTTCATCCGCACCACGCCGGAAGCGTTGTGGACGGCGCTCACGAGCCGCGAGTTCACCGAGCGCTACTGGTTCGGCATGCATCACGAATGCGACTGGCAAACGGGCTCGCCCTGGTCGCTGCGCTTCGCCGACGGCCGGATCGCCGACTCGGGCGCGGTGCTCGAATCCGATCCCCCGCGCCGGCTCGTGCTGCGCTGGCGCAACATGTTCCTGGCCGAACTCCATGCCGAGGGCGATTCGCTTTGCACGATCGACATCGAACCCGTGGAGCACGCGATCAAGCTCACGATTACGCACCACATGGCGCGGCCGGGATCGGTCTTCATCGAGAAGGTGTCGGGCGGCTGGCCACGCATCCTCTCGAATCTCAAGACACTGCTGGAAACCGGCGAGGTGCTCATGCCGCTCGTGGTGACGGCGGACTGAGCGCGAGAAAGCGAGCGCGCGCGGCGACGTGTGAAACGAAACGGGGCGGCCCGAGCCGCCCCGCAATACGCTGGACTTGCCGCCTTAGTCGCGGAAGTTGTTGAAGTCGAGCGGCGTGTCGGTCACGTCCTTGCGCAGCATGGCGATCACGCTTTGCAGGTCGTCGCGCTTGGCGCCCGTCACGCGCACGGCGTCGCCCTGGATGCTCGCCTGGACCTTGATCTTGCTGTCCTTCACGAGCCTCACGATCTTCTTCGCGAGGTCGCCCGACACACCCTTCTTCACGGTGATGACCTGCTTGACCTTGTCGCCGCCGATCTTCTCGATCTTGCCGTAGTCGAGGAAGCGCACGTCCACATTGCGCTTGGCCATTTTCGACACGAGCACGTCCTTCACCTGGCCGAGCTTGAAGTCGTCGTCGGCGAACGCGGTCAGCTCGCGCTCTTTCTGCTCGACGCGCGAATCCGAGCCCTTGAAGTCGAAGCGTGTGGAGATCTCCTTGTTGGACTGCTCCACGGCGTTCTTTACTTCGATCATGTTGGCTTCGCTGACGACGTCAAACGATGGCATTGCTTTCTCCAAAAAGTACGAGGTGCGCAAACGGCGGTGCAAAAACCATGCAAGCCAAATGCCCGCGGGTCGCAGCTGTATTCCGCAGCCCACAGACGCATTTTCAGGCAGCGGTTCGCACACTCGCTATAATCACGGACCGACGCCATTCTACCGGCGCCGTTGCGTTTGCCCAAGGCGGCTTGCCGCCGCCCGGAGGCGAGTCAGCAGTGCGCAGGTGCCTCCCGGCGGCCTTTCCGGCCATTTTTCGTCTGCTGTCCGTGTTCCGTTCTTTCTCGATGCCCGTCGTCCAAACGCCCGTTACAACGTCACCTGTGTGGTTCGCCGCCGGCTTTGCGCTGCGCGCGCACAACACATTTGGCTTCGACGTGCGTGCGCGCTACGCGTGCCGCGTTGAAAGCGAGGCCGACCTTGCTGCCGCGGTGCGCGACCCGCGCGCCCAGGGCTTGCGTACGCTCGTGCTGGGTGGTGGCAGCAACGTCGTGCTCACGCGCGACTTCGACGGTCTCGTGCTGCTCATGGCGCTGACCGGCAAGCGCGTGGCCTACGAAGACGGCCACGCCTGGTACGTGGAAGCGGCCGCGGGCGAGAACTGGCACGATTTTGTGTCCTGGACGCTCGAAGCGGGCATGCCGGGCCTCGAGAATCTGGCGCTGATTCCGGGCACGGTGGGCGCGGCGCCCATTCAGAACATCGGCGCCTACGGGCTCGAGATGGCCGAGCGCTGCGTGTCGGTGCGGGCCATCGAAATGGCGACCGGCAAAGCCGTGGAGTTCGACGCGGGCGCCTGCCGCTTTGGCTATCGCGACAGCTTCTTCAAGCGCGAAGGGCGCGATCGTTTCGTCATCACGTCGGTCACGTTCCGCCTGCCGAAGGTGTGGCAGGCCAACGCGGGCTATGCGGATCTCGCGCGCGAGCTGGCCCAGCACAACGCCGGCGAGGCGCCGCATGCGCGTGCCGTATTCAACGCTGTGGTCGCGGTGCGGCGCGCGAAGCTGCCTGACCCGCTCGAACTCGGCAATGCGGGTAGTTTCTTCAAGAACCCCGTGATCGAAGCGCAGCAGTTCGATACGCTCGTCGTGCGCGAGCCGCAGATCGTTTCGTACCACCAGGCCGACGGGCGCGTGAAGCTCGCGGCGGGCTGGATGATCGACCGGTGCGGCTGGAAGGGCCGTGCGCTGCGGGCCGCGGCGGTGCACGAGCGTCAGGCGCTCGTGCTCGTCAATCGCGGCGGTGCGACCGGCGCGGACATTCTCGAACTCGCAGAGGCGATCCAGCGCGACGTGCTCGCGCGCTTCGGCGTGGAGCTGGAGCAGGAACCCGTCAGCCTCTAAGGCCGCACAGGCGCCGCCCGGCGCCTTGCTTGCCTCACATCGTCAAACCACCTTGTCCTGGGCCGCGAACACGGGCCCCTGCACGAAGCGTACGTCGTACTGCTGCAACTGCTCGAACTGCGCCGCATCGGTCACGCGGTTGAAAATCAGCGGAATGCGCAGCCGCGCCGCATAGCTCACGAGCGGCTTCACCATCGAATCGCGCAGCGCGGACGCCGCATCCATCTTCACGAAGTCGGGCCGAGGCACGTCCGACACCGAAAGAATCTGCCCGGCATTGGGCAGATTGCCCGCCACCTTGAACCCGTACCGCTGATAGCTCTTCGTGAGATAGCCGAGGAACGTGCGGTGCGCGACCGCCGCCGGCGGCAGCTCGATCACGATGCGTCCGGGGTTCAGCCCGAACGACACCAGCACGTTCGAGAAATGCCTTCCATGGTCGTACTTCACGCTCTTCAAGAGGCGCTCGTGCACGCGCAGGAAGAGCAGCCCGTGCTGCTGGCCACCCAGAAAATTGATGGCGTGCAGCGCGCGCACCATGCGGTCGACCGCGACGAGGTCAGGATCGTCGAGCGTGTCGCTGAATGCGTCGCAGGGCGCGAGTTGGCCGTCCTGTTCGCGCAGCGTGACCGCCTGATAGCCGAGTTCGTCGCCAAAGCGCGAGGCCATCGCGAGATCGGCGGTGAGCGACTGCGCCCCGCTGTGCACGCTGATGTCGTAAATCGGCTCGTAGGCGCTCAATAGCTCCACGCCGCGCCGCCGCGCCACGGCTTCTTTGGCGTGCGCGCCAGTGCCCATCGCCAGATGCTCGCCGAGAAACGGATGGTCGGCGGCGCGGGCAACGAGCTCGGGAATGGTGGGAGCAATCATGTGATGTAGCGGGAAGCGGATGAGAAGTGCGAGCCCCACACGGGGTCGCATGACCCGATGGTAGCAGCCCGCAGCCGCCCCGGATGGACTGTTTGGTCATAACGTTATCGACCATTCGCCCATATTCTGGAGGCCACCGACTGTCCGTCAGGGTATACGCCTAATTTCACTAATCGTAATTGGTTTTACTATCCGTAAATCGCGTGACGTCATGTCACGGCTCGAGAACGTGGAGAGACCAAGCAATGAACGCACCTTTGCGTGACCCAACCGAAGTCCAGCACGGCTATATGAGCGGCTTCGCCAACGAATTCGCGACCGAGGCGCTGGCGGGCGCGCTGCCCGAAGGCCAGAACTCGCCGCAGCGCTGCGCCTATGGCCTGTACGCCGAGCAGCTCTCGGGCACCGCGTTCACCGCGCCGCGCTCGCACAACCGCCGCACGTGGTTCTACCGGATCCGTCCGGGCGCCGTGCATCGGCCGTTTGCGCCGGTCGCCTCGCGCCTCGATGTGAATGGCGCGCCGCGCCTCGTCGCCGATTTCGGCGACGTGCCGCCCACGCCGCCCAACCAGCTGCGCTGGGACGCGCTGCCCATGCCCACGGAGCCGACCGATTTCATCGACGGCTGGGTGACGATGTCGGGCAACGGCTCCGCGGCCTCGATGAGCGGCTGCGCGATCCACCTGTACGCGGCGAACCGGCCGATGGTCGACCGCTTCTTCTACAACACCGACGGCGAGCTGCTGATCGTCCCGCAGCAGGGGCGGCTTGCCATCCGCACGGAGATGGGCCGGCTCGATGTCGAGCCCTTCGAGATCGTCGTGATCCCGCGCGGCGTGCGCTTCACGGTGGATTTGCCCGATGGCGAAGCACGCGGCTATATCTGCGAGAACTTCGGCGCGCTCTTGCGTCTGCCGGATCTCGGCGTGATCGGCTCGAATGGCCTCGCGAATCCGCGCGACTTCCTCACGCCCGTCGCCGCCTATGAAGACCGCGAAGGCAAGTTCGAGCTCGTCACGAAGCTGGGCGGCCAGCTCTGGCGCGCCGACATCGGCCACTCCCCGCTCGACGTGGTGGCATGGCACGGCAACTACGCGCCCTACAAGTACGACCTGCGCCGCTTCAACACCATCGGCTCGATCAGCTACGACCACCCCGATCCGTCGATCTTCCTCGTGCTGCATGCGCCCACGGACACGCCGGGAGTCGACTCGATCGACTTCGTGATTTTCCCGCCGCGCTGGCTCGCGGCCGAGAACACGTTCCGACCGCCCTGGTATCACCGCAACGTGGCGAGCGAGTTCATGGGCCTCGTGCACGGCGTGTACGACGCCAAGGCCGAAGGCTTCGTGCCGGGCGGCGCGAGCCTGCACAACTGCATGTCGGGCCATGGCCCGGATGCCGAGACCTTCGAAAAAGCCTCGAACTCCGACACGACCAAACCGCACAAGGTCGGCGACACGATGGCCTTCATGTTCGAGACCCGCACGCTGATCCGTCCGACGCGCTACGCGCTCGAAACGAGCCAGCTGCAGGCGCATTACTACGAGTGCTGGCAAGGCCTCACGAAACACTTCAATCCGGAGCAGCAATGAACAGCACTATGACGGACGAACTCAAGGCGACGCTCGACGCGAAGCGCAAGAGCTGGGTCGAGAGCGCGAACGACGCCCAGTGCGATTTCCCGATCCAGAACCTGCCGTTCGGCGTGTTCAGCGATACCGGCAACGCAACGGCGCGCGTGGGCGTCGCGATCGGCGACCTCGTGGCCGACCTTGCGGTGCTGCACGAAGCCGGGCTGCTGCGTCTGCCCGCGAATGCGCAGCAAGACGTCTTTGCGCGTGCCGCGCTGAACGACTTCATCGCGCTTGGCCGCGAGACGTGGCGCAGCGTGCGCGTGCAGCTTTCTTCGCTGCTCGCGCGCGAAACGGCCACGCTGCGCGACGACGCGGCGTTGCGCCAGCGCGCCTTCGTGAAGCTCGCCGACGCGAAACTGCATCTGCCGGTGCAGATTCCGGGCTACACCGACTTCTACTCGTCGAAGGAACACGCGACGAACGTCGGCTCGATGTTTCGTGATCCGAAGAATGCGCTGCTGCCGAACTGGTCCGAGATGCCGATCGGCTACAACGGCCGCGCGTCGTCGGTGGTGGTGAGCGGCACGCCGGTGCGCCGCCCGAGGGGCCAGTTGAAGCTGCCCGATCAGGATCGTCCGGTGTTCGGCGCATGCCGCAAGCTCGATATCGAGCTGGAAACGGGCTTCATCGTCGGGCGCGGCAATGCGCTCGGCGAGCCGATCGCGTGCGAAGACGCCGAGGACCACATCTTCGGCATGGTGCTGCTCAACGACTGGAGCGCGCGCGACATCCAGCAATGGGAATACGTGCCGCTCGGGCCGTTCAATTCGAAAGGGTTTGCCACGACGATTTCGCCGTGGGTCGTCACGCTCGACGCGCTGGAGCCGTTCCGCGTCGCGCAGCCGGTGCAGGAACCGCAGCCGCTCGAATACCTGCGTCACGAGGGCGACCACGCGTTCGACATTGCGCTCGAAGTGCGGATGCGGCCCGAAGGCGCGGCCGAGGCGACGACCATCGCGCGCACGAATTTCCGCCACATGTACTGGTCGATGGCGCAGCAGCTCGCGCATCACACCGTGGCGGGGTGCAACACGCGCGTGGGCGACCTGATGGGTTCGGGCACGATCTCGGGCCCGACGCCGGACTCGTTCGGCAGCCTGCTCGAGCTCACCTGGAACGCGAAGAATCCGCTCGAACTGAAGGGCGGCGGCACGCGCGGCTTCATCGAAGACGGCGACGAACTCACGCTCGCGGGCTGGTGCCAGGGCGATGGCTATCGCTTGGGGTTGGGTGCCTGCGTCGGCAAGATTTTGCCTGCGGTGAAGTGATTTTTTTGGGGCTGCGTGTGGCGTTGGCCGCTTATGCACGCACCCCCGCCAGCCCGCGCGACCGCTCCCACCGCAGCGCGCCGAGAAACACCAATGCCCCCGCAAACAGCACCCACAGCATAGCGTCTTGGCCCGCGTGCTCCATCAGCGCGCCGGTGACGATCGGGCCGGCGAAGCTCGCCGCGCTCCACGCCGCGCTCACGAGCGCACTCGCGGAAACGAGCGCGACGCCCGCGAAACGCTCGCCGCAGGCCACGATAGCGAGCGTATAAATGGAGCCCGCCGCCGCGCCCAGCACGAAGAGGAGCGGCCAGCGCAGCCAGGGCGTATCGACGACGAAAGGCAACAGCGGCAGCAGCACCGCGACGATCACGCCCATGAGCGCATGCACGCGCTCGCGGCCGAGCCGGTCGGCGAGCCAGCCGATGGGGAATTGCATGGTCGTGTCGCCGAGCAGCACGACTGAGGCGAACAGCACGGCCACTTCGGTGTCGATGCCGTGACCCATCGCGAAGAGCGGCAACAGCGACAGCGCGAGCGTGTCGAACAGTGCGAAAAAGCCGGTGGCGACGATGAGCGCGGGCATCTTCGGCATCACGTGACGCCAGCTTCCGTGCGGCTCGTGCATGTCGGTTTGCTGCGGATTCGAGCGGATCGCCGCGAGCATCGGCAGCGCGATGAGAAAGATCGCGCCGCAGATCGTGAAGCGCCACGCCGTATAGCCCGCGATCTGGCTCACCAGCACCGGGCCCGACATCTGGAACAGCGTGAACGTGGTCGCGTAGATGCCCACCACGCGGCCGCGGTTCGAGTCGTCGGCGAGTTCGTTGACCCAGGCTTCGCCGATCGTGAAGAGCAACATGAGCGCCGCGCCGCAGAGCATGCGCAGGAGCGCCCAGAGCCACAGATTGGCGCTGGTCTGCATCAATGCGGTCGCGACGGCCACGGTCAGCACCGAGCCGACGATCACCTGGCGCGAGCCGAAGCGTGTCGAGATCCATGCCGTGAACGGCACGACGGCAAGGCCCCCCAGCGCCTGGGCGGCAGTGAGCAGGCCGACGATGGCGGTGCCATAGCCGGCGTCGGTGAGGGCGAGGGCGGTGAGCGGAAGCGTCGCGCCGGAGCCGAGACCGACCACGGCCACGCTCAGGATCAGCGCGAGAAAGTCGCGGGTGAGGACGGTTTTCATCGGGCGAGATGCTACTACGTGCGCATGAAAATCGCGGCGCAGGCGTGCCTCAGGTTGAGCGCGCGCGCCTCAATGTAACGCGCGCACGCCGTGCCCGCAGCGAGCAAAGCATCAGGCGCAGGAAGTCGGCCCCGAAATCGCCACACGGCGGCGCGCGCGCCGGTCGATCTGCGCCGAAACCAGTGTGAGCGCGAGCGCTGCGAAAGCCGTGACCACGCCCACCCACGGCAGCGCCGTGAGCGGCGCGCCTGCGCTGATCGCGACGCCCCCAATCCAGGCGCCGCCTGCATTGCCGAGATTGAATGCGCCCTGGTTGAGCGTGGAGGCGAGGTTGGGCGCATCGCTCGCGCGGTTGACAATCAGTATCTGCAGTGGCGGCACGATCGCGAACGCAAGGATGCCCCACACGAAGATCGTCGCCATGGCCGCGATCGGGTCGTGCATGGTCAGCGAGAACGCGGCGAGCACCACGGCGATCATGGCGAGGAACGTGAGCAGCGAGCGCATGAGCTTCCAGTCGGCGAGCTTGCCGCCCAGCGTGCTGCCTACCGTGAGCCCAAGGCCGAACAGCAGCAGCACGAACGTGACTTCATGCGGCGAGAAGCCGGTAACGTCTTCGAGAATCGGCGTGATGTAGGTGAACACCGCGAAGAGGCTGGCCGAGGCCAGCACGCTCATGCCGAGCACCATGAGCACCTGCGGGTTCTTCAGCACGCCGAACTCATGCACGAGGCTCGCCTTCTGCATTTCGATCTTCGCGGGCAGGCACACCTGCAGCGCCGCCGCCGCGAGGATGCCGATGGCCGTCACGGCCCAGAACGTCGTGCGCCAGCCGGCGATCTGGCCGAGCGCTGTGCCGAGCGGCACGCCCAGCACGTTGGCGAGCGTCAGGCCCGTGAACATCAGCGCGATGGCCTGCGCACGGCGGTTCGGCGCGACGAGGCCGGCCGCGACCACCGAGCCGATGCCGAAGAACGCGCCGTGGCAGAACGCCGTGACGATGCGCGCGGCCATCAGGATCGAGTAGTTCGGCGCGAGCGCACACAACAGGTTGCCGACGATGAAGATGCCGATCAGGCGCATGAGCGCCTGCTTGCGCGGCACATTGGCAATCGCGATGGCGACGATGGGCGCGCCGATCGTCACGCCGAGCGCATAGGCCGAGACGAGCATGCCCGCCGCCGGGATCGAGACGCTCAGGTCGCGCGCGACGTCGGGCAGCAGACCCATGATGACGAATTCGGTGGTACCGATACCAAAAGCGGCAACGGCAAGGGCGAGAAGAGGCAGGGGCATGGCGTGGGGTCGGCGCAGGACGGCGACAGGCATTGAGCGCGAAGCCGTTTTATTTAAGTCAACGCGGAATTGTACTGAAACCCGACACAACGCATACGGCACGCTTTTCAAAGCTGTTGGGAAAACAACAGCTTTTCTTGCCGGACTCCGTTCACCGTTCCTTCATATTTCTTGACGATTTCTACAGGTTACGTGCATGGCGCAACGCGCTCGCGGGCAGCACGATACCCACACGATCCAACGAGCGAAACAGTCCGCCCACCGGCCCGCCCGCCGGCGGTCGCCGCCCTCGCGTCGTCCGTCCCGCGCATGACGGAACCGAATATGCGCAACCTTCCTGGAGCGATGTCATGAACACGATGACCACAGTACGCATCGCGGTGGCCGCTGCGGCCGCCTTATTCGCAGGTAGCGCGCTGGCGCAATCGCAGAGCGACGACCCGTCACAACAGGCCAGCACACCGCCGGCTGCGCAGGACGTGGGCGGCTCACCGATGTCGACGAGCGCATCGGGCGCGCCGATGAGGCTCACGCACGCGCAGGTCTATCAGGACCTGGTGCGCTCCGAGCAATCGGGCCAGCAGAAGGCGCTGAACGAAGGGCTCTATCACGGGAACTGAGTCGACAGGGAGACCCAGGTATCAGGACGGCGACCCGACGCGCTCTCGCAATCTGCGCCACGCTCAGCGTGTCGGGCCGCCGCCAATATGTTTTTCGATGAGCCGCATGCGCCCCGTCGGGCGCCAGGGCGCGAACCATGGATTCGTGCGCAACTCGCATAGCCGCGAACTGCGCTCGGCCAGCGCCGTTTCGAGCCAGCGGAACATTTCGTCGGGCTGCGCGAGCCGCGCGTGGGCCTCGGCGATGAGCAGCGGCGAGGTGTATCGCGCCCGCCGCCGCGCGAGCAGATCTTCCAGATACCAGCGCAGCACCGCGTCATAGCCGCCCGTTTCCCAGCGGGCGCGAATGGTGGTCGCACGCGCCTGCTGGTTGCAGCGTTCGAGCGCCTCCACGGTGGCGTCCACGGCCTGCGCATACAGCTTTTTCACTTCGAACGCGGTAGCGAGCAACTGATAGACGAGCGGCGGATGGTCCATGTGCCCCGGCGCGAGATATTCACTCACGACTTCCGCATGCCTGCCCGACATCACCATGCCGAACGCGCGCGAGCCCTGGAACGCCAGCGGATCGATGCGCTCGGCGCGCTCCATCGCGGCGTCGCCTTCCGCGCGGCGTCCCGCCGCCACCAGCATGCGCGCATAGAGCCGATGCGCCTCCGGGTAACTCGGGTTGCGCCGCAGGGCATCCTTGAAGCCGGCCTCGGCCTGGTCCCAGTCCCAGTCGTAGAAGTAGCGCACGGCCGCGAGCGCGTGATGCGCCTCGGGCAGATCGGGGTCGAGTTCGAGCGCGCTTTCGGCGAGCGAGCGCGCAACCGGCCAGCCGTCGTCGGGCGCGACGAAGCCATGCACAACCGTCGATCCGTAGTAGTTCGAAAGGCCCGTATAGCCGAGCGCATAACTCGGGTCGTGTTCGAGCGCGGACTCGAAGTAGGTTCGGCTGCGCACGAAGTCTTCGCCGTCGATGCCGTGATGCGCGCAAAAGCCCGCTTCGAAATGCACGCGGCGATACCAGAAGAAACGCCCGCGCACATACGCGTCGTGCGCGGCGGGATCGACAGGCAGGCGCCGCTCGAGGCGCGTGCGCTGCTGCTCGGAAAGCGTGGTCGCCAGGTTCTCGGCGAGCGCCGCGACCGCTTCCTTGAGGATGTCAAGTGCGCCTTGCGTGGCGCTTTCGTGCGCGCGGCTCCAGATCTGCGCTTCGTCGGCGCAGCGGATCAGACGCGTGAGGATGCGGGTTTGCTGCCCCGCGCGCGTGAGCGAGCCTTCGAGCACGTAGTCGAGGTTTAGTTCGCGCGCGATCTCGCCGATGCTCTTTTGTGTCGCGCGGTAACGCGCCGCCGTGGTGCGCGCGATCGTGAGGAGACGCTCGGGGTTGAGCGCGCCGAGGGTAACTGAGATCTCATCGGCGAGGGCGCTGCACAGGCTGTCCTGGCTCGCGTCGCCGGTGTGGTTGGTGAACGGCAGCACCAGCATGCGTACGGCGGGCGGCGCGTGCTCGCTCTCGCGCGGCGTTAGCGGGTCGCGCGCGGCAGCCGACGCACCGTGAACCTCGGACGGCTCGGGCAGGATGCCGTCGAACCGGTAGCCCTTGCCCTTCACGGTGATGAGGTGGCGCGGTTTGGCGGGGTCGTCGGCGAGCGCGATGCGGATCTTGCGGATCGCCGTGTTCAGGCCGTTGTCGGTGTCGCGAAAGGGGCTGCCGGCCCACAGCCGGTCGACGATGTCCGCGCGCGAGATCAACTCGCCGCGGCGCGAGGCCAGCAGGATCAGAAGATCCATCGGCAACCGCTCCAGCTTGACCTCCATACCTTCTCGGCGCAACTGGTACCGCTCGACGTCGAGTTCGAAGTCCGCGAAGCGGATGATTCGATCCGTCGGCATGAGATCTCTCCCGTGATGCGGCATCAGGGAAGGGGGCGCCGGGGCGGTTCGTCTGAAGATTGCCGTTAGACGACGCAGCAGTCCTCAGCGTCATTACACATGGCGGCAGGGGCGGGGGCAGCGGCGCGGATCAATTTCAATGTAGTGGGTCGGGCGCGCGCCTTCAAGCGTCAAGCACTGCGCATTGTGGCCATCGACACGTCAATCGGCTGTCGCGACGTTCGCGTGCGATTTTGTTTAGCTCACTTCTGTTTCAGCGGATCGAGCGGTTCGCCGTGACGGCCCGCGCCGGCCGCGAAGCGCGCCGCGAGTGCGAGCCCCTCGTCGAGCACCGCGCGATAGCCGAGCGCGCCTTCGCGGCGCAACGCTTCGGCAGTGTCGGGCAGCATGCTGTGTTCGAGCGCCGAGCGGCGGTCCGCGAGCAACGCGGCTTGGGGCAACGCCGCGAGTTGTGCGGCAAGTTGCTCGGCGGCCTCGCGCGCGCCGCCTTTGGCGACCACACGATTGGCGAGGCCGAACGCGAGGGCTTCCTGCGCATCGACGGCGCGCCCCGTGAGGATCAGATCGAGTGCGCGCGACAGCCCGATCAGGCGCGGCAGGCGCACCGTGCCGCCGTCGATGAGCGGCACGCCCACACGGCGGCAGAACACGCCGAGCACGGCGTCTTCTTCGACCACGCGCAGGTCGCAAAGCAGTGCGAGTTCGAGGCCGCCCGCAACGGCGTAGCCTGAAATCGCCGCGATTACGGGCTTGCTGAGCGACATGCGCGTGGGGCCGAGCGGGCCCGGGCCGCTGCCGTCCGCGCGGATTTCATTGCGGCGTTCGGGGTCGGCGAGCGCGGTGAGGTCCGCGCCCGCGCAGAACGTGCCGCCCGCGCCGTACAGGACACCCGCGAGCCATGCGGGATTTTCTTCGAAGCGTGCAAAGGCGGCAGCGAGTGCAGTCGCAACGGGTCTGTCGATGGCGTTGCGCTGCGCCGGGCGGTCGAGCACGACAATTGCTACATGTCCCTGGCTTTCGATACGCACGTGCTCGCCGAAGGTTTCGATCGTCATGTGTCAGTCCTCGATGCGCCCCGCATTCGTCATAAAAATTTAATGGCTCATCCGTAGCTTAGGCCGGTTTCATTTCCTGAACCACGTTTCCACCAAAAGCACGCATGCAATCGACGTCCATGTCCAGCATCACCTCCGTTTCGGATTCCTCGCCGTATCCCGCTTGTGGACCTCTTTGGACTGTCCCGTTGCCCGACCACGACGCGTATGACCACGTGCGCTTCAAGCGCGTCTTCACGACCGACGGCACACGCCACGTCGTCGTGATCGTCGATCTGCAAAAGCTGCTTCTCTGTGCCGACCGCGACGACACCGACTACGTGCTCAAGCCCGTCGACGACTGGCATAGCGGCAAGATTCGCGGCATACGCGAGTTTCTCGATCCGGATAACGAGCGCGTGCCGCAGATGCCCTACGTGACGATCAGCAAACGCCGCGTGGCGGGGCTGGCCGGATGGCTCGGACTTGCGCACGAGGGGGTAGTGGCGTTTCGCAACGGCCAGCATCGCGCGCGCTACCTCTCCTGGGCGGGGGCATTGTGGCTACCCGTAGAAGTGCACGAGCGCGAGGCGGCATTGCTGCGCGAACTGTGCGGCGCGGGCGACGGGGGCCTGCTGGTTCCGGTCGACGGCAGTTCGCCCCGGCTCTGATGCATCGTCGCGCGAACGGCATGTTCGTTAACGGCGCATTTGCAAGCAGCATGTTCTCAAACCATCCGGTGGGCACATTACGCCCGCCCGCTGTGTGCTTACGCCACGCTCAGCGGCCGGCTCGCTGCACCATTGGAATTCGCCGCGATGGGCGATGCATGACGCGCAAGCTCGAAATGCTCGACCGTGTAGTCGACGAAGCGACGCGTCTTCGCGGGCAAATACTGGCGGCTCGGATAGACGATGGACATGCGGGCGTCGGGATCGTCGATGTCGTAGTCGGGCAGTAGCCGCCGCAGCGTGCCCGCGCTGAAGTCGTCGGCGACGAGCGGCGCAGGCACGACCGCCACGCCCATGCCGGCCAGCGCGGCGAGCCGCACCATCAGCATGTTGTTGACGGCGTAGCCGGGCTGCAGCGTGACCTGCTGTGCACGCTCGCCGGGCTTCGCGAACTGCCACGTCGCGCTGCGCTCCTCGGGAGGCAGCGCGACCGCCGCGCATTGCGCGAGCTCGTCGGGGGTATGCGGCTCGCCGTGCTCGGCGAGCCATGCGGGCGCCGCGCAGGGGACGAACGTCGTGGTGCCGAGCGCGCGCTCCACGCACTCGCCGTTGCGTGCGGGCGTGGCGCCGACGATGCCCACGTCGAAGCCGTCTTCCATGAGATCCACGGGCCGCTCGGCGAGCGTGAGGCGCACGTTCACGCGTGGATACAGACGCCGGTAGCCGTCGATGAGCGGCGTGAGCGTGGCAAGCGAGAGCGCGCCGGCGGCCACCACGCGCAGCGTGCCGCTCGGCTCGCTTTCCGTGTGCGCCAGCGAACGCTCCAGATGATCGAGTTCCTCTAGCACGCAACGACAGCCTTCGAGGTAGCGCTGACCCGCCTCGGTGAGCGCGAGATTGCGCGTGGTGCGATTGATGAGGCGTGCATTCAGGTGCGCCTCGAGCATCGCGACGGAGCGCGTGACGAGCGCGTTGGAGACGTCGAGCTGCTGCGCGGCGCGACGAAAGCTCCCGGTTTCCGCCACCCTGACGAAGACGCGCATGGCATGTATCTGGTTCATGTGTAGCCTCGTATGCTCGATGCATGGACCGGTTGAGGGACACCGCAACTGCTGGCGAAGTTGAGGAACGAAGCGATGTGTCGCGATGTTATGGTCAATGTGCCTCGAATGAACTACTGCGATGGACGACCGCGGGAATCTAACAAAAATAATATTGACAGTCCGTGAGAATTACAATATCTATCTCAACACACGGCAGCATTTCTTACTTGTAAAAGATCCAATACGCAGTCGGCATGTATTGAGTGAGGAATGCGTTGTGCGTTTTTGTCACTATCTAAATATTGTGCATTGCGGATAACGTGTTTGCGTAATTCACGCAAGCAGCGGATGTCTGTCAGAACTGCCAGGTTCCGGGCGGGGCGCCCTTTGCCTCTGGCGAATTGTGAGTCATTGCGGTCGGTGAATTTCCCGTCATTTACGAGCCGGAATTAAGCGCGTGTTGACGCTCTTTCTGTATGAATGAATTGTTGTGCGTGAGGGAAAATAACGACCGGGAATTAGCGCTGCATGTTATTTAATGTGCATTACCGCTCGTTTTTTGAGCACGCTTTCGGGCTAACTAAAACATAAATCGGCAGACCAGACATGATCGTCGAAGTGCTGAAGTCGCAACCCGAGATTGCCCTGTTCGTGAGCCTCGCGCTCGGTTATCTGATTGGTTCGATCCGCTTCGGTCCGATCTCCCTCGGAGGCGTGTGTGGCACGCTGATCGTCGCGCTCGTGCTCGGGCAAACCGGCGCGCGCATCTCGCCCGACCTCAAGAACGTCGCCTTCGCACTCTTCATCTTCGCGCTCGGCTTCACGGGCGGTCCGCAGTTCTTCGCGAACGTCGGGCGCGGCTGGCGCTACGGACTGCTCTCGATCGTCGAGATCGTCTCGGTCATGGCGCTCGTCATGATCGCGGTCGTCGTGATGAAGCTCGATGCGGGCACAGCGGCGGGCCTGCTCGCGGGCGCGGCGACCGAATCGGCCGTGATCGGCACGGCTTCCGAAGCGATCACGCGGCTCGGCCTGACCGACGCCCAGGTGAGCACGCTGCAGGCGCATATCGTGACCGCGTACAGCGTGAGCTACCTCTTTGGCCTCATCACCATCGTGCTCTTCACGAGCCAGATTGCCCCGCTGATCCTGCGCGTGAACCTGCGGGAAGAGGCCGCGCGCCTGTATCGCAAGCTCGGCGGCGACGGCGCGCTCGACGAAGGACAGCGGCTCGCGCTCGCGCCGCTCGAAGGTCGCGCGTTCAAGGTGGGTCCCGCAGCCGGCCGCTCAGTCGCCGCCTTCGAGGCGCGTTTTGGCAATAACGTCACGATCGAGTACGTGCTGCGCGAGGGACGCCAACTGGACGCCAATGCGCAGTCCGTGCTGCAGCCGGGTGACATCGTGCTGATCGCCGGGCGCCGCGAAGCCGTGATCGAAGCAGCAGGCAGTCTCGGCGAAGAGATGCCGGGCGAGGGCTTGTTCAAGCTGCTCGCGAAACGCGTGGACGTGATGGTCACGCAGCGCGACGTCAGCGGCCTCACGCTCGCGCAAATGCGCGAGCGCGCCGCGCCGGAAGCGGGCCGCGGCATCTACGTCGGCGCGATCACGCGGCTCGACAACACGGTGCCCGCCTTGCCCGGCATGGTCGTGCATCGCGGCGACGTGCTGACGCTGGTCGGCACGCCCAGCGACGTCGCGCGCGGCGCGAAGCGTCTGGGCTACGTGATCCAGCAGACCCAGAAGACCGACTTCGTCTATCTGGGCCTCGGCGTGCTGGTCGGCATGATGATCGGGCGTTTCGGCGTGAACGTGGGCGGCGTCACGCTGGTGCTCGGCACGGGCGGCGGGTGCCTGCTCTCGGGTCTGTTCTTCGGCTGGCTGCGCTCGCGTTACCCCCTGGTAGGCTCGCTGCCCTCGGCCGCCGCGCAGGTGCTCAAGGACTTTGGTCTTGCAACCTTCATCGCGGCCGTCGGGCTTTCCGCCGGCCCCGACGCCATCAAGCTCGTGCGCGAGTACGGTCTCGCGCTGCCGGTCGCAGGCATTCTGATGGTGCTGATTCCCGGGCTCCTCTCACTGTGGATCGGGCACATGTTCCTCAAGCTCGAAGCGCCGATGCTGCTCGGCGCCATCGCCGGCCAGCAGTGCAGCACGCCGGCGATCAGTGCGCTCGTCGGCGTAGCCGGCAACTCGACTCCCGTGATCGGCTACACGATCACCTACGCGCTGTCGAACATCCTCTTGCCGCTCATGGGCCCCGTGGTGGTAGGGCTCGCGGCGAAGTTTGGCTGACGCATCCTGGCTGGTGTTTTCGGCTCGATCTGGCCGGCGGTGTCTCATTGCCGGCCATCCCCAGCAGCAAGGGGGTTCTTTCTCAAAGCGAGGACACGATGGAATGGCTACATGACATCTTTCACAAATCCCCGGAAATCGCGCTATTTCTTTCTCTGGCCGTTGGCTACTGGATCGGTCAGATCAATTTCGGCAAGTTCCAGTTAGGCGGCGTGGGCGGCTCGCTGCTCGCCGCCGTCGTCGTGAGCCAGGTGGGCGTGACCGTCGACAACGGCGTGAAGGCGGTGATGTTCGCCGTCTTCATCTACGCCGTGGGCTACGACTCGGGCCCCGGCTTCTTCAACTCGCTCAACCGCAAGACGCTGCGCGAAATCGCCATGGCCGTGTTCATGGCGGTGGCGGGTCTCGCCACCGTGCTGGTTTGCGCGAAGCTCTTTCACCTCAACAAGGGCCTTGCCGCCGGTCTCGCGGCGGGCGGCATGACGCAGTCAGCCATCATCGGCACGGCCGGCGACGCGATCGCGCGCCTGGGCTTGCCGCCCGACCAGGTGAAGGCCATGCAGGCCGACGTCGCGATCGGCTACGCCGTCACCTACGTGTTCGGCTCGCTCGGCGCGATCATCGTCTGCGTGAACATCCTGCCGAAGTTCATGGGCCGCAGCCTCAAGGACGCCTCCGCGGACGCCGAGCGCGAGATGTCGGGCGGCAACGCCGCTGCGGGGCCGGGCCAGATCACGGCGCTGCCCGAGTTGTTCGGGCGCGTGTTCCGTGTCGAGAAAGCCGCGGGCAAGACCGTCAAGCAGATCGAGCTGGCCGAGAGCGATTTCGTCGCGGTCGAGAAGATTCGCCGCGCCGGCAAGGTGCTCGACGCCACCCCCGACTTCGTGCTGAGCCGCGACGACGTCGTGCTGGTCGTGGGCCGCCGCGAGCAGATGGTCGAAGTGGGCGCGCTGATCGGGCCGGAAGTGCCGGACTCGGGCGGCATGAGCCTCGTGATGCAAACGCGCCAGCTCGTCTTCACGCGCAAGGGCATGAACCACACGACGATTGCCGAAGTGCGCAAGAACGTGGACCGCGATCTGCGTCACGGTGTGTACATCGAGAAGATCGAACGTGTTGGCCAGCCCGTGCCGCTCCTGCCCGAAACGAAGCTCGAGCACGGCGACGTGGTGACGATCTATGGCACCGCAACGGATACGAAACGCGCCGTGCAGGCCGCCGGCTACGAACTCGCGTACAGCAACAAGACCGACTTCATCTACATGGGCGTGGGCCTCGTGCTCGGCCTGCTGGTGGGCCTGATCGTCGTGAACGTGGCCGGCATTCCGCTCACGCTCGGCTCGGGCGGCGGTTGCCTGCTCGCGGGTCTCGTGTTCGGCTGGATGCGCGGCAAGCACCCCATGTACGGCGTGATGCCGCCCGCGGCTTCGCAACTGCTCAAGGACTTCGGGCTTGCGGCGTTCGTCGCGGTGGTCGGCCTGAACTCGGGCCTGCAGGCCGTTGTGACGGTCAAGCAGAGCGGCATCACGATCTTCCTGCTAGGCGTGGTGGTGACGCTGGTACCGCTCTTCCTCACGATGCTGTTTGGCCGCTACGTGCTCAAGTACAACAACGCGGCCATTCTGGCGGGCGCGCTGTCCGGCGCGCGCAGTGCGAACCCGGCGTTCGGCGGCATTCTCGACAAGGCGGAAAGCGCGGTCCCCACCGTGCCGTTCGCCATCACCTATGCGATCGCGAACGTGCTGCTCACGCTGCTCGGGCCGCTCGTGGTCGGTCTTGCATGACATGCATTCAACGTGTGCTGCGCGAGGAAAAAAGCGCGCGGCACACGCAACGTCTTCCAATGGAGAACACCATGGCAACGAAAGCGAAGGGTAACGGCGCGAAAGAAAAGTCGGGTCTCGATGCACTGAGCCCGTTCGAGCTGAAGGACGAACTCATCAAGGCGGCCGGCGGCGGCGCGACCGCGCGCCCGGCCAATCTCGCGATGCTCAACGCGGGCCGCGGCAACCCCAACTTCCTCGCCACGATTCCGCGTCACGGCTTCTGGCAACTCGGCCTCTTCGCCATGCGGGAGTCCGAGCGCTCGTTTGCCTACATGCCCGAGGGCGTGGGCGGCTTCCCGCAGCGTGACGGCATCGTCGAGCGCTTCGACCTGTTCGTGCGCGAGAACAAGGGGCAGCCCGGCATCAGGTTCCTCGCGGGCGCGGTGTCGTACGTGCGCGATCAGCTGGGGCTCTCGGCGGGCGACTTTCTCTATGAGATGTGCGAAGGCATTCTCGCCTGCAATTACCCGGTGCCGGACCGCATGCTCAAGCTTTCGGAGATCATCGTCGGGCAGTATCTGCGCCGCGAGATGATCGGCAAGCATCCGTTCGTCGGCGAGTTCGACGTGTTCGCGGTAGAAGGCGGCACGGCGGCCATGACGTACATCTTCAACACGATGCGCGAGAACTTCCTGATCAAGGCCGGCGACACCATCGCACTCGGCATGCCGATTTTCACGCCGTACATCGAGATTCCGGAACTCAACGATTACCAGCTCAACGTGGTGCATCTGAACGCCACGGTGGAAAACAACTGGCAGTACTCGAAGAAGGAGCTCGACAAGCTGCGCGACCCGAAGGTCAAGGCGTTCTTCCTCGTGAACCCGAGCAACCCGCCTTCGGTGAAGATCGACGACGCGAGCCTCGAGTACATCGCTGAGATCGTGAAGGAGCGTCCGGACCTCATCATCCTGACCGACGACGTGTACGGCACCTTCGCCGACAACTTCGTCTCGCTCTTCGCGCTCGCGCCGAAGAACACGATTCTCGTGTACTCGTATTCGAAGTACTTCGGCGCGACCGGCTGGCGTCTGGGTGCGATCGCCACGCACCGCGACAACGTGCTCGACCACACGCTCGCAAAGCTGCCGAAGGACGAGAAGAAGGAACTGCACAAGCGCTACGAATCGATCACCACCGAGCCCGAGAAGCTCAAGTTCATCGACCGTCTGGTGGCCGACAGCCGTACTGTCGCGCTGAACCACACGGCCGGTCTTTCGACGCCGCAGCAGGTGCAGATGGTGCTGTTCTCGCTGTTCTCGCTCATGGACACGCCCGACGCGTACAAGAACGCGCTCAAGCGACTCATTCGCAACCGCAAGCGCGCGCTCTTCGAGGAAATGGGCGTGCCCTACGGCGAGGGCGATCCGAACCAGGTCGACTACTACACGATCCTCGACATGGAATACATGGGCGAGAAGCGCTTTGGGCGCGAATTCGTCGACTGGCTGCTCAAGCAGGTCAAGCCCAACGAGTTGCTGTTCCGTCTCGCGGAGGAAGCGCGCGTGGTGCTGCTGCCGGGCAAGGGTTTCGGCACGCCGCATCCTTCGGGCCGCGTGTCGCTCGCGAACCTCAACGAGTCGGACTATCGCAAGATCGGCCGCGCGGTGCGCAAGCTCACCGAGGAATACGTGCAGCGCTATAACGAGGCCACCGGCAAGAACCTCGATCCGACTGCCGTGAAGAAGTAAGCGCAGGCGGCGCCTGGCCACCTCGAGTCCCCATACGTTTGCAGTCCGGGCCGCGTCCGGCGTAGTTGCCGGGTGCGGTAATGAGATGGTCACCCCCACCCTACACGCGGGTTACGCTGTAGGGTGTTT